>NZ_JAWOTD010000003.1:177535-375888 GCF_033338715.1 Vibrio sp. Vb1337 | reverse complement strand
CACTTCGCAAGCCTTACCCCAACGTATTTAGTCTGTAATCCATTAAATCAAGCTCCTACTGGTGAACGGTTACGTAATAATGATTGAAGAGCAATGCTTGATGCCCCGATTTATAGATGAATAGTACTCATTACTTTATCTAATAATGTAAATTAAAAAATGTATTATAAATCTTAAATTGTTCTTTTATATTTAGGTGTTGATTATTGATTTTATGATTAATTAGGCGCAAGATAACGTAAAAATAAAATAGCATAGTTAATATTCAGAATTACACTGGGAAGTAACTTTTTCATTACATGTTTCATAATAAATAGAGATATTTTTTATCTCTGTTTTTATTTATATTAGAGATTTGTGTATGTTGAGAATCATTAGTGCAGATAAATTTATCTCTTCAAGGTTTATCTTAGAGTACAGTAAGGCTGAGTTCGCTTCTTTATTAGGTGTTTCCGTCGCTAAAATAAGTAATATTGAAAGTGGAAAATCTTCAATCCCCCCGGTGTATGATTACGCCATTAATTACTTGTTGAGTGAACATCCATTTAAAGATAGTGCTGTTGATGCTTTATGCTCTCATGAAACGTTAAACTTTGCTCGTCGTATTGACGTCAATACCAAAGTAAAACGCTTGTCCTGTAAGCGTTGCGATAGCCGTAGACTGCACGTTATGGCTGGCATGAGTGGCTTGTATTTTGTCGAGTGCATGGATTGTAAACACACTATGTACTCGTCAGGCATGTCTGTAAAACGTTATCAGCAATGGTCGAATGATGGAGTCAAACTAGATAGTCATTTATTTAATTGAATTGTGTTTCCTTTGCACCTAAAGTAAAAAGCCATCAATACATGTGTTGATGGCTTTTTTATTATGTGTTTAAATTTAGTTAAAATTAAAATATTTATCATTCCTAATAATATAGTCCTAATGATTATATAGTGATGGAAATCTCAAAAAATTATTTTCTTGATATTTTATTTCTAACAACAATGGCTATGGTCACACAATTTTTAATTATTTTTCCTTTTAAGCCTGGTTTCAATATCATTGGGCTATCAATTGGAAAGTGATGAAGATCGCGAAATTTTAATTCGAGAAAATAAGACTTTTAAATATGAAAATTTAATCACGAAATTTGTTTTTTGAATTTTAAATATCGTTTTCGTTTGTAATATCTGTACCTGTCAATTTTAAAGAACAAAAAAGAGATATTCCAAATGAAACGTTTAATTATAGGTGTTAGTAATTACATGCCAGAAGACTTCAGTTTATTAGCTGAATCTTTAGATGAACAATTTAATCGTCATTTACAACCTTTAGAGCAAGTTGAATTAACCGACGTTGGTGCGGCTATTATTACTTCAGCAGACATTAAAGCAGGTCTGCATAAAATGATTTCTGAAACGGGTTACGGTATTCCAGTTTTCTTAGTAACGGATGCAAACCCAGTTTCGGCTGAAGATTACGTTTGGCTAACTGGCGTTATCGATTTAGAAAGACAATCTATTGAGTACTACTGTCGTCAAATCAACGAAGCAGTAACCAAGTACGAATGTCGTCTGCTTCCTCCTTTCTTCAAGCAATTAACGCACTATGTTGAGATGGGTAACTCAGCGTTTGACTGTCCGGGACACCAAGGTGGTCAGTTCTTCAAAAAACACCCAGCGGGTAAACAATTCTACGATTTCTTCGGCGAAAACCTGTTCCGTAGTGACTTGTGTAATGCGGACGTGGATTTAGGTGACTTACTGATCCACGAAGGTTCTGCACATCAAGCGCAGGCGCACGCTGCAAAAGTATTTAACGCGGACAAAACTTACTTCGTACTTAACGGCACTTCTGCTTCAAACAAAGTAGTCTGTAACGCGCTGGTAACTGAAGGTGATTTGGTACTGTTCGACCGTAACAACCACAAATCGAACCACCACGGTGCGTTAATCCAAGCGGGTGGTATGCCAGTTTACTTAGAAACGGCGCGTAACCCTTGGGGCTTTATCGGTGGTATGGATGAACACTGTTTCGATGAAGAATACATTCGTGCTCAAATCGCGAAAGTGGACCCAGAACGTGCACGCGATGAACGTCCTTTCCGTCTTGCTATTATCCAACTTGGTACTTATGACGGTACTATCTACAACGCTCGCTACGTAATGGATAAGATAGGTCACCTTTGTGACTACATCCTGTTTGACTCTGCATGGGTTGGTTACGAGCAGTTCATCCCGATGATGAAAGACTGTTCACCACTGCTGCTGGATTTGAAACCAGAAGACGCAGGTGTGATCGTGACTCAGTCTGTTCACAAACAACAAGCTGGCTTCTCTCAAACATCGCAAATCCACAAAAAAGACCGCCATATCAAAGGTCAAGCTCGTTACTGTAACCACAAACGCTTTAACAACGCGTTTATGATGCACGCATCGACTTCACCATTCTACGCACTGTTCTCTGCGCTTGATGTGAACGCGAAGATCCACGACGGCGAAGCAGGTCTGCGTTTATGGCGCGATGCGGTTAAGACAGGTATCGAAGCGCGTAAAGAAATCCTTAAGAGTTGTGAATTGATTCGTCCGTTCATTCCAGATGAAGTCGAAGGCCAACCTTGGGGCAGCTACGACACTGACGTGATCGCAACGAACAAGAAATTCTTCATGTTTGAGCCAAACGCAAGCTGGCACAAATTCGAGGGGTACGGTGAAGGTCAATACTTCGTTGACCCATGTAAATTGCTACTAACCACAGCAGGTATTGCTGAAGATGGCAGCTACGCAGACTTTGGTATTCCTGCAACGCTTTTAGCGAACTTCCTTCGTGAAAATGGCATCATCCCTGAAAAGTGCGACTTGAACTCTATCTTGTTCCTACTCACTCCTGCGGAAGATATGGGTAAGATCCGTCACCTTGTGGCTCAAATTAACCGATTCGAAAAATTCATCCGTGATGATGCCCCTTTAAGTATCGTACTTCCAAGCGTCTACGAAGCGAATAAAGAACGCTACCGTGGCTACACCATCCGTCAGCTATGTCAGGAAATGCATGACATGTACAAAGAGCTGAACGTGAAACAGTTACAAAAAGCGATGTTCCGCAGCGAGTACTTCCCACAAATGGTTCACAAACCTGACGTAGCAACACGCAAATACTTCCGTGGTGAATGCAATTACCTACCACTTAAAGAGGCCGTGGGCCGCGTAGCCGCTGAAGGTGCACTTCCTTACCCTCCAGGCATTATCTGTGTGATCACTGGTGAAGTCTGGACTCAACAGGTGGTGGATTACTTCCTATCTCTAGAAGAAGGCATTAACCGCTTCCCAGGCTTCGCGCCAGAAATTCAAGGTGTGTACCTTGAAGATGTTAACGGTCGCACTACCGCACATTGTTATGTCCTAAAAGATTAATCTACCCGTTCGCACCACGCTCCGGCGTCGGTGCGAACCGCTTATTCGTGGAGAATAATTTATGAGTACTGAAACTAAAAAAATGTCGGTGGTGCAGTTAACCATTCTGACGTTCATCAATATGGCTGGCTCCGGTATTATCATGCTGCCAAGTAAACTGGCGCAAGTGGGTACCATTTCAGTGTTGTCTTGGCTGATCACGGCTGCGGGCTCTTTGGCGTTGGCTTATGTGTTTGCAAAATGTGGTCGCTTTAGTATACGAGACGGCGGTATGAACGGTTACGCGTCTTACGCATTCGGTAAATCGGGTGCGTTTATGGCGGGCTGGACTTACGGTTTGTCGCTCCTTATTGCGAATATTGCGATCGCGATTACCTGTGTGGGTTACGGCTCCGCATTCTTTGAAGTGACCCTATCTCCGGTCGAAACCTGTTTGTACACCATCGCCATTCTTTGGATTTGTACTTTCGCTAACTTCGGTGGTGCGAAAATCACAGGTCAAATTGGTACATTCACCGTGTGGGGCGTAATCCTACCAGTGTGTTCATTGGGTATTGTTGGTTGGTTCTGGTTTAACCCAACCATGTACATTGAAGCTTGGAACCCACACAGCTTGCCATTTGGTGAAGCGGTGAGTGCTTCTATTGCGATGACTCTATGGGCATTCCTTGGTCTTGAATCAGCTTGTGCGAACTCTGAAGCGGTAGAAAACCCAGAGAAGAACGTACCAATCGCAGTGCTAGGCGGTACGCTAATCGCGGCTGTGGTTTACATTGTATCGACAAACATCTGTTCTGGTATCGTTGCAAACTCTGAGCTTGCCGCTTCTACAGCGCCATTCTCAACCGTATGGACAGTGATGCTAGGTTCTGCTGCTGGTAAAGTGGTTGCGGGTATGGCGGTATTGGCTTGTGCGGGCTCTCTATTGGGTTGGCAATTCACTATCGCGTCAGTGTTCAAATCGTCTTCTGACGCGGGCTTCTTCCCTAAATTGTTCTCTCAAGTGGACAAACGCGGCACACCGATCAAAGGTATGATCGCGATTACTATCATCCAATCAGTATTGTCTCTAATGACGATTTCTCCAACGCTGAACGAGCAGTTCGAAGCACTGGTTAACCTAGCGGTAGTAACAAACGTTATTCCTTACATCTTATGTATGGGCGCAATCTTTATTATGCAGCAAGTGGCGCACGTGCCAGAGCGCGAGATGAAAACCACCAACGTTATCGCTCTGATTGGCTCTCTGTACAGCTTCTATGCGCTTTACGGCTCCGGCTACGAAGCGATGATGTGGGGCTCTATCGTAACCTTCCTAGGCTGGAGTGCTTACGGTCTGATTGCTGCGAAGCATGAGCCTTTAGCAAATTAAAAAATAATACAGAAAGAGCCTTCCCAAACGCGGTGTGGAAGGCTCTTTGTTTTTAGGCATTTACGCCAAATCCAAGTCAGCTTAATGTATTTGAGGCTAGACATCCAATGACGTGAAAACTCATTTTCGACATTTGGAGGACGAAAGATGATAAGTCAACCTGTTAAAATCGGTGACGACACCGCCGTAGTCATTCCAAGCGTAATCCTAGCTCAGCTCGGGATAAGGGAAGGAGATACCCTAGAAATCGCACTGAATAAAGACAAAATGGAAATTAAGAAGATGGTGTTGAAAACCAGCGCGCCAACTTACTCTGAAGATATTGAGGAGAATTGAGTTAGAGAATCTTGGTTTGTCGGATACACTACTGGTTTCGCAAAACTGGCGCTTGCCGCTGTCTTTGAACTATCGATAACTACAATAAGAGGTAAGGTACTATGCAAGGTATCCTCTCTATACAATCTCATGTTTCTTTTGGTCATGCTGGTAACAGCAGTGCCGTTTTCCCAATGCAACGCATGGGTTTCGAAGTATGGCCGATTCATACCGTTCAATTTTCTAACCACACGCAGTATCAAGAAGGCTGGACTGGGCGAGCGTTTGCGGCTGAAGACATCAGCGAGTTAGTTCGTGGCCTTGGTAACATCGGTGCATTGGAAAAGTGCCAAGCGGTATTGACGGGCTACCAAGGTAGCGCAGAGCAGTGTCTTGTTGTTGAAGATACCGTGACGAAAGTGAAGCAAGCGAACCCGAACGCACTTTATGTTTGCGACCCTGTGATGGGCGCGCCAGACAAAGGCTGCATTGTGGCTCCGGGCATTGCTGAAAATCTTCTAACGCGTTTGATGCCAATGGCGGACGTGATCGTTCCGAACCAATTCGAGCTAAGTCAATTTGCTGAGATGGAAATCCACTCACTAGACGATGCGATCACCGCATGCCAACGTGCGCTAGAGAAAGGTCCAAAAGTGGTGCTAGTTAAGCACCTTTACTGCCTAGAAAATGGCAGCTTCAACATGCTATTGGCTACGCAAGAAGGCATTTACCTTGCGAAGCGTCCTCAATTTGAGTTTGCTAAACAACCTGTTGGCGTGGGCGATCTTATTTCAGCTATCTTTACCGCGGGACTCTTAAAAGGCTGGTCTCCTAAACAAGCTTTCCAACATTGTCACGACGCGTGTTACGGGGTGTTGAGTGCAACGTACCATGCGGGTGAGTGGGAACTGCAAACTATTGCTGCGCAGCAAGAGTTTGTTGAACCAAGCAAACACTTCCTGATTGAAGAAGTGGCTTTGGTCACCGCGTAATTGAGCGCAATTAAACAAAAAAGGGGAGCCATCATCGGCTCCCCTTTCTATTTGTTCTGTCAGTCTTACTGAGCTTTTTGCTGCTCTGATTTACAAACTGCTGCTGTAAAGACAACGTCTGTTGAGCTGTTTAGCGCAGTTTCTGCAGAGTCTTGAATCACACCGATAATGAAGCCAACCGCTACAACCTGCATTGCTACGTCGTTTGAGATACCAAACAGGCCACACGCAAGTGGGATAAGTAGTAGAGAGCCACCTGCAACACCTGATGCGCCGCATGCAGAAACCGCAGCTACAATACTTAGAAGTAGCGCAGTCAGTAGATCAACTTCGATACCCATAGTGTGCACAGCTGCAAGCGTTAGTGTTGTGATAGTGATTGCAGCACCAGCCATGTTGATGGTCGCACCTAGAGGAATAGATACTGAGTATGTATCCTCGTCCAGTTTTAGCTTCTCACATAGTGCCATGTTTACTGGAATATTCGCTGCACTTGAACGAGTGAAGAACGCTGTTACACCACTTTCACGTAGACAACGGAATACAAGTGGGTAAGGGTTTTGTTTGGTTTTAACGAACACGATCGCCGGGTTTACAACGAGTGCGATGATCATCATTGCGCCAAGAAGAACCGCCAGAAGGTGTGCGTAGCTTGCTAGCGCGCTAAAGCCTGTTGTCGCAAACGTTGAAGCAACCAAGCCAAAGATACCAAATGGTGCAAGACGAATGATAAAGCGCACAATGTGAGACACGCTGTGGCTTAGATCTTCAAATACGGCCTTCGTTGTTGCCGATGCGTGGTGTAGTGCAAGACCCAGACCCACACCCCAAGCAAGAATGCCGATGTAGTTTGCTTCTACTAGTGCATTTACTGGGTTGTCGACCAGTTTAAACAACAATGTGCGTAGAATTTCAGCAATACCCTGAGGAGGCGTTGCACCTTCAGCGCCGGTGACAAGCGTTAAATTGGTCGGGAAAAGGAAGCTTAGAACCACTGCTGATAGCGCCGCGAAGAATGTACCCATCAGGTACAGTACAACGATTGGGCGCATGTAAGTGTGTTGGTTTTTCTTTTGGTTTGCAATTGAAGCGGCAACCAAAATAAACACAAGAATTGGCGCGATCGCTTTAAGCGCACCGACAAAAAGGCTACCAATTAATCCCGCGCTTTCGGCATGGCTTGGAGAAATTGTCGCGAGCAAAATACCAAAGACGATACCGACAAGGATCTGGACGACGAGGTTACCACGAGCATATCGGGCAACTAGGCTGTTGTGTTGCATACATCATTCCTGCAATTTTATGCCAGAGTGGCAGGGCAATAGTCCATCATTACACGGCGATAATGCCCTTATATTACAAGGGGTGAGCATTGCTTCTGGTCACTAAGACACATGATTATCAATTATCCTGTTTTTATAAATTCAGCCATTTTCTTGCTGAATATCACATATCTTAGCTTGGTAATATTTTGTGTCTAGTTTTAGTTTGTTTTTGGATTAAATGTTTGCTCAATGTTATTTAAATAAGATTTTTATGTTGAAAATTATCATTAGTTATGAGTAATGGTTTTTAATAAAGTTGTTAAAAAGGAGACTTTCGTCTCCTTTGATTTTATTGACAACTCAAACGCAACAAATTAATAACTTTGTTGGCGCCTGCGCTTATCATTCATGGCATTGCGAGCAAGTTTACCGAATTGTCGACTTTGTGCTCGTTGCTCTGCCAAAGTCGCACCGTTAAAGGCTTGTTCTCGCAATAGTTTTTGATAGTTATTGAAACGACGAACTTCCAGTTTGCCATTTTCAATCGCAGTTTGAATTGCGCAACCCGGCTCAGTTTGATGCTGGCAATCACCAAAGCGACAACGTTGAGCGAGAGCCTCAATGTCAGAAAACGCCTCACTGACCCCCGATTCACAATCTGCTAGTTGAAGCTCGCGCATTCCCGGAGTATCAATCAAGATGCCGCCATCAGGTAATAGATGGATAGAGCGCGATGTAGTTGTATGTCGACCTTTGCTATCGTCTTCACGAATATGCCCAGTTGCCTGTTCTTGTTGCCCGAGTAATGCATTAACAAGAGTTGATTTGCCAACGCCTGAAGAACCGATAAAAGCGAGGGTTTGTCCTTCTTTGCACCAGGTCATGAGTTTAGAAGCACTCTCTATTTCTAAGCCGTTGACTGTCTCTATAGCTAATAGAGGGTCGAGCTTCTGTACTTGGCTTTTTAGTTCATCAGTATTGTCACACAAATCGGCTTTGGAAAGCACGATGACGGGTTCGACTTCGGCTTCATGAGCCAAGGCAAGATAGCGTTCAATACGACTTAAATTGAAGTCGTCGTTAAGGGAACAGACGATAAACACTGTATCCACATTGGCTGCGATAAGTTGCTCTGCCACTTTGCTGCCAGCGGCTTTGCGGCTAAAGAGGCTCAAGCGATCCAGTAAGCGAACAAATTGCTGATCTTCATTTAAGATTACCCAGTCTCCGACGGTCATATTGGGTAAAGAATGGTGGGCATTAAGATGAACTTGCCCAGTTTCTGTTGCCAATAAATAACCACTTCGGTGATGCGCAATTACACGAGCAAAGATAGTGTTGTCGTAATCGTCTAATGTCAGTTGTTGCTGAAAAAATGGTTTCCAACCCAATAGTTTTAGAGGGTTTGAAGTTGAAACTAATGTGTCACAAAAAGTATGTGTTTGATTCATTATTGAATTATCCCAGACGCAACAAAGCGCCTTAATACAAATCGCATTAGGGTCTAATTCGGATAGAGTTGACCCCGGTGAAGACCGGGCAGAGAAGGGGAGTTGTGGCTATGCCACAGAGTTGGTGCTGTTAGGGTTACCCTTGCGATGCCCAGTTAGTGTTATTCAATACAATCATCTTGTGTCCTCTTCGTTGGTTAATAAATAAGTGAGTTAATTAAGCCAAAAGAGTATAGCCGCCCTTTTTTAAAGAGGGTAGCTATACTGCAAAAATATTAACTTTGTTTTGTGATGCGCTCTTCCATAATCTGCGAATACGTGTTGGCTTTTAAGCCGTATATGATTTGGACATGACGAGCATCCAATATCACGACGCCATGCGCGCCATGATTTTTGAGTGCGTTCTTATCGATGACGGACGTCGCTCTGAGGGTAAGGCGCAGCCGAGTCGCGCATGCCCCAGTTTCTAGCAGGTTTTCTATCCCCCCAATGGCGTCAATGATCGTATCGACGTCTTGTTCGACATTGGGGTTGGTTTGAGTTAGGAAATTGAAAAATTGCTTCAGCACTGACTTAACCGTCATTTGAAGAGCCTTCGGTCGTTAGTTTTGAAATGGCTTCAACAATCGGTGCCGGTGAGAGTGTATGCGGTACTTTAGTGATTAACGTGCCATCCGGCTTCAAGAAGTAAAAGTAAGAGCTATGATCCAGCGTGTACTTTAGTTCCGAGCCTTCCAATTCTGTCTTACGGAAAATGACACCATAGTTGTGTGCCAAAGGTGTCGTTACATCAAGTGGTGCCGATAGGCCTTCAATCATTGGATGGAAGTAATGGGCATATTTTGCTGATGCATCGGCCTCATCACGCTCTGGGTCTAAAGAAATGAACATCGGGCGTAGTTGTGCTTTTTGCGCGTCGTCAATTTGATTCAGTGCCCCTGCCAGCATTGCAAGAGAAGTTGGGCAAACGTCTGGGCAGCGAGTAAAGCCAAAATAGACAACTCGGATGCGAGGGTCATTCACATCGAAGATATTGACGGCTTGGTTATTTTCCCCAAACAGTACCGTTTGTTGAGAGGTGGAGCTGTCCACTAGCTCTGGCTTCGTGTTCTGATTATCTAAATAGCTCTTTACGCCAAACCCGAGTGCGAAAGCAGCTACGAGAAATAGGGACCAATTGCGGCTCATAACGATTCCTTATCTTTGCATTTTTATAGCAGGGTAAACGGTATTCTCTCCATCACTGAGTTCACCAACCCAAGTCATTGCATCCTCCGTGCAAACCGGGAGAATGATGTCACCTTGATATTGGCCAGGAGCGATTTGCTTCAGCAAAAACTTAGGCTCACCCATCTCCATTTCTCTTCCTGAAAGACTTAGGATGAGTTGCTTAGCATCGCTTGTATGCCACTCAACATTTAGAGTGGTAGGAACCAAGGGTTGAGCAGTTTCTGAGTTTAGCGTCATCGTAACATTTTCTTGGACGCAAGAGGTTGTAGAGAGAAAGCAGTATTCATCTATTGACTTGCTTTGAGTGGAAGAAGAAAAGCTTTTTATTAGAGTCGGGGCATAAAATCCCGCAACTAATGCGGCTGAAACAGCGGCGATTTGTAACACTTTCATTAAGGTTCAGCATTTATCACTTAACATTACGAGCATCGTAGCACAGATGCGCCGCTCGCCAACTCGTGACCTCAGTAAATTGTGCGTTATACCTCGGTGACCAGCTTCCTAGTAACGCGACGGACTTTATTGCATCAAATACAGCAGAGTTTTCAATTGAGATGTTTTTGCCCTTAGCCAATAGATAAAAACGGAGCCAATTGGCTCCGTTTTTATTTGGTTCAGTATATGTTTGATACCAAAGTTATTTATCTGAATCTGCGAATTTCTCTAGACCCAAAACCAGCACAATGGCTGCAAGCATCATTACGACAGCAAGTACTAACTGAGAAGGTTGTGATGTTACGTGTTCAAATTCAAATGGTGATAGGTTGTGCTGTAGCAATGGCACTTGTTCGCCCTTCGAATTGGTGCGCCAAGTGATGGTTTCTTTCCATGGCCAAATCTTTGGCAACGTACCAATCATTAATCCAGTCAAAAACATCAGGGTGAAATCACGGAACTTGCGTAGTAACCACGACAATAAGTGAGAGAAGGACAGTAAACCGATCACGCAGCCAGACAAAAATAGCGCTAATGTATCGACTTGAAAACCTTTCACTGCGGCTAATACAGGAGCATACATGCCAATCAGCAGCAAAATAAAACTGCCAGAGATACCCGGCAAGATCATCGCACAAATCGCGATAGCTCCAGCGAATAAGGTGTTAATGGCCGTTGGTTCCATGTGTAAAGGTTTGAGCACAGTAATACTATAAGCAAACCCGACACCAACGAGCAGAATGACAAAGCGGACAAGATCGCGTTGCTCAACCTGACGAATAATGTGATACACAGAGACCAAAATTAGACCAAAGAAAAATGACCAAAGTGGGATCGGGTGTGTGTCAAGAAGCCAAGTAATCAACTTTGCTAGCGTTGCAATACTGGTGAAAATGCCGGCAAACAGAGCGATAAGGAAGAATCCGTTGATGTGATTAAACACGGCTTTAACCCCTTCTTTTCGCCAGATAGAGAAAAGTGAGGGGTTAATGCGTCGAATGCTTTCAAGCAGCGTATCGTAAATACCAGTGATAAACGCGATGGTGCCGCCAGATACACCAGGTACAACATCTGCTGCACCCATGGCGATTCCCTTGAAGAAAGTAATTAAGTAGTTCATTGCTCTAATGCTAAGTCGTTTCGATGGCAGAGAGTATACAAACATTGCGATGAAAAAAGTATGAAATAGTGCTGTAACTACTTGGTTTTATATCCAATCTATTGCCTATCTTTATTACCCGCCAAGAGACAATGTCGCCGTAACGAGCTTTTAATGCTTGGTTTACATTTTTGAGATGATTAACTCTACTATCAATTATCAGTCTTGGTTGCATTATGCAATTGCAATTTGCATTACAAAGTTGCATTTTGATAATTTGCGCGTGAATAAATCCAGCTTATATGAGATCTTGTACCCAAAAATAAGTCTTTGCATTTTGGCATGATTAATGCATAATACTGCTCGACCCTTCTTAAGCCGAGGGTCACCTAGCCAACTGACGTTGTTAGTGAATACAATTTGTTCACACTAAATATAAGCCAATCGCGATTATTGCGGTTGGCTATTTTTTTATATGAACAACGTTACTTACGTGCTTTGCAAATTGCACTTCTCTTACTGTCAGTCATAAAAAAGGGCTGACGTGTTACGCCAACCCTTGTGTTTTACTTTACGTTTTAACCCGTTTATCGAGCAGTTCAGTATCCCATCAACTGCAGCAAATTTTCAGCTGTCACAATGGCTTCTTTACGATTAGCAATATTAAGCTTTTGGTACAGGTTGCGAATGTGGGTTTTAATTGTCGTACCTGCCACATCCAGCTCTTGTGCGATTTGCTCGTTACTAAAGCCTGAATAAATCAGTCCCAGAACCTGCCATTCGCGTTGTGTTAATGGGCTGGTACGTACTAGCTCTGGCACATTAGGGTGATTCACCAACTTTTCAATAAAGTCTTCATCAAAGTGAATTGACCGGCTACGTTGATTCGATGAAATGTCCTTCATTAACTGTTGAGCACGGTGACGCTCAAGATCGCCCAGTTCATGGCGGAGGCTCAACTTCTCCAGCAGACCGCCAATGGTTGCACCATCAATCAGGAAGTTTCCGACCATGCCAGTTTGGTTCGTCATTACTAATGCTTCTTTTAACAGAGCCTTGGCTTGCTCCTCATCTTTTTGGCGAGCAGAAAGGACCGCTTCAACCACTAAGTTGCGATTAGTATCTGTGATTAGGTTAGTGCGACGAGCTTCACCTTGGAGAAAATCTAACGCAGCACGAGCGTCGGTATATTGGCCTAAGTTAATGTGGGCGCGGGCAATGTTACGCCATTGCAATTGAGAAAAGTGGTTGCATGCCGATTCAGGACGAACCGCAGTGTTGAGCCATTCTTGCATTGCATCGGTATTCCCGCGCGCTTGCCAAAATAGAATCAACGATAGTGAAGCGTTTGCAGTCCAATCTACGTGATAAGTCGACTGTTTCATCAAGTGTTGGATGTGCTCAATGAATTTACCGGCTTTGTCTAATTCACCGCGTCCAATCGCAATACGCGCCAACATCGAATAGCTATGTAAGTGCTTGCTTGGTGAATGGTTTTCGAGAATTTGCAGACCTTTGTACGCGCATTCTTCCGCTTCATCAAGTCGGTTCCAGCACCAAAGTACTTGCGCGCGAATACGCAGCAAAAATTCATGAAGAGGAACATGCTGAAGCTGCTGATCTTCAATCAGACGAAATGCGGAATCTTGTAGTTCAAAGGCAGCTTGCACGTAACCTTGTGCAATCAAAATCTCGCTTTGCTGCAATATTGCCCATAACGCTTGGTGATATACCTGATACTGACGAGCTAGCTTTTCAGTTTGTTGCATCATCGGCAAAGCACGGTCTAGTTTACCTAGCACGTGGTTAACTTCACCAACAACCGAAGTCGCCACAATTCGGCTACGGTAAATAGTGTTATCAAGTTGGCTAAGCGCTAGCTCCGCTAATTCGAGAGCTTTTTCTGGTTGGTTACTGTTGATAGCCACTTGAGCAAGCAACGCGTTTGCTTGACCTTGATAATGAATATCTAACGCAATGTTACGCTTTTTGTGTTCCTCTTCCGCTTCTTCAAGCAGGTGGCCCACTTGGTTATAACGATGCTGACTTTGAGCCAACCATGCTCGGAGCATCGTAAGTTTTGGGTGGCTGAACAACAGATCATCGTCCAACTTGTTAATTGAGCTTTCCAGTGTGCTGAGTTCGCCTTGGTTAAACATCTTCCAGCCGAATTCGTTTAGGATCTCTACCACTAAGTCCTTATCATTTGATTTTTGTGCATGATGAATCGCTTGGTGCGGTGCTTTTTGTTGTAACCAAGCGATAGCAGCATTGCGGTGGAGATCTTTTTCTTGCTGAGGAATACGAGCTTGGCGCTCATGAGATAAAAACTCGCCAAATAAGTTATGGAACCGGAACCAGTTCTGTTCCCCTTCGAGCGGGTAAATGAATAAGCCGTAACGGTTAAGCGATTCAATCATTCCCAGTGCGTCTTCGCGTTGGGTAAGGGCAAACACTAACTCATCATTGAAGTGGTCAAGCACGGATACTTGCATTAAAAAGTGACGAGTTTCGTGATCGAGTAAGTCAAACACTTCTTCGACCAAGTAATCCCACAAGTGCGCGTGATTGAACTGCGATACCGACTCTACAGTTTGTGCCAATGTGCGGTTTTGATGTTGGGCTTGTAATGCGATCAACTGCATCGCCGATGGCCAACCTTCAACATAGGTTCTTAGGCTGTTCGCCATGTCTTCATCAATACCATCGGCGATACGCTGGTTAAAGAAGCGAGTGGTTTCTTCGGTATCAAACGCCAACATCTCGTTGCCGATTTCGATCATTAAATCACGAACACGTAAGTTTGCAGTGCCCAGAGGCGGCGCTGCACGACTGGTTACCACAACGGTGAGGTTGTCTGGCATGTGCTTTAAGAAGAAACGCATGGATTCATGGATTTCATCATTCGTGATTAAATGGTAGTCATCAAGCACCACGTAGCACTCTTGATGAAAGTCAGCCATTTCAGCGAATACTTCGCTAAATAGGGAGCGTAAAGACGAGATCTGACGTTTTTCCGCCAGTTTTTGTGCGTTAGCGCAACTGAAGTTGGTGGCTTTGTTTAATGCTTGAAGCAGATAGTTTACAAAGCGAAAGCCGTCGTTATCGCTGTCATCAATGCTGTACCAACCGACGTTTGGCTTATCGGATAGCCACTGCGCTGCCATTGTTGTTTTTCCGTAACCTGCTGGGGATCGGAATAAAACCAATTTGTAGTAAGGCGCTTGCTGTAGTAAGTCCAACACTCGTGGGCGCACGATGGCATTGTGCAGGCGTCCTGGTCGAGTAAGCTTAGATGGAATCCACATTAGTAGTTATGTCCTTATTTGTGTATACCCAAATGACTGCAACGTGATCATTCTAGTAAAGCCCCCTTGAAAGCCGTCTTACTGAATGATGTCATCAGCATCAAAAACACTGTTTGAATGCCAGATAATGTCGCTACTGTTGGGGCTTGCGTCCGTCTGAAAAACCATTCCATACGGTCACTTAGATATAAAAGCTAGCGAAAACTAGAAATAACTCACATCGCCTAATTCTAGTTTGTATAAAAAGCGTACAATCCTGTGAGCTGAGAGGGATGTTACGACATCAGAAATGTTCGTTACTTTGATCCACTTCCTAATTCTCAAGGGTTGATGGATTTACCATCAACTACGCCCTTTATTTGTGATTGTCGTCACTTAAATATCGTTTGTTTCGTTAGCGTTAAGATCGCGTTGCACATAGATTACGAAAAGTTCTTCTACGCTGACCGAGTTAATGTGACCGATATTACAATTTTCACATCATCAGATGAGTGGACTATAAAAAGCGTCATGAACGGGTTTTAACCTTTCTCACATTCCATTGTGATCAAAATCACTAAGAACTGGTGCAAAGTTCACTTTGTTGAGATTTGGATCACTAACCTAGCAATGGTACCCCCTCTACGCCCTCAGCCCTCCTCCTTCAAAGGATGAGAATTAGGAGGATGTTTATTCACAGAGGTAAATGCACGATGTATGGCAGATGAATTACCAAAAGACGTGAGAATTTCGTAATGAAACCTACTCAACAAAAACAATTTGACAAGAAGTCGTTCCAAGAAAGCGTAAAGAAACACCTATCTGTAACTTACGCTCATACGATTGAAAACGCAGACAGCCGCGCATGGTACCTAGCAATGGGGCATGCTCTGGCTGAATTTACTACTCTAGATTTGCTTGCGACAGAAGAAGATCCACGCATTAAAAGTGCGAAGAGCGTTAACTACCTTTCGCTAGAATTCCTTATCGGTCGTTTGACGGGTAACAACCTAATCAGCATGGGTCTGTACGAACAAGTAACAGAAGCAATGGCTGAACTAGGTTACAACCTAACTGATCTGCTAGAAGAAGAGCGCGATCCATCATTGGGTAACGGTGGCCTTGGTCGTCTGGCTGCGTGTTTCATGGATTCATGTGCGGCACAAGAATTCCCAACTGTCGGCTATGGTTTACATTACGAATACGGTCTATTTAAGCAGTCGTTCAAAGACGGCCGTCAGCAAGAAGCACCTGACGCATGGCGCGGTGTAGAAGGCTACCCTTGGGAAATTGCGCGTCCAGAACTTGCGCAAGAGATCGGTTTCTACGGTCACGTTGAAGTGATTAACGAGAACGGTAAAGAAGTTCGCAAATGGGTACCAGGCATGACAGTAAGAGCAATGCCTTGGGATCTTCCAATTGTGGGTTACGAATCAGACACGGTTTACCCGCTACGTCTTTGGGAATGTCAGGCGATTGCACCATTTTCACTAGCAAGCTTTAACAATGGTGATTACTTCGAAGCTCAGCACGCACTGATCGACGCAGGTAACATCACTAAAGTGCTTTACCCGAACGACAACCACGAGAAAGGTAAAACACTGCGTCTAATGCAGCAGTACTTCCACTCAGCAGCGTCTGTACGTGACATCCTACGTCGCCACGAAGCTGCGGGCTACTCGCTAGCGGATCTACCTAAGCAAGAGACTATCCAGCTTAACGATACGCACCCAACGATTGCGATTCCTGAACTAATGCGCATCTTGATGGATGAAAAAGGTTTAGCTTGGGAAGCGGCTTGGGAAATCAGCTCTAAGACATTTGCGTACACCAACCACACGCTACTTCCAGAAGCACTAGAGACATGGCCAGAGTCGCTAATCCAGCACCTGCTACCACGTCATATGGAGATCATTTACGAGATCAACCACCGCTTCCTACAAGACGTACGTGCAATGTGGCCGGGTGATGTCGCGAAGCAACAGAAGCTTTCTATCATCGAAGAAGGTTTCCACCGCATGGTTCGCATGGCAAACCTATGTGTAATCGGCTCTTACGCAGTAAACGGTGTAGCAGCACTTCACTCTGAATTGGTTAAGAAAGACCTATTCCCAGAGTTCCACGAAATGTACCCGACACGTCTACACAACGTAACGAACGGTATTACGCCACGTCGCTGGTTGAAGTTCTGTAACCCAGGTCTGTCTCAGCTTATCACTGAGAAAGTCGGCCCAGAATGGCCAGCGAAACTAGAGCAACTTGAAGGTATTGCGAAGTACGCTACTGACGCGACATTCCAAAAAGAATTCATGGCAGTGAAGAAAGAGAACAAAGAACGCCTAGCAACTTGGGTGAAAGAGAACATGGGTATCGAGCTCGATACTAATGCAATCTTCGATGTTCAAATCAAGCGTCTGCACGAGTACAAACGTCAGCATCTAGACTTGCTACACGTACTGTCTCTGTACCACCGTATTCTTAATGAACCAGGTTTTGAGTGTACGCCACGCGTTGTGTTCTTCGCAGCAAAAGCAGCACCGGGTTACCACCTAGCGAAAGAAATCATCTTCGCAATCAACAAGATTGCAGACAAGGTGAACAACGATCCTCGCATCGGTAACAAGCTGAAAGTGGTATTCATCCCTGACTACCGCGTGAGCATGGCTGAAATCATTATCCCTGCGGCTGACGTTTCTCAACAAATCTCGCTAGCGGGTAAAGAAGCATCAGGTACAGGTAACATGAAGATGGCGCTAAACGGTGCGCTAACTATCGGTACAATGGATGGTGCAAACGTTGAGATTCGTGAGGAAGTAGGCGATGAGAACATCTATATCTTCGGTCTAGATGTTGAAGGTGTGAAAGCGCTGAAAGCTCAAGGTTACAACCCATTTGATTACTACAATGCGGATCACTTACTCAAAGCGTCAATGGACTTGCTATTGGGTGAAGAGTTCACACCAGGCCAACCGGGCTTACTGCGTGCCACATACGACAGCCTGCTAGACGGTGGTGACCCATACTTATGTCTCGCGGATTTTGCCTCTTACGTGAAAGCACACGAAGACATGAGCGAACAATATAAAGATCAAGCTGGCTGGGCGAAGAAGGCCATTCTTAATACCGCCCTTGTTGGCAAGTTCACGTCAGACCGCTCAATCCGCGACTACGTGAACAATATCTGGAAACTTGAAGCGGTGAAACGCTAATAGAACCTAGTTAAGACCAAGGTAGCCAAGCGCTACCTTTGGTCATTTTCCAAAAGAAGTTATTGATAACAATAAAACCCTACATGGAAGGTGTTGGTATTACCTTCGGAGAAAGCGATGAAAGAACAAACAGCATTAAAGAAAGTCGCGGAAATGGCGAGATTGGCTGATAGCTATGTCAGTGCTTGGGGAGATGAGGCTAAAGTGTCTGAGGAGACGCTACGCCGCTTGCTCGCTTCGCTTGGCTATGATACTAGCAGTGATGAAAAACTACTGGCTTCTGCTGAAAAGAAACATAAAAAAGACGTACTAGCCCCTGTTCTTGTTTTACGCGACGGCGAACCAGTCGAAGTGGAACTAAACCTAGGTACGAGTGCTCGTGAGAGTGAATTCAGCTGGCGTTTAGAAACAGAACAAGGAGAGGTACTTGAAGGCTATCTTCAGTCCCAAATTGTTCGTGATGAGCGTGCTGAGGGTGGCCCTCTAGTGTTTGCATTGCCAAAGAACTTGGCTTGGGGTTATCACAAACTGATCATCAGTCGTAAGCGTCGTAAAACACCTTACGAGATGTTATTGATCATTACGCCGAAAGCGTGTTTCAAACAAGACGATCTAAACCAACACAAAAAGCTATGGGGTCCTAGTATCCAGCTTTACACACTGCGTACTCAGCATAACTGGGGCATCGGTGATTTTGGCGACCTAAAACAACTGGTGAGTGATATTGCCTCTCGTGGCGGTGACTTCATTGGCTTGAACCCTATTCACTCGCTGTTCCCTGCGAATCCAGAAGGGGCAAGCCCATACAGCCCGTCTTCTCGTCGTTGGTTGAACATCATGTACATCGACGTAAGCTCTGTACCTGAATTCGCGCTAAGTGCAGAAGCACAACAGCGTGTTGGTAGCGCAGAGTTCCAACAACGTCTACAAAAAGCGCGAGACTCTCATTGGGTGAATTACACCGAAGTTTCGCAACTAAAAATGAGCGTTCTTCCGCTGCTATTCAGTGAGTTTAAAGCTCGCCATTTAGACAAGAACACCGATCGCGCTCGTGCCTTCTTGGACTTTGTTGAAAAAGGCGGCGACAGCTTGCTACATCAAGCTGCATTCGATGCACTTCATGCTGATTTACATGCAGAAGATGCAAACATGTGGGGCTGGCCAGTATTCCCTGAGAAATACCGCACATTCGACGCAGCTGGTACTCAGAAGTACATTAAGGACAACCAAGATCGTGTTCACTTGTACATGTACCTGCAATGGATCGCAGACGATCAAATCAAAGAAGCGCAAGCGCTAGCCGAAGAAAAAGGCATGGCTGTGGGTTTGTACCGCGACCTTGCGGTGGGTGTTGCAGATTCAGGCAGCGAAACATGGGCAGACGAAGGCGCGCTAGTATTGGATGCAAGCATCGGTGCGCCGCCGGATGTACTTGGTCCACTAGGCCAAAACTGGGGTCTGCCTCCGCTTAACCCTCAGGTTTTAGAAGCGACTGGCTACGACGCTTACATCAAATTGCTACGTGCTAACATGAAGCATTGTGGTGCATTGCGTATCGACCACGTACTTGGCCTGCTTCGCCTTTGGTGGATTCCAAAAGGCGAGAAAGCGACAGAAGGCGCATACCTGTACTACCCAGTTGAAGACATGCTAGCAATCCTAGCGTTGGAATCTCACCGTCATCAGTGTTCTGTAATCGGTGAAGACTTGGGTACTGTACCTGATGAAATCGTTGATATCCTTCGTGATGCGGGTGTGCATTCGTACAAAGTCTTCTTCTTCGAAACATCAAAAGACGACGGTGGTTTTATTTCTCCGAAGCATTACGCAGAGCAGTCTATGGCGGCATTGTGTACGCACGATATGCCAACACTACGCGGTTTCTGGCACTGTGATGACTTGAAGATGGGGCGTGAGATAGGTCTGTACCCTGATGAGCAGCAGTTGGAAGGCCTATTCGCTGACCGCTTGAAGTGCAAACAAGGCATTCTAGACAGTGTTCGCTGGCATGGCTATCTGCCAGAAGGCATTG
Source organism: Vibrio sp. Vb1337 (assembly GCF_033338715.1). Taxonomy (NCBI): domain Bacteria; kingdom Pseudomonadati; phylum Pseudomonadota; class Gammaproteobacteria; order Vibrionales; family Vibrionaceae; genus Vibrio; species Vibrio sp. Vb1337. The sequence goes on along the minus strand of NZ_JAWOTD010000003.1, from coordinate 355,802 downwards.
GTCATGATGCTCAGTACGTGCCAATGGATTCATACCTAAGCGAAGCGCTGCAACTGCACGTAGCCGCGGGTGACTCTGCACTGCTTAGTGTTCAGCTTGAAGACTGGCTAGAAATGGATCAACCGGTCAATATTCCTGGTACGGTGGATGAGTATCCAAACTGGCGTCGTAAATTGTCGATGAACCTAGATGAAATCTTCAGCCGTGAAGATGTGAATCGTATTTCTAAACGCCTTACTGAAGTTCGTGCACAGGCGAGTAAGTAAGATGCCTAGAGTGGCGTAGATGGACGAGCTGATTACGAATTTTGTTAGCTCAGAGGTACGAAAGTTCCGTCTAGGTCACTCATTCCTAAAACACAATCCGTTAGGATGAAGTACCGTTATTATGCCCGCGACAATAGCGGGCATTTTTGTATTTTGACGCCGTTTACGCAACGAACGTGAGAAGCGGAGTCTTTTTGTGAGTTCACAACGTTGGCTGTGGAGAAACCGATGTTTGATTCAGATCTCTGGTCTTGAAAAGGATGTTGGCTCTAGGGAGAAAGATTTGAAAACCACCAAAACCAAGAAAATAAAGAAACAACACGAACGCGCATACGAACTGCTTGCTGAGGCGGCTTACTCAGATCCATTTGCGGCGCTGGGTCCATTCATTGACGACGAAGCTTCGCTGAGAGTTTGGATGCCGGGCGCAAACAAGGTTGAACTACTTGTTAATGGTGAACCTCGCGTGGCGCTTGAGCGTGATGGCGACAGCGGTTTCATCTTAAAAGAGCAACGCGATTTACACCTGACCCACTACCGTTTAGCGGTCGATTGGAATGGTGTTGAACAAATTATTGATGACCCGTACCAGTACCACAATATCTACCAAGAGTACGAGCATCTGCATACGCCAAAAGACATGTATCACTACATGGGCGCACACTTTGTCACGCTAGAACGTGGCGGTGAAAACATCTCTGGTGTGCGTTTCCTTGTTTATGCACCACATGCATCTGCTGTTAGCCTTGTGGGTTGCTTCAACCAATGGGATGGCCGTCGTCATCCAATGCAACGCCTAGACTACGGTATCTGGGGCCTATTTATTCCTGGCTTAGAAGAAGGCGTTCAGTACAAATTTGAGCTCAAAGGGCCAAATGGGGAAGGGCTGCCACACAAACAAGACCCTTGGGGTTTCTACTCTGAGCAATACCCATCGTTCGCGTCCATTACTTACGATCACAAGCGTTACCAATGGCAAGATGCGAAATGGCAAAACCGCGCAGTGACGCAAAAGCGTGATGAAGCGTTATCGTTTTACGAGCTGCATGCTGGGTCATGGAAGCGCAACGAGAAAGGTGATTTCCTGAACTACCGCGAACTTGCGGAGCAGTTGGTGCCATACCTTGTGGATATGGGCTACACCCACGTTGAGCTGATGCCTGTGTCTGAGCATCCATTCTATGGTTCATGGGGCTATCAACCTGTTGGCTTGTTTGCACCAACTAGCCGCTTTGGCTCCCCTGATGATTTCAAATTCTTCGTGGATGCGTGTCACCAAGCAGGTATCGGTGTTGTGCTGGATTGGGTACCGGCGCACTTCCCATCGGATGATCATGGTTTAGCGAACTTTGATGGTACGCCTCTGTTCCATGATCCAGATCCGCGTCGCGGTTGGCACCAAGACTGGAACTCCTACATTTACGATTTAGGCCGTGAACATGTGCGTCGCTTCCTTGTCTCGAATGCGCTGTACTGGTTTGAACAATTCCATATTGATGGCATTCGCGTGGACGCAGTCGCGTCGATGCTCTATCTCGATTATTCACGTAGCCACGATCAGTGGGTCCCGAACGTTGATGGTGGCAACGAAAACTACGACGCAATCGCAACCTTAAAATGGATGAACGAAGAAGTGTACAAGCACTTCCCGAATGCGATGACGATTGCGGAAGAGTCAACGGCGTTTCCGGGTGTGTCTGCGCCAACCTTTATGGGTGGTTTAGGCTTTGGCTTCAAGTGGAATATGGGGTGGATGCACGACAGTCTTTCATACATCAAAGAAGATCCTGTTCACCGCAAATACCACCACAATACCATCACATTCCCGCTAGTTTATGCGCACAGCGAGAACTACGTCTTGTCTCTCTCTCACGACGAGGTGGTGTACGGCAAAGGCTCTATTCACAACAAGATGCCGGGCGATGAATGGCAGCAAACCGCAAACCTACGAGCATACTACGGTTATATGTATGGTCAACCGGGCAAAAAGCTGAACTTTATGGGCGCGGAAATTGGCCAAACAGCGGAGTGGAACCACGATGATCAGTTGCAATGGTTCTTACTGGAATATGAGCGTCATCAAGGTGTCCAAAAGCTGATGCGAGATTTGAACCACTTGTACCGAAATGAAGCGGCGATGCACGATCAAGATTGTGTTCCTGCTGGTTTTGAGTGGCGTCTACAAGACGAGGCAGATGCAAGCATCCTAGCGCACGAGCGTATCAGTAAAGAGGGTGAGCGTATTCTGATCATCACCAACTTTACGCCCGTACCACACGAGCGTTTCCGTTTAGGTGTTCCAAATGCAGGTCAATACGAACTGCTGCTGAACACGGACGACAGCAAATACGGCGGCAGCGATTTTAAAGTGCTGACCATTGTGAAAACGGAAAAAGTTGAAAGTGAATCACTGCCTCAATCACTTGAGCTTCGTTTGCCTCCACTTTCAACCGTGTTCTACAAGCTGCACAAATAATTTAGTCTAATCAAATTCTAAGCCCGTTTTACATTGTAAATCGGGCTTTTTTTGACCTATTTTTTACCTCTAAAACTTGTTGTTCTTGATTGAATCAGGCAAGCTCACGGGTTTGTTTATCATCAATCGCTAATGCATTGGGGAACTACACATGTTGAAAAGGCTTAAGCCATTTCTATTTAAAATGGTGTTGATATTGCTGATCGCCCCAGTCGTTTTGGTTGGTTTGGTGAAATATGTCGATCCACCAATATGGGGATGGAAGTTAAGCCGCATTGTTGCGCCACCAAAGAACTATCCAGACAATAGTCAACACGAATGGGTATCCTTGTCGCGCATTTCAAAAAATATGCAGTTAGCGGTGATTGCGACCGAAGATCAAAAATTCCCTCATCATTATGGTGTCGATTTCGAATCGCTATTCGACGTGATTTCCGAGGCTGGTGATAATGGTCCGTCGAGAGGCGCGAGCACTATTACCCAACAAGCCGCGAAAAATGTGTTTTTGTTTCCTTCTCACTCCTACGTTCGCAAGGCTTACGAGCTTTACTTTGCCTTACTGATGGAGCTGATGTGGAGTAAAGAGCGCATTCTCGAAGTGTATCTAAATGTGGTTGAATTTGGTCCCGGTATTTACGGCGCTGAAGCGGCGGCGCAGAATTATTTTGGTGTCAGTGCAAAGCAACTCTCGAAGTGGCAAGCAGCGCGATTAGCCGTGGTGTTGCCAAACCCATATCGAATCAAAGTCTACCCACAAAGTGAGTACACTGCTCGCCGCACAAGATGGGCGATGAATCAAATGAGCAATCTTGGCAGCGTGCAACTTTAACTCCCTCAATCTATTGCACTTAAATAGAACTACGCCCCTATATCAATAAAATGTGAAGCGTCACAAGCTTTAGGGCGTAGCCTTTCAGAATGATGTGCTCAGTTTTTCATCCATTTACTATTAGTGTGAATAAAAATACAACACGAATACTGCGCCTATGCGCAACCAATGGACTGAACGATGAAACTGAATCTGATTACGACTACCTTATTGCTTGCATCGGCAAGTGCCATCGCCGAGCCAAACATCACCATTTTGACCACGACCAACAGCCGTGACTTTCCTTTAAATGCAGAGCAGCCTTTGGTTGTGCCCTTAACCAAAGATGGATACACGCTCAAAATTACGGGTGTTGAAGGCGACTGTGTCGCGCCTGATGGCCAGAAGGTCAAATTCAATAAACCTATCGCGCTGAACTGCGGAAAGCCAACAGAACTGCCGTTAAAAATCCGCTTTACTGGCGATTACTCTTTTGCTTTTGATGCGGAAGCGAAAACACTGCGCTTCAAGCGTGAACCTAAGAAAGCCGCGAAGACTGAATTCAAACGCCCAATCCCACAAGTGCAATGTGAGGTTTACCAAGGCGGCGAAGTCACCATCGCGCTGGGTGACAGTTTCCCCGATGGCACCAAGTTGCGTGATGCTTACTCTGGGCAAATGGTTGAAGTAAAAGATCAGCAAGTATCGCTGACACCAAGCAAAGACTCAGGCGGTTTGGTGCTACTAGAGCCAGTGAAGAAAACCAAAGAAGCAGTGCCGTTTGATTATCGCAATGCCAACATTTACTTCGTGATGGTCGATCGTTTCAACAACGCCGATACCAGCAATGACAACAGCTATGGGCGCAAGAAAGACGGCAAAGAAGAGATAGGCACTTTCCACGGCGGTGACCTAAAAGGCGTGATCGAAAAGTTAGATTACATCAAGAGCCTAGGTACAGATGCGATTTGGTTATCGCCAATCGTTGAGCAAGTGCACGGCTTTGTTGGCGGCGGCGATAGCGGCTCATTCCCATTCTACGCTTACCACGGTTACTGGACGCGTGATTTCACCAAGATTGATGAGAACTTCGGTAACGAAGATGACCTGAAAAAGCTGGTGGAAGAGGCACACAAACGTGACCTTAAAGTATTGATGGACGCAGTAATCAACCACACCGGTTACTCAACGTTAGCCGATTTGCAATTTGACGGTATTGAGGTGTTAAAACCAAACGCTGATTTACCGAATAAGTGGGGTGACTGGCAACCAAAAGCGGGTGAAAATTGGCATAGCTATCACCAGAATATTGATTACCAGAGTCCAAACTGGGCGAAATGGTGGGGCGGTGACTGGGTAAGAACAGGTCTACCGGGATACCCAGTTCCGGGCAGCAGTGATATCACCATGTCATTGGCGGGTTTGCCAGACTTTATCACTGAATCAGACAAAGCCGTGAAGCCAGCTCAATGGCTATTGGATAACCCTGGCACTCGCGTTGAGGAGCGTGATAATTACACCGTCTCGGACTACCTAATTGAGTGGCAAACTGATTGGGTGAAACGCTTTGGTATTGATGGTTACCGTGTCGACACGGTGAAGCACGTTGAAGGCGATGTGTGGAAACGCTTGAAAGAAGAGGCATCAAGCAGCCTTGAGCAGTGGCGTAAAGAGAACGGTAAGTCAGGTCAGCCATTCTGGATGATGGGTGAAGTATGGGGACATACCGCATATCGCAGCCCTTACTTCGACGACGGCTTTGATGCGTTGATTAACTTCGATATGCAGAAGAAGTTAGACAAAGGCGCGGCGTGTTTCAGCCAAATGGCAGACACTTACCAAAGCTATGCGGACACTATCGCCAATGAGAAAGACTTTAACCCTGTGAGCTACATGTCTTCTCACGATACCGAGCTGTTCTTCTCTCGCTTCAAAGATTACGGTATGCAGCGTAACGCCGCGAATGCACTGCTTCTGAGTCCTGGTGCTGTTCAGGTTTATTATGGTGATGAAGTTGGTCGTAACATTGGTCCTTACGCGGACGATTTCCACCAAGGCACTCGTTCTGACATGGTATGGAAGCTATCTGATGAGAAGCAAGCGCTGCTCAAACACTGGCAAACTCTTGGTCAGTTCCGTAAAGCGCACCCAGCGATTGGTGCGGGTCAGCATCAAGTAATTGAACAAGAAGGCGCGTACGTGTTCTCTCGCTCGCTTGGCAATGACAAAGTCGTTGTGGCGTTTGTGGGTCGCGACAAGTAGTTAGAACTTCGTTTTAAGCCTAGATAGAAAAAGCCCTTCCTTGAGTTATCAGGGAAGGGCTTTGTTGTATTAGTTCGCCAGTTCTTGGTCGATGACTTTTTCTAGCTCGTCAAACGGCACATAGCCAGGAATGACTTGATCATTAATGATCAACGCGGGCGTGCCGCGTAAACCAAGTTGCGTGAAATACTGATAGTTTTTATCAAGCAACGCCTTGGTCTCTTTGTCGTCGACAAGCTGTGCTTCTGTCCCCGTTTTTTTCGCGATTTGATTTAAGGAACGTGCGTCATGTGCGCCCGGTTTTTTCACCAATAACTCATGCACTTGTCCGTACTTATCTCGCTGGTTTTGCCAAACATTTAATGCGTAACTTGCCGAGTTGTAGCCGTTTTTCTCGTATTGTTCTTTAAAAGAGACATTGAGGTTAAGCACTTTTACCTGCGGATATTCCTTACCAACTTTGACCAGCTCTCCTTCTAAACGTTTACAAAAAGGGCAGCTGTAGTCTGTTACGTTAATAATGGTTAACTCAGGGTTTTCAGCACCAAAAGAGGAATGTTTGCCATCACTTAGATATTGACGAACCTCCTTCAAGGTGTCGCCAAATGACTGTTGATACGCAATGTACTCTTGAAGGTTTTGGTGCAATGAATCAAGAATTTGAGGGTTTTCTTTTAGTATCTGAGTAACTTCCTCTAGCTTTTGTTCTGCGGTCTTTTCTGATGCGAAAGATACGGCAGGTACGATAGCCATCGTTAACGCCAAAAGTGTACGAGTGAATGTCATAATATTTCCTAAAACTTTTAAATTTCGTTGTTTGTTATGTGAAGTGAATAAAATATTTACAAAAGTCAGGCAGAAAGGTCTCTCGCCTTGCTGGCTTTATTCTCTAAATACGCAAAGTTTTAGGTGAACCCGATACTTTTCCGGTATCGGTTCTGTGTATTCCAGATAACGAATTGCTGTGGTTGTCATCGGCAGCGCCACAATCAAAGTAAACAGAAAAAATGGAATAAGAATATGATCAAACTGATGTTGGTACGCTTGAACCAGCTTTTCTGAAAGGTCGCAAGATGGTGATAAATTCACACTCTCATCTTGCTGACTCTGTATTTGGTGAGCCTTCGGGCAGCTTTTCGAGAAACCAGAATTTTGGCTTAAGCATATCATCACCACCCAAAGCACGAGGGCGAGTGTCCATTTGGCTATTTTATATTGTGAGCGTAACAATGGGTCGTATAGTCCTGTTAATTCTGGTTTATGCCGTTTACATATGACCGGGCCATCCTAACCTAAATTTCGTGGCTGAATGTTACTTTCGAGTTAATCGATATTGCCTCAATGCCAAAGTATGAAGTACGTCATGAATGTTGTAGAAAGCAATATTCGTCAGAATCATTTGTTGAGTTGATGAAGAAGTCGTGAGCTATCGACATAGATTAATATACCTAATTGTTAGCACAAATTTTTATTATCTTTCAATTGTGATTGGAATCATAAAACAAAACTTCATAACTGAGTCGCGATAATGTTCGGCAGGCGGATTGATTTTGATCATCTCTCTAGCACATTATTCAGGTGAACATATGTGTTAAGTTCCACATGTGTAGGTAATGTTATGAAAATTCCTGTTCAAACTGAGCGTAAAGTTACACTGGGGTGCTACGTTGCTCTGGCGTTTGCGGTTGTGTTCTTTTCTGGTCTGATGCAATCCAACGAATGGTACGGTGTATTCGACTTTACAACGCTTAATGGCTCTTTCGGTAAAGTGGCTTACGGCGTAACGGAAGGTGCGGATGGCGAGGTACAAGCTGCGACCACATCTTTCCGTGGTACTGGCGGTAGCGGTGCTCGTGACGGTTTCATTTTCGCACTTACTTTGATTCCAACCGTTATGTTCGCATTAGGTATGATCAACGTACTTGAGCACTACGGTGCACTTGAAGCAGCTCGTAAGCTTCTTACTCCTCTTCTACGTCCTCTAATGGGCATCCCTGGTAACTCTGGTCTGGCTTTAATTGCTTCTCTACAAAGTACCGATGCAGGTGCGGCAATGACGCGTCAGCTAAAAGACGAAGGTCACCTAACTAAGCGTGAAACGGACGTATTTACCATGTTCCAGTTCACTGCAGGTGCAACCATCGTGAACTTCTTCTCATCGGGTGCTGTGCTGTTCACACTGACGATGGCTGACGGCTCTCTAGCAGTAACGTCTTCTATTGGTTTAGCAGTTGTGGTGATGTTCGCATTTAAGATCATCGGCGCGAACCTGTTCCGTATCTACCTGAACATGACGGAAGGTAAAGAAGACAAGCAAGACCAAAACAAATCAGAGAACCTAAAAGAGGAGACGGCATAATGGGTGACGTTAAAGCGAAAAAACCAATGGTGACGGATATCTTCGTCGAGGGTGCTAAGAAAGGCTGGGTAATTGCGACTACCTCTACGGTGCCTAACGTATTGATGGCGTTCGTTATCATCAAAGCGCTTCAAATCACTGGCGCGTTGGATCTGATGGGCACGGTGTTTTCTCCAATCATGGCAGTGTTTGGTCTTCCGGGTGAAGCAGCAGCGGTATTGATCGGTGCTTGGATGTCGATGGGCGGTGCGGTTGGCGTAGTGATTACGCTGTTTGACCAAGGTATCCTGAACGGTACGCACATTGCGATTCTTGCGCCTGCTATCTACCTAATGGGCTCTCAAGTTCAGTACATGGGTCGTATCATGGGTCCAATTGGTACTGAAGGTCGTTACATCCCAGTTATGATTGCAATCTCAGTATTGAACGCGTTTGGCGCAATGCTGGTGATGAATCTGTTTGTCTAGGAGTGAGTCATGCAATTCTCTCTAAATGAATATCTAGAAGAGCTACGTCCGCTGATTAATGTGGATTGTGGCACTTACACGACTGATGGTATCGAGTTTATCGCTTCTCAATTTGAAGAGAAGTACCAAGCGATGTCAGGTTGGAGCGTAAAACGCATCGACTGTGGCAGAGCGGGCATCGGTCTTGAAGTTCGAAACAAGCCGGAAGCTGAGCAAATCGACGTAATGCTGATTGGTCACATGGATACCGTGTTCCCTGTGGGTACTGCTGAGCTTCGTCCAATGTCTCAAGATGCAGAGAAAGCCTACGGTCCGGGCGTCTCGGACATGAAATCTGGCTTGCTGAACATCGTATACGCGATGCGCAATCTAGACCAAGCGGTGTTGGATAAGTTGTCTATCGCTATCTGCATGAACCCAGATGAAGAGACGGGCTCTCTGGACTCTGTGGATTGGATTCAATCAGTAGCGAAAAACGCTAAGAATGTGCTGGTTGCAGAAGCAGCACGTGCAGACGGTGGTTTAGTGAAAGCGCGCAAAGGCATGGCTCGCTACAAAATGACCTTTAATGGCGTTGCTGCTCACGCAGGTAACGAGCCAGAAAACGGCCGCAGCGCAATCACTGAGATGGCGAATTGGATTCTGGCTGTCAATGCAATGACCAACTTTGAATCTGGTACTACGCTGAACGTCGGCATTGTTTCTGGCGGCAACGGTGCGAACATCGTCCCTGAGCACGCTGAAGCGATCGTGGATGTGCGTTTCTGGAGCAACGAAGAATACGATGATGTCGACAGCAAGCTAAACGGTACGCTGGAAACACCGTTCGTTGATGGTGTGAGTATCGAATTGGTTCGTGAAGCTTATAAGCCTTCTATGGTGCCAAGCCCACAAACAGAAAGCCTGATGATGCTAGTTGAAGAAGCGGCAAGTGAACTGGCGATCGACATCAATTGGAAGGAAGTGGGTGGCGGCTCTGATGCAAACAACACGGCGATTCTTGGCGTTCCAACTTTGGATGGTCTAGGGCCTATCGGTGCAGGCTTCCACAGTGATCAAGAGTACTTGTTGCTTGAGTCTATTGAACCACGTATCAAAATGCTGATGCGTGTACTGGAGAAGATTGCTCAATAAGGCATTCTGCTTCTAAAGCTTGGTTCCCAAAGCTGTTGGTTTCAAAACCATTTGGTTTCTAAGACTTTTGATTTCCAAGACTTTTTGTCTCCAAAGCAATAATCCCCGGACTTCGGTTTGGGGATTTTTTATCTAGCCATTTTGTTTCCTTCCTTCATTATCATTACGCGCTATTAATCCTACGTTCAGGTTCATGGTCATAATATCTATGCCACAGTCATAAATTTAGGAGGCACGATGACCACAAGCATGTCTGTAAATTCGGCGTCCGATGACGTCTTAGACCAAACGATGCAAGCGCCAGATGAGAAAACCTTCTGGCGTAAAATGAAAAATTCCGTCAAGAAAGCAGGCGAAGAGATTGCTGTTATGGGCATTAAATCATGGCTCGCGATGGCAGATTCCAACACCTCTGTTCGCCACAAGGCAATCTTAGGTGGTGCGTTGGCTTACTTCGTCCTACCAACAGATATGGTGCCAGACGTGTTAGCAGGTGTCGGCTTTACCGATGACATGGCAGCGTTGACTCTAGCGGCGAACTCGGTCGGCAATGCCATCACCGACGAGCATGAAGAACAAGCGAGAGAAAAACTGAGTTCGATGACGGAGTAGGGTTATTACCTATTCTTTAGATTCCAGATAAAACAAAAGCCCCGATGTTTCCATCGGGGCTTTCATTTAGACAGGATAATTGAGTTTGGAAGGGTTTATGCTTCCGTGCGCTTCAGGTGCACTTCTTCTTCGGCTACGCCTGCCATTGGGTCGTTGAAGCGAGCTTCATCCAATGCACCTTCTGATTTCGCAACGATGACGGTTACTGCACTGTCTCCAGTGATGTTTACCGCGGTACGAATCATATCAAGAAGACGGTCAACACCCATTATAAGTGCAATGCCCTCTAGAGGCAGACCTACTTGGTTCAATACCATTGCCAACATTACTAGACCCACACCAGGGACACCTGCGGTACCGATAGACGCCAGAGTTGCCGTCATGATAACCATTAGGTAATCGCCCATAGTTAAATCAATATTGAAAGCTTGAGCAATAAACGCAGTTGCTACGCCTTGCATGATCGCCGTACCGTCCATGTTCACGGTTGCACCAAGTGGTACTGTGAACGATGATACACGGTTCTCAACACCCATGCGGTGCTTTGCTGTTTCCATTGTCACTGGAATCGTCGCGTTCGATGATGCTGTAGAAAAAGCAAACATGATCGCGTCTTCCATCTTACGTAGGAACGTAATTGGGTTTAGACCTGTGAAACCTTTTAACATTAAGCTGTAAGTAACTAGACCGTGTAGGACAAGCGTACCAGCCAGTACTAAGAAGTACTCTGCCAGATTGACGATCGCGCCCAGACCAAGACCAGTAAATAGCTTCGCCATTAAGAAGAACACCCCATAAGGCGCCAAGTTCATCAAAATCGCGACCAGTTTCATGATCACTTCATTCAGATCAGAGAAGAATGCTGCGATACGCTCGCCTGGCTTACCTGCTGCACTGATCGCGATACCGAATAGGACGGCGAACACGATAACTTGCAGGGTTTTACCTTCTGCCATTGCGCTGATTGGGTTAGTCGGGAACATATCAATGATCACCTGACCCAAAGATGGTGCTTCTGCTGATTTGAATGAACTTGCTGCCGTTAGGTCTGCACCAGCACCCGGCTGGAATAGCGTACCCATGGTTAGAGCAAGTGTGATTGCGATAGCGGTTGTTGCTACGTAGAAAGCAAGGGTTTTACCACCCATGCGACCCAGTGTAGAGAGGTCTTTTAGAGAGCTGGTACCACAAACTAGCGAAACAAATACTAGCGGTACAACAAGCATTTTTAAGCTGGCAACGAAGATCTGTCCACCAACTTCGAATAATCCATTAACAATGTATGCGTCGACAAATCCGTTGTCGGCAAAAAGTGTGCGAATTGCAAATCCTGTCAAGATACCCGCTACCATACCTAAAATTACGCGGCTGGTGAGCGACATCGGTTTCTTGGTATTCATGAGAACACTCCTTATAGTTATGCACCTTGAGTTCACTTCAAAGCGGCGAGCAGATTAGCAGCGGAGTGAGAAAATACGAAAGAATAATCCTCTAAATGGTTAATAGATGTGAACTTTATCACTAATAAAAATGGAATTTTAACCAAATATTAACGAATTGGCTGGATAAAAAGTTTGTATTTTAACACTTTTATCGAATATACAACCGATAACAAAGAGGATTTACAATAAATTCTAATAAGAGATAGAGTGCATACTCTCTTTGAGTGGATGCATTTCTGCATAACTATTTAAGTTGTATTCAGACTAGCGGTCGCTTCTTTAGCGATACTTTAGTATTGAGTGTTCATCAGAGCCAACGAACCTTTTATGCTTTCATATTTGTCAACTCAATGATGGTTGGCAAGTGTAGTTAGTTGGAGGTGATCCCAGCTCCAATAACTTTGACTGGTATTTTTAATCCCTCCAACCCAATAGCATTGTTTCGCTCGTATTAAACCCTCCAAACACTGCTTGCCAGCCTCAGTGATACGGACGCTTTGTTCCCACCAGTGCCTTTCACGTGGCTCAATCGTGATCAAAGGTGTTTGACACTGTGCTAGAGGGAGGAGTAACGCGTAAAACATCACGTCTCCTAGGTAAGGAAGAGGTTCTAGTTGTTGATATTGCTCAAACCAATCTTTGATGGGAATTGAACGATTTTGCGAGTTCAAAACCTTTAGTGCGAGGTGTTGTGTCAAGCTCAATCCAGTTTGTGAATTAGGTAACTCTTGCAAATGGCGCTTAAGCACGTCGAGTATATTGGGTAAGCAATCCAGTTGATGTTGCTCTATCAAACTGACGATAGCTTTTGGTGAGGAACATGACACTGCTTGCCAACACTGCTTTGCTTGGCTCAATAACTTAGCAGATACGGGTTTACGATATCGCCAACAAGAACGAATAGCTTCTTCAGGCAACTGCCCAAAGCCGATGAATCGCTCAGTACCCGGAAACTGGTTCAACTCAATGATCTCTATCACTTTGTTCTCTACATTCTCTAACAGTGTTAGAGCACGAATTAGCATCAATTGATCATAGCTGTCATGTTCGACCCAAAAGACGATTCGTTCAAATACATCACTTTGCAACAGATCGAGGTTTGATTGTTCCAATGTGACTATATCTTGAACCGAGTCTTCACGCTTCATCACAGGCAGCAGAGTCTCTACGACATATTGGGCACGAATGGCAAGGAAGTTCTGTGGTGTTGCTGGTATGGGGCCAATACAAAGCGGATCGATCAGGGCTAAAAATGTCCCTTCAAATCCGCTGGCTTTTAGTTGTTGTTGAATGTCGTGGCCACAACGAACGTGTAGCGTTTTTACTTTCGCATCTAGGGGCGGTTTTTGTTCTTTGATGGCTCGTTTGTGCGCTTCTAGCTCTTCGACATGAGCTTTTAGTTTACTCCAACTGGATAAGCCCAGTTCTCTTGCGAGTGCATGTTGAACGTCAGCCAATTGAATTGTATTGGGAGTCAATGACTCTGGTTTGGAGTGACATCGCTTAACTAACTCCAACGTAGCGTCATCGTATAGGCGGATAGCTTTGAGCCTTTTTTTAGCAATGGATTTTTGCTGATTGATATTGATCGAGAAGCTATTTGTAGAGTTCATATTTCACCTTTCTTATTTCTTCCACACTCGCCTAAATAGAAGCTAAAAAGAAGGTAAAAACAGATTGTGCCTGCTAAACCAAGCAGGTGAGGATATTGCCGTGAACCGAGTTCTTTCCGCGAGTGTTGGGTGCTTTAGGCATGAGCAGAGTGATAGTAGGTGGTCGCTATCCTTCGTGCAACCTTTTGTGAGAGTGTAGCGTCACAAAATGGCCGTTTCCCTATATTTAGGGAGAATCAATAGGCGATAACACTAGCGATTCAACTCAATACCACTGTCGCTAGGCTCGAGTTTCTACACTTTTGAGTAAAGTTCGATAAAGCGCTTGAGTCGCAGGACCACTTTTGGCTCCTTTGGGCAAAGTGAGGTGCAGCGCAACTTGATATTGATGGGAGTGTTCGATCTCCAATACTTTAATTTTATCGCTCTTGCGGGCTGCGACTAAGTGCGCTGGTAGCCGACAAAATCCAGCGCCTTGCTCTACGGCGTGAAAAGCGTGGTCGAAGTTATCGACGGTAATACGCTGACGTGCGCGTAACCAACCCACATCTCTTTTCGTTTTGTCTGAATTGCCTAAGTCACGGATGACAATTTGGCTGGTGGTTGCAAAATCGTCGATGGAAACATGCGGCTTTTTAGCGAGTGGATGGTGTGCTGCGACTACAGGCAGCATGGTTGTTACGCCAAATGCTTCGGCAGGGTAGTTGGTTATCGGTAAGTTGATGATTGCGATGTCAGCGAGCTCATTTACGACCATTTCGGTTGTTTTGCTCAGTGACGTTTCAACCACTTGAACGGAGGTCGTGTTGTTGTCCTCCAAAAATTGACTGAGTGGTGCATAAAGCCAACAAGGGTCACAAAGATGATCTATTGCGACCGTGATTTGAGATTCCACCCCACTTTTTAACTGCTCGCTGATGACTTCCAGTTCCCGCGCTTGTTCAAGCATGGATTGTGCACGACGCAGTATGGTTTTGCCGTGCTCAGTCAAACCTGCTTTGCGCCCTCGTACTTCGATAAGTTGGATACCAAGTTGGTCTTCTAACTTCCTCACCGAGTAGATCAATGTGGTATGGCTCTTGTTGAGCAGCAAAGCTGCAGATTGAATGCTACCTTCTTGATCAATCGCTTGTAGCGTTTGCCATTGTTCTAAGGTCGTTTTTAGTCTCATGAGTCAATTTTTTAGACAGTTAATGGCAAAATTATGAACTTTTTTGTCAGTTTTATAAAGGTAATAATCTTGTCATCGAAAGCGAGTCAATAATAAGAGGAGACTCAAGATGGCGAAATTATTGCAAGTTGATTTTGAATTTCATGGTCCGTTTGGTGAAGAGATGTCGAATACTCTGGTCGACTTAGCTCAGTCAATTAACCAAGAGCCGGGTATGATTTGGAAAATTTGGACGGAAAGCGAAAAAGACAAACTCGGTGGTGGTATCTATCTTTTTGAAGATGAAGCCACGGCGCAAGCTTATCTCGAAATGCATGCCGCACGCTTACGAAAAATGGGCGTAGTCGAAGTACGAGGTCAAATCTTCGATATCAATCTGCCGTTAACGACGATCAATCAAGGGCCTATTGGAGGATAAGGAGATGATGACCAACCGCACTTTTCTAACCGTTCATGGCGTCATATATACGGTATTCGCTTTTGCGTTGTTTTTTGTACCAACCATGATGTGGCCGATGTATGGCGTACAAATTAACGACCAATACGCGCTGTTTTTATCGCAACATACATCGATCTTTTTAGGTGGAATCGCTGCGGTGAGTTTGATGCTACGAGATGTGGAATCTGGTAAGACTGCGAAACAGCTGTTTAAAGCATTATTTATTACTAATGGGTTAGGGGCAGTGATTACTACCTATGCCGGCATTATCGGAGTATTTGTCGGTTTTGGTTGGAGTGACCCAATATTCTTTGTCTTGCTTAGTCTGATTACGTACAAGCAATTAAGAGTGCAATAGAAAAAGCCCTGCTGTTTCTAGCAGGGCTTTGTCATATTTGATTTAATTAGCGATCTAAATTCAATTTATGATTCGCTTTTGTACGCGTAGTTATAGTAGCCGTATCCATAGCCGTATGAGTTAGATGCTTTTTTCTCAACCGCATTGAGAATCACACCTTTAACTTCAACGCCTGATTGCTCGAAGCGACCTTGCGCGACTTCAATCTCCTTCAAAGTCGTTTGATCAAAACGAGCGACCATCAGAGTTGTTCCTGCAAGCGCGCCAACAATGCTTGGGTCGGTAACTGCGAGTACAGGCGGCGTATCGATGATGACTAGATCGTATTGTGCAGACATCTCGTCAACAAAGCTCTTGAAGCGAGGGTGCATAAGAAGTTCTGACGGATTTGGTGGTACTTGGCCGCGAGTCACAACATCTAAATTATCAATGGATGTAGATTTAATGATGTTGCTAAGGGATGTCTTACCGCTCAAGTAATCAGAAAGACCGTTGTCCCAGCGTAGACCGAAGCATTGCTGCAAATAACCTTTACGCATATCCGCATCAATAAGCAGCACTTTCTGACCGGTTTTCGCAGCGACGGCCGCAAAGTTGGTCGATACAAATGTTTTGCCGATAGATGGTGCAGGGCCTGAAATCATAAGAACGTTATTCTTCGCTTCCATCATTGCAAAGTGCAAGCTAGTGCGAAGACTACGTAGAGCCTCAATGGAAAGATCGGCTGGGTTAGCTTCCGCTAGAAGGACTAGCTCATTGTTGCTGCCTTTGTTGCGCTTAAGCTTGTTTGCAAATTCCAGTTGTTGAATAGATTTTGGAACGCTTGCGTAAACTGGCATGCCAATCTGTTCAATTTGATCTGGTGTTTCCACACCACGGTGGAATGCTGCACGAATTAATACGAAAGCCACGCCTGCCATACCGCCAAGCAGTGTTGCTAGCACAACGATAAGCGCTTTTTTCGGCTTGATTGGCTTAGAGAAAGATTGAGCGTTATCTAAGATTCGAACGTTGCCAACTGTTCCGGCTTTAATAATGTTGAGCTCTTGAACCTTGTTCAATAGTTGGATGTAGATTTGTTGGTTTACTTCTACATCGCGTGTCATACGTAGAACTTCACGCTGTGTTTTCGGTAACTTTTGAACTTGTTTATTAAGACGTTCTTTCTCTTTTAGTAGTGTTTCACGTTTATCAAGTAGCGACTTATAAGCTGGGTGATCCTGTGTGAAGCGTTGGCTGATCTCACTTTCTTTGAATGTAAGCTCATTTAGCTGTGCTTCTAACTCAACCATTACTTTCAGCGTTGACTGAGCTTCAAGGCCTAAATCGATAGATTCATTTTCTTGACGGAATCGATTTAAAACGTCTTCAGAAGCGGTCAGTTTTGTTTTGATGTCTGGGAGGTGACCTTTCAAGAACTCGAGGCTTTGCTCTGCCTCTGCAGAATTTCTTTGAACGTTTTGTAAGAAGTAGTTTTGGCTAATGTCGTTCAAGATATCTTGAATCTTAGCGCGGTCTTCACCAGAGAAGCTTAAAGATATAATCCCGGTTTGCTTACCACGTTCGCTAATCGATAAGTTTTCTTGAAGTTTATTAATTGCATCTAATTTACTGATTTTGCTGACCGTGAATGAGTCACCAGTTTGAGCCACAAGTTCAGTCGCCAAAAACTGGTATCCATTCTTCTCAAGCAGTTCACCAACTTTACCTTCTAGAATGACGTTATTGTCATCTTCTAAGAGCCTGAACGTCTGTTTTTCAGAATCAATAACTTCAAGAGTTAAAGGAACGCCAACTGCGTAAGAAGGAGCATTAAATCGTGAAACGCTCAGACTGATTTGCTCACCTTGTAGTCGAGCTAGACCTTTACCAATAATTGGCATGTAGTTTGGAGAAACGACAGTCGTTAAGTTGAACTTATCAACAGTACCGCCCAAGATCATACGAGATTTGATGATCTCTATTTCTGTTGTCGCTGATGATTCTGCTGAAAACAGCTCTCCCATATCACCAACCATCGCTGAAATACCACCTGAACTCTTACTTTCGATTTGGATAAGAGCGTCAGCTTTATAGATAGGTGTTGATAGAATGGCAACGCCGACGCCTATAATCGAAAATAGGACTACGGCACATAGAATGAGCCATTTGGCATCGAGAATGATCCCAAATAACTTTCCCAAATCGATCTCATCGTCGGCTTGACGTGATTGCTTAATAGTTTGTGTTGTCATTACTTTAACTTCTTAAATACCTTGCCATTGGCGTTTATTTAGCCTTGCGGCTTATAGTTTTTGAGACCACGCTTTTGCTGCTTTTTCTATAAGCGTATATGCATGTTCGAAAGCTTCTCTACTTTGTCTGTATGGATCAGGGATGTTTTGTTCATTTATCCACTGTCCAAACAGCATCGTTTTACCTCGTGCCTCAGGAGCGATTTTGGTTAAGGCTTCTAAATGACCTTTTTCCATAACCAATATCAGATCGTATTGAGCGCAAAGCTCTGGTGTTAATTGTCGTGCTTCGTGTCCATCTAAGCTTACGCCACGTTCGTTCGCGATAGTGGTTGCCATCTCGTCAGCAGCTTTTCCCGTTAGATGGCTCTTATCTACTGCGATTCCTGCTGATGCGACATGTTTGTTTGGTAGTAAAGACTGCAAAAGCCGCTCTCCTGTTGGAGAGCGGCAAATATTACCGACACAGACGACAAGAATATTAGAAAACAAATGCTTACCCTACTTTAAATTGTATGCTTATGATCTCAACTGAATTGCTGGCTTCTTTATATTGCGCAATTGAGCTGAGTAGCTATCGATTACGTGCCGCAAGAGATAATTTTCTTGCGGCACGTTGTTTTACGGCCAAGTGCGTACTCGTAGTACACCTTCAGTTAGTTCATTAAAGCCGGAAATGGTTGGAACGAGCTGAGCAATCACACGATTCCAACGACTAACAGGTGCAGCCGTCACATAGACTATGTCGTAAGGGTTGAGATCAAACTCAGTACCAATCACCAAAGCAGAAGCGTCAGAAACATCTAGCTGATAAATGTCCGCCATTTTAGCTTCTTCTTTTGAACGTCTGATGACAAACACACCGGTAGCATCTGCGGAGATTTCACTGATACCACCAACACTGCTAAGAGCCTCAGTAAGGCTCATGCCGCTACGATCAATTTTGAGTAATTTCGGATCGTTAACCTCGCCCATAACAAATACTTTTTGCGCATCGTTTCGAGGAATATGAACAATATCGCCAGGCTTTAGAAGGCGGTTTTGAGTTAAATCGCCTTGTTGCATCAGAGCATACAAAGAAACGTTTTCAACAACGCCATTGCGTGTCAGTGTCGCATTACGCCAATCAGCCTCGGCAGCCAGTCCGCCAGCTCTATTCACAGCATCTAGAAGTGTAAGGGGGATGTTTGTAATTGGTTGTTGTCCTGGCTTGTTAACTTCGCCAGTTACATAAGTCTTTTTAGAGCGAAATGCCGCAACGCTTACATCGACCTGTGGGCTCTCAATGTATTTTGCAAGGCGGCTTGCAATGTCTGCACGAATCTGACGTACGTTTTTGCCTTCAACATGTACGACACCTATGTAAGGGTAGAAGATCGTGCCATCCGAATGCACCCAGTTACCCGCTTCGGCTGAGCTTCGGTATGAGCCCGCTGGGATCGTTAGCTCTGGGTGATCCCAAATAGTGATATTTAGGATATCGCCAGGTCCTACTTCGTATTCATATTTTGCGATTTCAATATCTAACTCTGGGTTTGGTTTTGAAAAAGGGTCCACTGAATTTAAAGACGTTACGCGCTCCAAAGTTAAGGGATAAACGGTAACCTGAGACTCTATATCACTCGATTCAGTGCTCATGACTGTTTTGTCACTGACCGAAAGGTGGCTACCAGGCAAAGTACACCCTGTAAGAAGGATTGGAAGTACTGATATCCCCAAAAATTTATTAAATGTGTTCATTGGTTTATAACTACCGAAAGAAAGTTTGCCGACTGAAATTGATTCATTCTAATTGAACTGCGTTTCATCAATATTGACGATTTACTGCAGTTTTAAGCCTTTAGAAAGCGAGTCCATTCAGAATTATTTGTGTAATAAACACTCCAAATGGCTGCTAGCAACTTAGAGCTCTTAGTTTTATTAATGAAGGTGTGAAAATCCGACCCACAAAAAATAGTCAACTATTATCCATCTGGTTGCAATAAAGGCAACAAGTTACTCGAAAAAATACTGACGAATACATGACAAAATTGTGTCTATTTAGCGTTATTGAGATGAATGCATGATTTTGCACAAGCAAACAGGCAAGAATGTGAAAAAACTCATGCCAAAGTTGTATGCATCCTATTTACACTATATGCAACTGCCGTTATGCTTCCTGTTGCGGTCGGATATAACAACAAATATTGGAGCTAATTTTGAAAATCAAACTTTTAACGGCAAGTGTGGCAGCAGTCCTACTAGCAGGTTGTGGTAGTGACAGCGACCCTGAGGTAAAAAGATACTCAGTTCAGGCTTATGACCCAGCTGTTATCGGCATGAAAGTTCAAGCAGTATGTGGTGGTGAGACATACGACGCGATTGAAAATACAACAAACTATGAAGGTATGGTTGGTAAAGCGCGTTTTGAAAATATCAACGTTGTAAATGCGCCAGGTGATTGTGCTTTCGTATTAACGCACACAGAAGATAGTAAAGACGCGTCAAATGGCAAACCTATTACATCTGACTACAAAATCCCTCAAGGCCTAGCCCAGGCGGATTCATTGGTAACAGGCTCTCCATTTACGACTTTGGTTGCTAACTCTTTAAAAGATGGTGAAGTATACTCTTCTGATATCGCTGAAAAAGTATTCGAGAATTTGGGTATCGATATCAATGCAAGTGGTAAAACAGTTGACGAAATCCTTCGTGATACAGAATCTGTAGTAGCAGGACTTGGCAGTGAGGGTGGTAACAGCGCACTTGCTACTCAGCTAGTTGCAACAGCAAACGTTGTATCAGATATCATCAAAGCGAACCCAACAGCTTCGCCTGAAGCTGTAGCTGTTGCTGCAAAAGCAATCACAGAAGATGTAATCGCGGCGAACCCAAATTATCCTGAGAATGATTCAGGAGATGTTATCTACGTAACGATTCCAGCTGAAGATACTCAGAAAGTTGTTGCAGATGTACAAGAGGCTATCGATAACGACATTCCATTAGAAGATATCGAACCTGACGTACCACAAATTCCAGATGCGGAAGTCGGTGAGCCAATTGAACCTGAAGATCCACCGGGTCCAGGCACTGGCGCGACAGGCGGTAACTAAGCAAGTTTTTGCTGATAAATTCTAAAGGCCTCTTCAGAGGCCTTTTTTGATCCTATAGTATTGTAGTCATCACCTTTTAGTGAGCCCTTTTCTGTTTAAGTAAGGCAGGATGTGCGGACGTGATTCGCCAGCCAGTTTACTGGTGACTTCTTGTGACCAAGTACTCTGTTTTTGATTGCTCGAACGGTTTGCATAGTAGTTTCGCATAGTTTGGTCATACGTCTGAATATCATCCAAGTTTAGATATTGATACTGATTCTCATGCACCACGACATGCTTAGGTAGGCGAGGTTTTACTTCAGGGGCTTGATCTGGATGACCAAGACACATACCAAACAAAATGGCGGTATTTTTAGGTAAACCTAATAATTCGTCTACTTTTTGGGCATTGTTTCGTAAACCACCAATATACACACCTCCTAGTCCCATCGACTCCGCCGCTAGCAAGCAATTTTGTGCCATGATGCCCGAGTCTACAGCGCCTATTAGCGTTAACTCGGTAAAGTCAGCTTGAACATCTGGGTTGATACTGGCGTGGCGTTGGTAATCAATGCAAAACACCAAAAACTCAGCCGCGCTTTCAACGTACCCTTGATTTCCGGCATATTGAGCTAATAGCGTACGTTTTTCTTTGTCGGTCACGCGGATAATTGAAACGACTTGCAACATGCTTGATGAGGACGCCGCAAGGCCGGCTTGAAGAATGGCATCTAATTGTTCGCTCTCAATCGGTTGTGAGGTGAATTTTCGAATTGAGCGGTGATTGAGAATTGTTTGAATCGTGCTGTTCATGGTGACTTAACATCCCCTGTTACGTTAAAGGCTGAAGACTCACCTTAGCGACATTTGATGAGTCGGTAAACTATCTCAAAAGAAAAACAATGCTTGGTGCATAAGTGTGAAGACGAATCGAGAATACACCACTCGTTCTGTTTGAGAGCGTATATACTGTTTTTAGAATCAATAATTTAAATGCAGTGGAAAATATGAAAGAACTCATTGTTCATACAGTTACGGTGTTTATGGGCTTCTTTGCCATCATGAACCCTATCGCCAATATTCCCATCTTTTTGAGTTTAACTGCTGATGAAGATAAAGAAACCATCCGTTCCATTGCGCTCCGCTCGGTTTTTATTGCATTTATTATCATCGCGATATTTTCTATTGCCGGTAAGTTAATTTTTGATTTGTTTGGTATCACGCTTTATGCATTGCGAATAACAGGCGGCATTTTGGTGTTTTTGATAGGTTTTAACATGCTTCAAGGTGATTCGACGCATCAGAAAACCAAAGAGAAGGCGTATTCACCAGCTCAGCAACGGGCGGCATTGAGTATTGCAGTGTCTCCACTGGCGATGCCAATATTAGCTGGGCCAGGAACGATTGCTACCGCGATGAACTTTGCGACAGCGGGTGGTTTCGATCAAACCATTATTACTATCGTTTCTTTCGCTGTCCTCTGTGTGATCACCTATGTACTGTTTTTATTTGGAGACAAATTGGTCAAAGCGGTTGGACCAAGTGCTCTAAATGTTGTGACTAAAATGATGGGCTTAATTCTAGCGGTTATTGGTACTCAAATGTTCATTGATGGCGCGGGCGAAGCCTATAAAACGGTTTTCTCCTAGATTTCTCTTAGACCTTGCCACCTTGGTTAAGCCCGCAATTACATTTCTAACGGGTACGGATTTTTTGAACTTTAGTTTTCATTTTCTAAGAGAGAAATAAATAGACTTCACCTATTTCAATAATAAGAATATTCAATTGTTGTGATTGCACGAATTTCATTACTCTTTTGGCAAGGAGAATGGGGGAAATATGGCAACAAAAGCAATTGTAGTAGAAGGTGGCGCGATGCGAGGCGTCTTCGCAAGCGGAGTGTTAGATGCGTTTTTAGAGCAGAGTTATAAACCGTTTGATTTTGCAATCGGTGTATCTGCTAGTGCATCAAATTTGATTGGGTATTTGACCGACTACCCGCATCGCAGTATTAACGTCATTACTAAGCTGGCCACAAGCAAACGCTTTTTTGACCCAACTCGCTTCGTTAAAGGTGGGGACCTCATTGATGTGAAGTGGCTGTTTGAAGAATCTAATCGCTTGTATCCCGTCGATGAAAATAAACTGTTTAATGGCGTTCCTTTTCTCGCAGCGACAACAAATGTAGATACAGGGCAAGCAGATTACTATCGCGTGACACGTGATAATTTTCACCATGCGATTGAAGCGACAACAGCATTGCCGATTGCCTACAAGCATACCCCTTGTTTTTCTGGCGGTTGTTATACCGATGGTGGGGTCGCTGACTCTATACCAGTGCGTGAGGCTTATCGTCGAGGGGCTCGCGACATAACCGTAGTACTCTCTCACCCGCTGAATTATGCCAAAAAGCCAGTTAAGACCACATGGCTGATGAAGAAACTGTTTGCGGAGCACCCCAAAATGGCGGATGCGATGTTAAGACGTGCAGATAACTATAATCAATCATTAGAGTTTATTCGTAACCCTCCACCAGGAACACATGTTAGGGTAATTGCCCCACCAGATAATTTTCATGTTCAGCGCTTATCAATGCGACAATCCGTTTTACTAGAAGGGTATGAAATGGGGCTGATTGAGGGGCGAGCGCATCTCACTAGTTTATCTGGTGTTCATGGTTTAGACCGGGAAAATTGTCATTTTTGCGTTTGATTATAAAAGAGCCTCATAGTGAGGCTCTTTTGCGTAACGTTCAAAGGGTGATTTAGTTGACTTTATCCCAAGCCATCTCCCAGTGTGAACCTATTCCAGGCTCGTAATGGTTTGCGCTTTCTTTCCACTGCATACAGTAACCAGAGTATGGGAAAGGTTTACATTGATAAATGCCCCCGTCGCTGGCAAGCACTTTTGTGCCCGCCGTGTAGCTAGATAGTCCTTCAGGGAAGACAAAATCGTACTCACCAGATGGTGGTGGCGTTACTGGATCTTCTTTTAAGTGAAAGTCGAGCGTTTGCTGAACCACCAAGTTGCCATCTTTATCCTTAATACGTGTTACGAGCATATGGTGACCCGGCTCCGATTTACTTAAAGCGAGCGATATCGCTTCTACCGAGCCGTCTTTCATTTCGTTTGCCCAACTTGCAAGTGGTTCGCGATGGTGATTGTAAACGGTGAGTTCTGCATTTAAATCGCCTTCAGCAGTTAGTGTCAGATCCAACGTTGTCGGTGTTGACTCAATGATATACTCGTCTGCTAAGCCATCTACTGTGAGTGAGTATTCTGGAACAGGAGTTTCAATGTTATAGCCGATCTCTACTCGCTCAAGGCCGCTATTTGCTTGCAGATACACCGGATTAGTACCATAAACAGGAGTGAATTTATCCTCTGCATACTGCCCGGCTTGCAGTTTTGTTTGTTCTTGGTTTAGCTTAGTCGCGAGTGCGTAAGACCAGTTTTTCGCTTGGCCCATTGCTGCATCGGTAATTTCTAGTTCAGTTCTATACGCCACGTTTTCACCTGCTTGATCAAATACGCGTGTATAAACCGAATCCCCAATATTTAAATCCATTGTAGGAATAATTTGACCGCCTTGCTTCCAATCTGGAATAACGGGACTGTCACCATCAAATTTCACATCGATCACGTTATAAAATGAGGCTGCAGTGTCGCCAACATCCCATACTGCCAGGATGACATGGTATCCCTCGCGAGTAGGCACATTACATTGATGGCTTACCTGTTTCGGGGGTTGAACCATATTGCCGTCGACGACACAGAAAGGAGTTAGATCAAAAGAGTCTCGTGATAGTGAAGCGTTTGGGTTCCAATCAGGCTTGGTGATGTAATATTTCCAGTCGCGCGTCACGTGGTTAGCGGTAAATGTCCATTCAAAAGTTTGTGTACCTGCTTGAATAGTGCGTTTTACCCAACGGTCGGCAGTTTGCTCATCAAGGGCAGCTGCTAAAGCGGTTTCGGCACTCGCTATTTTACCATCGCGAGGCCCTGTTTCGGGAAAGCCATCAGGGCCTTCAACGCTTTGCGGTTCATATTGAATCGCACCGCAGTTATTATTTTTTTCGTTAGTATCTGGCGTTGGATACTTACATAGTGCCGAGCGACTTGCAGCGACACCACCATTGGTTTCTGATACATAACCGTGAGCCGCAGCACCTGAGCTAATGCTTGCAAGTGCTAACGCGAGTACGGATTTGGTTGGAAATGATTTCATCACATGTCCTCTGTTATGGCTGACAAACTAGTGTCACACCCCGGCGCATGCTGAGCATAAAGCAACGCTACAGAAATTGGACTTCTGTAACACTGCGTCATGGTAACCCCGCTATCATGAGCATTCTTTTAGATTTTTAAATGCTGACAGACCGGAAGCTTTGCGTCCCACCCTTTCGAATGGTTTGCCGAAATGTGATTGAGCAGCCAAAATTTAGCTTAAGAATTTACATGTGGAAAAGTAAACGTCACTGACATGGAATCCTGTTCTCAAATTGAAAGATAACGATATCTTAACCTCGTCAATATTGTGCAGTGTCGTCTTGCAAGGTATTGATTTTAATTTTGTTTTTATCTTTTTTATAGTCATGGTGAATGAGTGGAGGTTTGTTGGGGATAAGTGGAGAGGAATCGTGCTAAGGGTGGAAGAAGTTCTGTCTAAAGGGCGGAGTGTACCGCCCTTTGAATGGTGTTATTTCGGCATGATGACAGTATCAATCACGTGAATGACACCGTTTTTAGCTTTCACATCGGTTGCAATGACATTTGCATCGTTAACCATGACTTTATCGCCCATGGTTTTAATCATCACATCTTGCCCCTGAACCGTAGTCGCTTTGTCTAGCTTAACAACATCGGCAGCCATCACTTTCCCTGGGACGACGTGATAAGTCAAAACAGTTACTAACTTGTCTTTGTTTTCCGGCATTAAGAGCATGTCGACTGTGCCGTCTGGCAGTTTTGCAAAAGCGTCATCCGTTGGTGCAAAAACAGTAAATGGGCCTTCCCCTTTGAGAGTGTCAACCAGGCCCGCTGCTTTCACCGCAGCAACAAGCGTATTGAAAGAGCCATTTTCAGCGGCAACGTCGACAATATCGGCTTTCATCATGCCATGCTCATGAGCCTTGACGGGCAGCATAAAAGATAACGTCGCCATCAGTGTCGCCGCGATAACTAAGATACGTTTGAACATAATGTGTTCCTTACTAGTTGAGGGTACAACGGGTTCCCTGGAGTGTGTTTGCATTTGTACGCATTGTGATTGAGAGATGATCATCGCGTCCTACTTTCTTTTGAGGGTCTAACATGTCGCGCAAGAATTCGTCTGCCTTCTTGTTTCACATCGGCTCGTTTCCGCCACGTCCATAAGCGCTCTCTTGCTGCCTTAGCTGCGTTGTCTGGTGTGATAATAGGTGCAAGGTAACGGCTATCTGGCTGCAACTGATACATGACAGCTTCCATCTGGGTCATTGTCCAAGGCTCGAATAAAAGAGGGGGAGGAACCATTTGCAATTCAGGTACCCACTTGTAGATGAACGTGCCGTCAGGATCATGTTCTTGGGCTTGCTTGATCGGATTATAAATACGGATTGTGTTAGTCCCGGTTACTCCTGCTTGCATTTGGAATTGTGGGTAATGAATTCCGGGCTCAAAGTCGAGAAACAGTTGCGCTAAATGCGTTACACCTACTCGCCAATTCATGTTCATGTGGTGAGTAAGAAAGCTAACCAGCATGGCACGCATGCGAAAGTTAATGTAACCAGTGTGGTGCAAACAGCGCATGCAGGCATCAATCAAAGGTACGCCAGTATGCCCGGATTTCCATGCTGCTAACTTTTCTTCATCGAAAGTACTACTTTGTTTAATCAATGGTTCGTAAGCCCGATTAACGCAGTAAAACTCCATGTCGTATTCCGATTCGAATTTTTGGATGAAGTGACAGTGCCAATGAAGCCGTGAAGACAATGCAATTAAGCTGCGACGAAACCCAGCGACTTGCCAGTGTTTCAAAAGGTATTGATAAACTTCACGCAAGGATATGTTACCCCAAGCGAGATATGGAGAAAGTCGAGTACAGGCTGTGCGTGAGGCTGTGGGACTAGAAATGCTTCGATAGTAATCACGACCTCGACGATGGAAAAAGTCCTCTAGTGTTTTCCAAGCGAGCCGGCTTCCTCCCGTTTGCATTCCTTTGCATTTTGATAGCCAGGATGATGGTGGCGAAAACGAACAGCCGAGAGCTTCTGCATCCAATGAATGCAATAAGTCGGTTTGGAGCTCAATAGGGCTTATTGAGGCTCTCATGACAGAGTCCCAATGTTTGTCCCAACCTTGCCGGTTTTTTGCACCTCTGATAACAGCACCGTGTTCGAACTCAAACCAGTCGATGTTCTGCTCATACAGCCAAGCGGCAACTTGTTTGTCGCGCTCAAAGGTGCAGTTGAGTCCTATTTCTTGGTGAGAAAAAACAGCGTTGATTTGATATTGCGCTTGAATTGATTGAAAACATGCTAAGGCATCGTCAAACAGCACCGTGATTCGATGCCCATACGCTTTGAGCGTCTCATCCATGTCTTGCAGTGATTGCCAAACAAATCGCCAGTGGCGCTCAGAATAGTGTGGGTTGTTCAATAGCAATGGTTCAACAATATACAAAAGCACAGTTGGGTGCTTTGTTGATAATGCTTGAGTTAGTGGTTGATGGTCAGTCAGCCTTAAATCTCGCTTTAACCACACGACATTGATTGTTTGCATCGGAATCCTCTTTGTTTCCGATGTTGTACGCAAGTAAACCGAAGAAATCTCATCCAATGATCGGTTTTATTCCACAAAACGTAGAGGTAACTTTTAGGGAGGTGACACATGGCAATAGCATTGAGTAAGTTACAAAAATACTTCTATGTAGACAAATTGGTCATTCATTCGCTTGATCTCGCATTGTACCAGGCATCTGTCGTGATTGATGGAGAAGCGCAATTTATCACTGATGACAACGGTATCTTTTTGAGGGCTCATTCCCTGATCGAGATGCAAAAGAAGTGCAGGAATATCAAAGCAAATAAGCAGGTTCTAGTGCATCAAAGTGCTTATGATGAAATGGTGGGGCTACCCGAAGGCAAAAGAGACAATCAACTAGAGGTATTGGTGAGGGATACAAAATTGTATTGAAAGAGTATTGGTGCGCAGTAAAAGCGAGCCACCTTACGGCAGCTCGCTAAATATAAGGAGAGTTAGGCTTAGTCTTGTTTACGCTGCGCTTCTTTTTGCGCGTACTTAGCGGCACGTCGGGCTTCTCTTTGCTTGGCACTTTCACCACCAACATGCTGCTCGCCTCGCTGCTCTGCAAGAACAATTTGTTTTTCACGCTCGCGGAATCGAGCAATTTGTTCTTCTGAGTGTGTGCCGTGACATTTTGGACAGCTCACGCCTTGCTCGAACAATTCTGACTGTTTGTCTTCTTCAGTGATCGGTAGACGACAAGCGTTACATAAATCGTAATCTGCTTTTTCTAGCTGGTGGTTCACTGCAACACGCCCGTCAAATACGTAACAATCGCCTTCCCACATGCTCTCTTCTTGAGGAACTTCTTCAAGATATTTAAGAATGCCGCCTTCTAGGTGGTAGACCTCATCAAAGCCCTGTTCTTTCATGTAAGCCGTTGATTTTTCGCAGCGGATACCACCGGTACAGAACATCGCAACTTTCTTGTGTTTTGCCGGGTCCATGTTTTCTTTTACATAGTCTGGGAATTCACGAAAGGTTTCAGTATTTGGGTTTACAGCGCCTTTGAATGTCCCGATCTCGATTTCGTAATCATTACGTGTATCGACAACAAACACTTCAGGATCAGCAATAAGATCGTTCCACTCTTGAGGTTTCACGTAAGTCCCCACTACGTGGCGAGGGTCTATACCTTCAACACCTAATGTTACGATCTCTTTTTTCAGTTTCACTTTGGTGCGATTGAATGGCTGGGTCTCAGAATACGACTCTTTGTATACGGTGCCAGTCAAACGAGGTTCGTTGTTTAGCCACTCCAGTAGCGTATCAATACCTGCACGATCAGATGCAACAGTACCGTTGATACCTTCACTTGCCAGTAGTAATGTTCCGCGAATATGGTGTTTTTCCATCAACGCAAGTAATGGCTCGCGTAGCTCTTGATAGTTATTCAGCTCAACAAACTTGTACAGCGCACAAACTACATACTGACTCATGAGGTTTCCTTTAAAAATACAGGTGGTCAACGACCTTAAAATTTTAGCGGCACGAAGTATACCTGACTAAACTAGTCGGAAATACGGACAAATTATACGGATATTATGAGTAGGCGGGGCCTGGCGGTCTTTGATAGGGGGAGCATGTCCGCAGGTGAAGCCGCTATGTGTTCAAATTATAAGCATTAATTATAGTGAGTTAGGTAGGTTGGGGCCGATACTTTTGGTTTAAATTTATGTTGTTATTCTGTTTTAGGCCCTTCAAAAAAGTTAGGCGCAAGAAGCACCAAATAATCACCGGAGTCATTGACAAGGAAAGGACATGTCGCAGTTTTATACATGAGGTGGTGAGGGATAAAGGTTTAGGGACAAAGAATGAATGACTGATCGCCATTGTTCATAAACCGCTATAAACGCCTTTTCACCACATACTGAAAAGGCGTATTTCTAATTTCTGCCGTGCTTATTTCAACGTAGCTGCGGTCTGTTTGCCCATGGCAATGAGCCTGTCGAGAATGCGTTCACCGTCGGCACGCAAACCGTTGTGCTCGTACTCGTTGGTGATCCACGCTTTTGAATTTGGGATTAACGCGAGCGTCTCTCGGCTGATATCCATTTCAACAAACATATCATCGGCGTAAACGGCGCAACTGACAGGCACTTTATTTTGAGCCAGTTGAGTTTGATCGTACAGCGCAGCCCAATCGTCTTTCGCGGCCAATATTTCTGCGGCGTCTTTTAGTGGTTTAAGGTTGACGTATTGGTCGAACATCCACGGGAAGACCATTTCCCCCGTAAAGTAAAATGGCTGGCCAGGTTCATAATTAAACTCTGTTCGGGTTTGGCGAACACGGTGCGCACTCCAATTCGACGCAAAGCCTTGGCAGTAAATCGATTCATGCAAAATGGCGTAGATCGGGTTGGTTTGGAAGTTTTGCTGCGCCAACATATCGTTCAAGAACTCATAGCGAAGTTGTGGTTTGCCGTCCACTTCAATCAACGCGCTTTCTAGCCAATAGTAAGTTGGCAAGAAAGTATCACTCACACCAAAGTTGATGCCGATTTGTTGAAATTGCTCCACCGTGAAGCGTTGACCATTTGGTAGGTACTCTTCGTTTTCCAGCAAGTGATTCGCAATGTTTTGGCAAAGTTGTTGCGCATTGGGAAATTGTTGGAAGAACGCTTGGTTTTTCTCCATGGTGCGTTTGAAGGTGGCTTCATACACATCGTCGGCATGACGCGAGACTGATGGCACGCCACCTGTGATGTAGCTTTGTAGCAAGCTGTCTGGGAACAAAGACAAATAGGTGAGGGAGCAAAACCCACCAAAGCTTTGACCTAAGATCGCCCATTTTTCGACGCCAAATTGCTCACGAATGTATTCCGCATCACGAACAATGTTGTCTGCGCGGAAGTGGCTTAAGTAGTCTGCTTGTTGCTGCGGTGTGAAATGAGCCAGAGTCTGATGATTAATCACCGAACTATTGCCCGTACCGCGCTGGTCGAGGAGCAAAACTCGGTACTCTTGCAGTGCGCGTTTTACCCAGCCGTTATTGCCGTTTTGACGCGGAGAGGGAAAGCCAGGTCCGCCCTGAAAGTAAACCAACCAAGGTTTGGTCGATTCTTCATCGCCAACTAGGCAAACCGCACGGGCGAAGACTTCAATGGTGCCTTTGCTCGCGTCTTGGTAATCCAGAGGAACGGTAAAACTGTGGGGAGTGTAATGCAATCCTGCGTCGATAAATGATTGAGCGTTCATTGTTATCTTTATTTCCTTATTGAGGGGTAGCGCTACTTTACTGCGAATGGCGCGAAGAACCAATGCTATTTCCCAATTGCCTCTTCAGTTCTATACCTTGGTCAAATCAATGTAAGTTCAAGAAAATGAAACGATTAGCGACTGGTGCAACTGGTTGAGTGAGCTATGCTCAATAGAGTTGCGACAAAGTAAGAGCATGGAGGAAGTCGGATGAAAGTGTCACTGGCTCGATGGACAATTGTGACTTGTTTAATAAGCGTACCTACTTTTGCCGTTGTTACGCCCAACCCACCTCAGTTACAGGCAAAAGGCTACGTATTAATGGACTTTCAATCCGGTGCCATTATTGCCGAGCATAACGGGCGAGCAGGCCTTGCTCCGGCGAGTTTAACCAAGTTGATGACCGCTTATGTAGTTGGACAAGAAATCAAAGCGGGGCGTTTGAAATGGGATGATGTTGTCACCGTGAGCGAAAACGCGTGGTCGGCCAAGTTTCCCGGTTCTTCTAAAATGTTCATCAAACCGAAAGATGAAATTAGTGTTGCGAACTTAATGCGCGGCGTGATCATCCAATCAGGAAATGATGCGTGCGTTGCACTGGCTGAGCATGTTGCAGGCAGTGAACGCGGCTTTGTCGCCTTGATGAATGGTTGGGCGGAGAAATTAGGACTGCAAGACACCTATTTTGTGAACTCCCATGGTCTTGATAGTGATGGCATCCAAACCTCACCAACCGATATGGCAAAACTCATGCAGTCGATCATCAGCGATGTTCCTGATGTGTACGCGCTATACAGTGAGAAAGTCTTCAAGTGGAACGACATTACGCAGTACAACCGCAATAAGTTGTTATGGGACAATTCCATTGATGTCGACGGGGGCAAAACCGGCTACACCAGCAATGCTGGATACAGCTTGGTGAGCTCGGCCAAAGAAGGAAGAATGCGCCTTATCTCGGTGGTGATGGGTACGCCAAGTAAACAGGCTAGGATCAGCCAATCGAAGAATCTACTCAGCTATGGTTTTCGCTTTTATGACACCAAGCAAGTTGCTAAACAGGGGGAAGTTGAGTCTAAAGTTCGCGTTTGGAAGGGAAATGCTAATCAAGTTGAAGCGATCTTCGCTAAAGATGCCTATCTCACTCTGCCTCGTTCAATGACGGCTGGGCTTGATAAGAGTGTGGTGTTAAATGAACCGTTGATTGCGCCGATCGCGCAAGGAGACGAGATTGGTAAGGTCGTTTGGAAAAGCGATGACAGTACCGTGGCGAGTTATCCCTTGGTCAGCAGCCAAGCGGTAGAAGAGGGCTCGTGGTTCGGTCAGCTTTGGGACAGTCTGGTGCTGTGGGTGAAATCGTTCTTTAACTAGAATAAAAACGAGCAGAAGTGTCTTTCTGCATTTTTTTGTTGATGGCCGTCCAGCTAAACGCTGGGCGGTGTTTTGTTTAACGGTTTATTCCGACAAGGTGATGATTGGTAAATCGTCCCAAATCTTACTTTCACCCGATGCGCCACCGGAGAAGTTCCAAGGGCCTTTGTCTTGTTCTAGCGGACGGTAAGTTGCCGAAAGGCCGTCTAAGTCCCAAGTCGTGACATAGAAGCGGATACCATCGAGCGAATCTGGGCGGCCTAGTGCATCGCTAGCAAAGTCCATCGAAATGGTGTTGTTGGCTTTGTCTACCGTGACCATTGGTGCTGGCGTTACGGCTTCTCCCCATGTCGTCGCATTTGCTCTTTTGGTGTTGTAAATCGAGCTTTGCCAGCCAAAAACAACCGCATTGCGACTCCAGGTTCCGTTTGGCATAGAAGCGTTGATCTTCGGTAGCTCAGACAAGTTGGTTGCGGCTTCTTCCGGTAAATCAATAAAGATGGTGAAACCCACGTGGTCGAAACCGTTTGGTGGCAACCAAGTGTCGGTGATTTTGTCCATAGTGAAGGTCAAACGTACGTTACTGCCAACGGTAAACACTTCTGCTTTGTTGATCGCGAGTTGGCTGTTGTCTTTGTCGAACGTTGGATCCGTTGGTAATGAGTAGTTGCCATTAGGGCCGCCCACGCCGTCTTGTGCATCGCCCGCATCATCAATGGTGTCGTCCGGCGTGTTTGACCAGCTTAGGTTGGAGACAAAATTCACGTCCTCGATGCCTGCTTTTTTCTCGGTGGAATAAATCGCGAAGCGGTGCTGTTGCTCGCCAATCGCAAAATGACGAGTCGACAGCGTGACACTAAACTGACCATCAGCACCTACAGTAATGGTTTGCGCTGTTTCCAAGTTACCATCGACGACGAGGTTCAACTTCTCGTTGGCGTTCGCACTACCCGCGATAACAATATCACCAGTGATGGTTTGTCCTTCCCAATCCTGCGCTAGTTGGATGTTGAGGTCTGGGGTATCTACAGATTGATTGCTGCTTGTTTTTGAGTAAATCACTGCTGACTTGGCTGGCAACTCAAGGGTTACGTGACCGTTTTCATCGGCGATTAACTGCTCTGGAGCGTCCGCCCAATTCGACATGATTTGTTGTTGGAAGACGGTGCCGCCCGCTTGCTCTACATCGAGTTGGTTCATCAACATTGGGGAGTTAGATGT
Organism: Vibrio sp. Vb1337; assembly: GCF_033338715.1. Lineage (NCBI taxonomy): Bacteria > Pseudomonadati > Pseudomonadota > Gammaproteobacteria > Vibrionales > Vibrionaceae > Vibrio > Vibrio sp. Vb1337. The sequence goes on along the minus strand of NZ_JAWOTD010000003.1, from coordinate 322,517 downwards.
GTTCATTACCACTAAGACTTCGTCGTTATCCAAAGTGCGGGTAAAGGCGAACACACCTGCACCAGCTTTATCGCTGCCAATGACTTTCATTTCGCCGCGTGTCATGACTTTGTTTTCGGTACGTAACTTAGCAAGCTCTTGGATGAACAAGTACATCTCGCTGTTTTGGTCGAATGAGTCTACGTAGTTGCCATCTTCACGGTACCCTCCGGCGAACATCGCATCACGCGCCGCTGACATCGCTTGCTCTGTACCTTGGTAAATCACAGGGATGCCCGGTACCGCCATCATTGTGATCAGAGCTTGCTTCATATCGTTGACACTGCCTTGCGATAGAAAACGTGGCATATCGTGGTTATCAATGAAGTTCGGCATGATGTATGGATTTGGGAACATGTCGATCATTTTCTCAAGACGGAAACGTAAATAGTCGGTCGGTTGCCCTGATGCAAATACGCGCGTCATGGTCGCTTGCAATGGGAAGTTCAGTACCGAGGTTAGCTGTTTCGGCGAGCCACTTTCACCGATGTAAGTCAGCATCTTCTCTTCGCCTTCGGTGTGGTAAGGCGTCGATGTTTCGAATACTTCACCAAAGGTCAGGAAGTTATCGCGACCGGTATCAACCGCTTGAGTCATCACACCATCGTCGGCGTGCAGGAAGTCGTTCCAGAAATCGTGCTCAACAAACTTCACCGTATCGATACGGAATCCGTCGACGCCGACTTCGCGAATCCATTTTCGGTAGCTCTCTTTTAGATAAGCGCGTACTTCAGGATCGGACGTATTAAGGTCATCCAAATCAGAGAGCTGCCAGGTTTTTTCTTGTACCGGATCGTTGTGGTCGGTGATGGTTGGTGTCCAGTGGTAGCTGCCTGTGCCGTCTGTTTTACACTCGTTCATGTTGAGTGGGTACGGCAGTTCTTGCCCGGCGGGTAGTGTATCTTTAATCAAACGGAAGCCTTGGCAAGGTAGGCTTGGATCATAACTGTAAGGATCATCGTAGGTGAAGAAGTTGCCTACATGGTTGGTCACGATGTCCTGAATTAAGAACATGTTACGCGCATGCACTTCGCGTGCTAACGCTTGGTAGCTTTCCATGTCACCAAAGTGCTCATCCACTTTTTGGAAATCGCGCGCCCAGTACCCGTGGTAGCCGCCGTAGTTTTGTTCTGCATCCCACCATTGGTTTGCCACTGGCGGAGTAATCCAGATCGATGTGGCACCGAGATCTTCGATGTAGCTTAACTTATCACTCACACCAACGAGGTCGCCGCCGCTAAATTTTTTATCCGAAGTCGGATCGAATTCGTTTTGCCCTTGATCATTAAGAGCGCTGTCGCCGTCGTTAAAACGGTCGATCATCAGGAAGTAAATGATTTGATCTTGCCAATCAGGAGATGCCACGTGGCTGCCTGTATCGACTGGTGTGGTTTCGTCGCTTCCACAGCCAGAAAGAGCAAGAGCGATCGCTAAAGGAAGTATTTTTATTTTATTCATTGGGTTAGGTAGAGTTTCAAACACAGTTTTTGCCTCCGTTATGCAGCAATGCAGAAACGATAAAGCAAAGGTTTGAAATTGAGAGTGTCATCTCACGCCAAAAAAGACGTGAAATGATGTCACGAAGTGATGGTTTTGATCTGACCGACAGTTTTAATTGAGCGGTTGCACAATAGGATATTGTATCGGGTAATGGTCTTTGGCTAACTCATTACCAGAATGATCATAGAGTCGAAATCGACACTGTTTAGCCGTTTGGGTGAGGGGAAGTTGTAGCGCCCAGCATGTGTAATCTTCTGCATTCTGAGTTTGGCTCATTGTGTGCGGAGCTGGCACATCACCCACGTAGCAATCGATCTTCGCCACGTCTTTTAATCTACATGCGAGTTCCACAAACAAGGTGTACTGTGTACCGAGTTGGATAAGTTGTTTTGTCGGGACAATGTATTCCGTTGCGCCAATTAAAAGCCCCTTGGAGACCACGTAATCACGCTGGTGGTTGTTATCAATGTAGCGCTCACCATCGACTTCATAACACAGGCGAAAGGTCAGTGGATGTGCGACAGGAAGCTCTGTTGTCGCCCATAGTTCGGTGCCATTATTCAAAAAACGCTCGAAGAAGGCTGGGTAGCGACGCCACGTGCCATCACGGTCTCGACATTCAACGGAGACCACTTTTTCAAACGCAATATTATCCACTTCCATCCAGATTTTACCGACGGGTTGGTCAATGTCGTTATCGGCTAAAGTATTCGCTTTGGCGTAGTACAAGCGGATGGGTTGGTTGTTGAGATGAGTGCGGTTATCTAAGCACTGCTGGCGATATTGCATTGGCGAAAATGGATACCAACGGCGAAAGGTTCGGTGGAAGTTGGAAGGCTCTTCATAACCAAGTTGATAGGCGATTTGCTGCGTTGTGAGTTGGGTGTCGGCAAGCAAAGTGAGTGCTTGCTTTCTTTTAGCGAAATCAACGCATTGAGAGTAGCTCATTTGCTTCTCTTGCAGTCGACGTTGCAAGGTGCGTTTGGAGACGCCCAGTTGCCTTGCCGCTTGCTCTAACTTGAGCGCGTAATTACTGTTTTTGATGAACAAGGCGTTCAAAACACTCAGCAATTCTGGCTGTTCAATTGGTTGGTGAGAAAGCAGCAAATAAACATGTTTCACCAGGTCAAACACGCTTGAACTCGTTTTAGAATCTCGCGTTTCCCCTAGAAAAATATCGGCCGCGAGTGGATTGCTGGCTTGAACTTGTACCTGTATTGATTCGCTTAGCTCAAGCATTTCCAATTGCATTTTGAGCAAGCCAAACACCGACTCCGCCCAATTTGGCATATCGGCCGTTCTGCATTCGACTTGCAGATGGATTTGGGCATCACCATGTTGAAATGTGACGTACAAACGGCGGTCGAATAATGAGACACTTTTACTCCACCAAAGCAGCCCTTCTTGGAGGTTAGGCGCTTCTTTCAACATCATACATTGCAAGGCCACCAACTTCTCAATGTGCCAATATTCGCCAGCAATTCGAAGGTGATTGTGACCGAGCTTTTTGCACAGAAAGGATGTAATAATGTTATCTTGAGGCAGCATGAGTTGAGTTTGGTTGCGAGCAAACATGCATTATTGCTGAAAAGATGAAGAAGTTCAGTGAGAACGCTCAAAGCCTTTCTTATCGTTTTATTTTCAAATTTATTTTGAAAATGTTTTTAATCGAAATCGGTTTTTCCCTTTATCTCATGAGGTTATGCTGTTACACAGCTTAAATTCATTAATTGGAGAACCTCATGGATATCGTACAAGCTGCAAAATCTCGATACTCAACGAAAGTGTTTGACCCAACGCGCAAGCTATCTCAAGAAAAAATCGATGCAGTTAAAGAGCTGATTCGTTTTAGTCCATCGAGTGTGAACTCTCAACCTTGGCATTTCATTCTGGCAAGCACAGAAGAAGGCAAACAGCGCATCGCTAAAGCGGCGCAAGAGAACTACGCATTTAACGCGGCGAAGATTCTCAACGCTTCTCACGTATTGGTGTTTTGTGCGAAAACAGGCATTGATAACGACTACATTGAAGCGCTAATGGTGCAAGAAGAAAAAGATGGTCGATTCCCAACTGAAGAAGCGAAAGCGGCTGTACGCGGTGGTCGTAGCTACTTTGTGAACATGCACCGTTTTGATCTGAAAGATGCAAACCATTGGATGGAGAAACAAGTTTACCTCAACGTGGGTACGTTGCTGTTGGGTGCTTCGACGTTAGAAATCGATGCAGTACCAATTGAAGGGTTTGATCCAAAAGTGCTGGATGAAGAATTTGGCTTGCGTGAAAAAGGTTATACCAGTGTTGTGATCGTGCCGCTTGGCTACCACGCGGAAGATGACTTCAACGCGAAAACGCCAAAGTCTCGCTGGGACGCAGAAACCGTATTCACCGAGATCTAATTCGAGCTTACTTACAGGTGACGTAGAACCCCGTAATCAATATATAAATCGCAAAAGAGTGATAAAACGATGATCCACTTAGTCGCAGAAGTGAAAGCCTATCCAGATAGTAAGGATCAGGTGGTGAATTTGCTTGCTGGTTTACTAGAGCCAACTCGTAAAGAAGAAGGCTGTTGCCAATACGAGTTGTATCTCGACGAAAAAGTTGATGGCCTATTTATGTTCCAAGAAATCTGGGCATCGCAAGAGGCCTTGGATAAGCATTTGCAAAGCCCGCATATGGCGACGTTTCTTGAAACATTGGAAGAGAATGATTGGGTTGAATATACCCAGATTCGTCCTCTTCGATTTATCGCCTAATGACAGAAGGTTGCCAGCACGTTGGCGCGTTGCTGGCAGCATTTTTGTTGGATAAAGTCGCGGAAAGTCCGAATCGTTGGCGTCAATAATCGACGATCGGCACATACCATGTAGAGCGGCACTGGGCCGCAATCCCACTCTGGTAACACTCGCACCAATCTTCCCTCGATTAAGTCTCGGCTAATGTCCATCAATGATTTATTCGCAATGCCTTTGCCTTTTATCGCTAACCGGTGTGGCAAGTCACTATCGTTGCTCATCAAGTTACCGCTGACCACGATTTGTTCTTTCTCGCCGTCACGCGTGAGCGTCCATTTGTTGTAGACCGAATCTGCGACCATATAGCACAAGCAGTTGTGTTGCATTAAATCGGCAGGAGAGGTGAGTTCTGGATGTGTAGCTACGTACTCTGGCGATGCACATAATATCCGTTCGTTTGACCCACATAATGCCAATACCACCAGATTGGAGTCGGCCGGCTCGCCGTAGCGAATCGCAATATCGACAGGCTTTGTGTACATATCCGTCAAGCTATCGGACAGCTCAAGTTTGATGGAAACATTTGGGTAGAGATCGATGAACTCATCCACCCAATCGAGCAACATATTGCGACCAAAATCGGAGGGTGCAGTAATGTGCAGCTGACCAGACAACTCCCCGCGCGCACTTGAGATCTGATCCAACCCCTCTTGCAATGTTGCCAACGCTTGCGTGGTTTTGTCTAAAAACAGTTCGCCCTCTGAGGTTAAACGCAGGCTTCGGGTGGAACGCACAAACAACGGGAAACCGATTTGCCCTTCAAGACGCTTAATCGATGCGCTAATGGCGGCTGGTGTCATGTCCATGCTGTTAGCGGCTTTTGAAAAGCTGCCTTGGCGCGCTGTTTCGACAAAAATATTGAGGTCGTTGAGGGCTTTCATCGTGAAAAGGGCTTTTATGAAGTTTGGGCTACTATAGGGGAGAGTCGTAGGCCAATTCAAGGTTAAAACATTAGGTTGCACGGCGAGTTTGAGTTAGATTAGCGCGCAACTTCACTTTACCGGATCAATAGCATGAGCCAACATCAGCCGAATAACCCACTTCACGGGTTGAGTTTAGAGAAAATCGTCACCCGACTAGTTGAACACTTTGGTTGGAATGGCATGTATGAGCGCGTTCGTGTGAACTGTTTTAAGAAAGATCCGTCGATCAAATCTTCTCTGAAGTTTCTGCGTAAAACGCAATGGGCAAGAGACAAAGTCGAAGCGCTGTATATTGAGACATTCTGCTAACCGCTCTATGGTCTGCAGCAAGCGGCAAGTAGATCTTAGTCTCGCTTTGGCTCGCTAGAATGACGCCACTTTTCTTATCGCGTAGGCTAGAAGAGTCGCTCTGCTGTTATGTTTGAAGCGTGATTCAGAATCTACCCTCAGATTGTATTGAGTTTATTCATAGCTCTATGGCCTGCAGAAGCGGTAAGTAGATTCTTAGTCTCGCTATGGCTCGCTAGAATGACGAAGTTTTTCTTATCGCGTAGGCTGGAAGAGTCGCTCTACTGATACGTCTAAAGCGAGATTCCGGATGGTCACATAGGCTTGTCTGGAATCGCTTTTTTAGATGGTTTTGTAGAGGTCAGAGTCAAACTCGAACCGTCATTCTGAACCGCGAGGAACGAGCGTGAATCAGAATCTACCTTCAGATTGTATTGAGTTTATTTATGGCTTTATGGTCTGCAGCAAGCGGTAAGTAGATTCTTAGTCTCGCTATGGCTCGCTAGAATGACGCAGCTTTTCTTATCGCGTCGGCTGGAAGAGTCGCTCTGCTGATACGTCTAAAGCGAAATTCCGGATGGTCACTTAGGCTTGTCTAGAATCGCTTTTTTAGATGGTTTTGTAGAGGTCAGAGCCAAACTCGAACTGTTATTTTGAACCGAGAGGAACGAGCGTGATTCAGAATTTACCCTCAGATTGTATTGAGTTTATTCATGGTTCTATGGTCTGCAGCAAGCGGCAAGTAGATTCTTAGTCTCGCTAGAATGACGCAGCTTTTCTTATCGCGTAGGCTGGAAGAGTCGCTCTACTGATGCGTCTAAAGCGAGATTCCGGATGGTCAAATAGGCTCGTCTGGAATCGCTTTTTTAGATGGTTTTGTAGAGATCAGAGCCAAACTCGAACCGTCATTCTGAACCGCGAGGAACGAGCGTGATTCAGAATCTACCCTCAGATTGTATTAAGTTTATTCATGGCTCTATGGTCTGTAGCAAGCGGCAAGTAGATTCTTAGTCTCACTTTGGCTCGCTAGAATGACGTAGCTTTTCTTATCGCGTAGGCTGGAAGAGTCGCGCTGCTGATGCGTCTCAAGCGAGATTTCGGATGGTCACTTAGGCTTGTCTGGAATCGCTTTTTTAGATGGTTTTGTAGAGCTCAGAGCCAAACTCGAACCGTCATTCTGAACAGCGAGGAACGAGCGTGATTCAGAATCTACTCTCAGATTGTATTGAGTTTATTCATGGCTTTATGGTCTGCAGCAAGCGGTAAGTAGATTCTTACTCTCGCTATGGCTCGCTAGAATGACGCTAGTTTTCTTATCACGCGGGCTGGAATGGTACCTCAGCATCATTCCCGATAGCGATGAAGAAGCGCTGTCGGGAACCTCGCCTTTAATCTCTCGTTTCTTGCTACTCCAAATGATGCGTACTACCCACGGTTCCTTCCAAGTCTAAAATCGACTGGCGAACGTGATCTGGAATCGCAGCTTTAACGTTGTTCTTAAAATCAAACATCACACCAGTGGCGGTCGCGATGGTCGCAATTTTACCCCACTTCTTACTCAGCACTTGGTACTCCATCGTGATGCGATCTTCTTGCATGTCGATTACGCGAGAACCGACTAATAGCGTGTCTGGGTAAGTAACAGGCAATTTGTAGCGGCATTGAGTCTCGCTCAGTACTGGTCCAATTTGCGAGGTCTGCAGGTCGACCAGCAGGTTAATTTTGTTGAAGTAATCTAAACGTGCGGTCTCGAAGTAGCGAAAATAGACCACGTTATTAACGTGTTGCAGAGCATCCATTTCACCCCATGCGACTTTTATCTCTGTGATAACGGGAAAGTCCTTTAACAGTGTGTCCATTTTTATTGCTCCTTTTTCATCTGCTTTGCCACAAATTGCGACGCGACTTATCACTTTGAGCATTTATTCTAGATGTAATCATTTAATATGTAATAAAATTGTTTTTAAAATGTGAAATGAAATAGTGGTTTGATTATGTAAACTAGAAACTTTACATAATCGATTTGAAGGCGTAAGTTTAACTAAGAGTAACCAGATAGGAGGTGTCTCATGATTGAACTCAAAGGTTTCAACCTCGCAAGAGTTGAGAAACGCATTGATTGGACAGGTGAGCTGTTCAGTTTGAGAATATCTGGCGCGCCTCTTTCATTTAAAGCTGGCCAATTCACCAAGCTTGCTTTGCTTGATGATGAAGGTAAGCCGATCAGCCGTGCTTACTCCGTGGTTAATGCGCCAAGCGAGCAATTCGATTGGTTGGAATTTCTAATAGTAGCCGACCCTCAAGGACAACTTTCTCCACGGCTCCAAAAGCTTAAATCTGGTGATAGCATTTATGTCGGTGCCACTGCACATGGCGATTTAACCCATGATTCTATTCCTAAACAGGCTCATGACCTGTGGCTGCTATCTACAGGTACGGGGATTGGACCGTTTTTATCGCTGCTGGATGATATAAACTTACCGCCTCACAATGAGCGCATTGTGCTGGTTCATGCCGTTCGTTTCGAAAAAGATCTGGTTTATAAATACCTAATTGAACAGCTTCAGCAACGATATGAAGGCAGATTAAAGTATATACCGATAGTCAGCAGGGAGGTGGTTGATGGTAAATTACAAGGCCGAATTCCTGAACTCATCGAATCGGGTTTACTGTCCAACGCCGCTGATGCGCCATTCTCAGCTCAGCGTAGCTTTGTCATGATGTGTGGGAATCCACAAATGATCAAAGATACCGTGCCCGTCTTACAAGAGCTAGGCTTGGAAAAGTATCGCCATCAAACCGGGGGAAATATCATTTACGAACGTTACTGGTAGCGTTTTGTTAAATTGATACGGTTATGCTCAAGATGTAATGATTACTTTTGAGATACGACCGCGATTTAGTATGTTCTTAGTTGAATATTATGTTGGCAATACCTAAACTGCGCTCACCATTGCGCGTCTGTACACTCAGTCATTCTCGCTTAACCAATTACATTGAGGTGACTGAAGTCCATGTATGCTTTTATCGCGAGCAAGCAACAGAGAATCATTGCTGGTTTTATCGACCTGCTCTTTACGATGGTGGTCGTGTTAATAATTGCATTGAGTATTAACTCTTTTCTTAACGACTTTCAGCTCTCTTTAGCAGATAACCTCACGCTTGTTCGTGAAACTCAGGCGTTTTACTTGCTTTCTTTACCAACGGTTTTAATGATCAACTGGAATGCATTGAGTCATGGGCAAACCATTGGTATGCGCATGATTGGTATTAAAGTTGTAATGAAAAATGATAGTAAGGCAACGAAAGTTACAGCAGGGTTAAGGCTTGTTATTAGCTACTTACTGGAGATGCTCATTCCGGGGATCCCGTTGGTAAATTTGGCATTGTTGTTCTTTCATCCGGAGCGACGTTTGTTGCATGACTTGATCGCCAATACTAAAGTTGTCCAAGTTTCCTAATTTTTGATCAAAAAAGCCACGTGAAGTGGCTTTTTTAATATCGATAAAGTTAACCAGATTTACTGTTGATTAACATATTTCTTAAAGCGAGCTTTGGTTTCTGCGTCTGCTTTTTGGTACCAGAAGTGCAGCATCTCTTCAGCTGTCGAATCCGCTTTAACCGCAGTAGCTCTCACTTGCTTCATATCCGCAGGAACCTTTGCAGGAAGCGTGACTGGCTGCATGGTCGCTGCGCCAGCAAAAGCCACGGCTGCTGCACCGCCAGCTTGGTTATAATCTTCGATTTCACGTACGTAATCACGACCGATTTGCATACCCGGTTTGAGCAACTTGTCCTGGTCAACCGCGATTGCGTTGCCAGAATCATCAACCAGTTTCCAATCTAAGTCTTTGATCTTCTCTTCCGCATCACGTAGGTTGCGGTATTCTGGCATTTGTAGAGTGAGTTCGGTATTGGTCGCGTCAAATCGTGTAACGATAACATCGCTTTCAACACTTAAACGGTCATTACCTTGGTTGAAGTAAGGGGCGAAACGAAATACGACTTGGTTAAGGCCATCAGGTAACGTCAGTGTTCTCTCAGAGGCGAAAAAACCACCCGAAAGTTCTGCTTTTTCACCGTTAGCCGCTAATACTGAAACGTTGTCAGGAACACTCACGGTTACATCTGCGAATGCCATGCCACTCATTGCGAGAGCAAGCGCACAAGTTAAAGGCTTGATCAATTTCATTGTTTTTATCCTAAGCAAATTAGTGGTCATCGAGAGTGCATCGTTCATTGCCCGATTGCAACTCCCAAGTGTAATAAGTATGAAAATTTAACAAGAACGTCATTTTTATCGCATTTATTACGACGAAACTGTGATCCAAATAGAATCAAACCGCTGAAATTCAGCGGTTTGATATCATAACTTATAGATTAAATTTCTTTCTAACTTATTGATTTATTAAATGCCAGCACCATGTCCAGGTTCTGATTGGTCATCAGAAGCGTCTTGTTGTTCTGCCATTTCTTCTTGCTGTTGTGCTTTCTCAATGCTCAACCACCAAACAAATAACTCATACCAAATTGCTAGGATAACGGCACCTAAGAACAGACCAACGATGCCGTAGAAAAGCATACCACCGATGGCACCGAGCAGAATCACAGGCATTGGCACGTCGACGCCACGTCCCATTAACATTGGTTTGAACAGGTTTTCAGAAAGAGCCGCAACTACGACCCAAACAGTAAACATGGTTGCTGTTGAGGTGTCTTGGGTCATGTACATGAAGCCAATCACAGGTAGCACTGCGAGCAACGCCGGGAGCTGAGCGATACATAAAATCATTAGAAGCAGTGTGAGTAAACCTGCTGCCGGAACGCCAAATACGAAGAAACCAGCACCGATCAACAGTGCTTGAATCGCCGCTACACCGACTACGCCAAGCAGTACGCTTTTAATTGTCGCAGCGATAAGCGTGGTCCAGCTTTTTGCGTTTTCACCAGCGGTTCGAATCGCGATGGTTCTTAAGCCTGATGCTGCAGATTCAGAGTACGTCATGAAACCTGCTGCAATCGCAAGTGACAAGATTGAAAGCAGTAAACTTCCCAATACGCCCCCCAGTGTACCCAGTAAAGATGTGAGTCCTGCCTTTATTTGTGGCATAAAGGTTTGAATAGCTTGTTCAAGATTAGTAGCGAATAGGGTCCACACTTCGTAGAGCTTATCACCCACGATAGGCCAATCCGCTACGGAAGGTTTTGGCCCTGGTATTTTCACTTGTCCATTTTGTAGTACTTCAAGCGCGTGCGTTGCACCATCCACAATGGAGCCTGATACCATAACAAGTGGCGTGACAAGGAGGGCAATACCAAGTAAAGCAATGGTTGTGGCTGCCAAGCCTCTACGACCACCATATACACGCTGCAATTTTTGGGTAAGCGGCATTAAAGCGACGGCTATAATAGCGCCCCAAATAACCGGAAGGATGAAGGGTTTGATGATGTCGTACGTAAACATCAGCAAGACAAAGATCAAGCCAATGCGTATTGCCGATTCCACCATATTACTGATGAAAAGCTTACTGTCGATTTTTACCGATTGTTTATCCATTTTTGTTTACCTGATGATCAATGTTAGAACTGACGAGACTTGAAACAACAATCGCCATATAAAAAACACCTGTGATGGCCTCTAAATACACCACGACTTGAGCCAGTGGTGTTAGAGGACTAATGTCGCCATAACCGAGCGTGGTTAAGGTAACGAAACTGAAATACGCTGCATTGGAGAAGTTCTGCCCCCAAGAAATCGCTTCCATACCGGTAAAGGCTTCAGGCGAAAACTCAAGCAGAACGAGGTAGGCAATCGCCCACATCAGACCAAGCAGCAAGAAAAGCGCTACCGAGCCAATGACTTTGTTGCTGTTGACATGGCCGGTGAAAAGAATCTGTCTTGCGATGGATTTAAAAGTGCCGAAAAAGAACGCAAAGGTGAGGGCAAGCATCACCACATTCATCTCTCTGATGTCGAAAACTGTCTTGATCACAATCACAAGAACCCAAACACCAAACAGGCTGTAGAGGAAACGAGACCAGGTTTTGTCAAAGCGAAGGCTCGCAAAACAGACGATAAACGTCAGAACCGTGAAAGCCTGAAGTATGTGTTCAATCGTCCCTTCACCTACTACTTGTGCCATCGCACTCCCTAGCAACAAAATCACTAGCGCTAAGGTTAGATAGAAGAAGTTGTTTTCTTCATTAATGTTTTTGAGGTTTTTACCAATGACCATGGCTCTTCTCACTTAGTTATTGTTCACTGTCTGCGGATGACTCTTTCATCACCATGATGGACGCAGAAAGCCCGAATCGAAGATCAACATCTTCAGGAAGTTCTTGTAGGGAGATTCGCACCGGAATACGTTGTGCTAAGCGAATCCACTGAAAAACAGGGTTTACGTTTGGAAGAAGGTTGTAGCCGACCGTGCCGTCTTTGGGCGCAATACCCCAACCAATCGAGTCAACCGTCGCGTCAATTGGCGTGTCTGGGTGAGACATCAAAGTGACACGCGCTTGGCTGCCAGGTTCGATTTGCGCAAGTTGGTTTTCACGGAAGAAACCAAATACCCAAAAGCTGTTTTTGTCGATCAGTGCGAGCAGTGGTTGGTTTGCGACCGCTTGCGTACCGTTTCTAATATCGAGGTTAGATACAAAACCATCGACGGTCGCATAAACTTTGGTAAAGCTGAGGTTAAGGCGCGCTGACTTTAATTGCTCTTCTGCAGATTTGATTTGCAGTAGCGATTCTTCGTAAGCGATTTCACGACGAATCAGATCCTTGTGAGAAACCGCGCCGCGGTCTTTCGCGCGAATATCTTTAAGGCGGTCGTATTCGATTTTTTTACCGCGAGAGCTAACAATGGCGCGTTCTAGTGCCACATCGGCTTGAGACAAAGCAACTTCGTAAGTCGCAGGGTCGATTTCAAACAGTAAATCGCCTGTTTTCACTTCTTGGTTATCTTGCACCGCGACATTTACAATTGGGCCTGATACGCGAGGAGCCACTTTGATGACGTTAGCACGCACTTGCCCATCTCGTGTCCATGGGTTATTAAAGTATTCCTCAAACTTTTGATAGCCGAGCCAAGCTGCGCCACCAAGAATGACAAGATTGAGTGCGATTACGAATAGTTTTTTCATCTTGTTTGGCACCTAAAATTGAATATAAAAGCTGTCGATGGCCACCACATAACCGACCATGATGGCAATAAACGTCAGAGACGGAAAAGCGATGAAGCGAGACAAACGTGTCTTGTTCAATATCATCACCGTTATCCACGTGGCCGTGACGGCGAGAAAGAGCACGAGTAGCGTAGGAGAAAAGTAAACGTCTCCCCAAGAGAGTTCATGAGGCATTACCAATCCTCCGTTTTGTTTTCATCACTGGTCTCAGCCGGAGTTTCGAGTCGCAAAGGCGGCAATACGCGGTTTTCTTCATTTAAATAACTTCCCCAGTCAGTGCGCTCTGTCATCTGCGTGGCAATCGATTCACTGATGAAAGGTTTGCCTGTTTGGGTTTGCCAGCCTCCACCGAGGGCTTTGTAGAGCGCGACAACTTGGTTCGCAACATTACCTTTGATCGTTGCGTAGCTGTCTTCTGCGCGGGTCATTTTTTCTACCGAGTTAAGCAGACGTTCGAATGAAATTTGTCCGTTTTCGTACTGTGTCATGGATATGTTGAACGCACGAATGGAAGAGTTGACCGATTGCAAGCGTAAATCTTTTTGCTGCAAATACAGGTCATATGCTTCGATTGCATTGGTGACTTCATTAACGGCTTGCAGTACCTTTTTGTTGTAGTTCGTCAGCGTTTCTTGGAAGCGAGCATCTTCGAAACGAATGTTATTTTTCACGCGTCCGTATTGGAAAATGTTCCAACTGAACGTTGGGCCAACCACCATGGTGAGCGAATCGCTAAAACTGAAACTGCTGCCATCGGGAACCGTACTGTCGATACCGATGGAACCGAACAACGAAAAGCTTGGGTACAGAGCGGTTTCTGCCACGCCAATCTGCGCACTTTGCGCGCGAGCTTGCATCTCAGAGACTTGCAAATCCGGACGTCGCATCACTAAGTTAGCATCCACTTGCGTATCCAAAAGCGGTGGACGTGGCACAATGGAGCGCTCGTCGGTGCCCGATAGCGCCGATTTTCTGCTCGTTGATTTGAACTGGGCTTCGTACTCAGCGATTTGCTTGTGCATCCCATCCGACTGTAGCAGTCCATCTACTTCTTCTGGTAACAGACCCAGTAGCAAAGCCAACACAGTACGTGATTGCTTCATTGCCACTTCGAGGCTCGGTAGCGCTGCTTTGGTGGTGTAGAGTTGGTTTTTAGCTTGTTGAACGTCCAATTCTGTAACGTTGCCAGAGTCGAACTGCACCTGAGTAATACGTACGACACGCTCTTGAATCTCGATATTGCGGCGAGACAGCAAAATACGTTCTTGGAATGTGCGATAGTTGATGTAATTGCGTGCCACTTCGGCGGTTATGGTAACCATGATGTCGTGATACGATGCGATGGATGCGTAGTAACCCGCTTCTGCCGACTCAATACCGCGAGCATACTTGCCCCAAACATCCATTTCCCAAGCAGCATCAAACGACAAAGTGGCGTTATTCACGCCCTGATCATTTACGTAGGCACGCGCTAGGTTTCCTGACACGGTTTGAACTTGTGGGTATTGCAAGCCAGTCGAAATACCAAGCAATGAACGTGCTTGTACAATTCGTAGCCCTGCGGCTTCTAAATCGAGGTTTTGTTTGCTCGCCAACTCAACCAGCTGATTAAGAGTCGAGTCATTAAATTGCTGCCACCATTGTTGTAGCTGTTGCTCTGATTGCTGCGTATCTTTGGCTGCTTTTTGCACCGACCAGTCACTTGGCAGTGGCGCCTGCTTTGGATGAACATAATCTGGTCCTACCGTGGTACACGCACTGAGTCCGAGCAAAGAAAGTATGGCGAGGCTTGGTTTGGTTAGTTTTGGAAGCATCATATCCCCACCTTTAAAAACGCTTCTGTTGTAAGTTCACCCAATCGATATCCTCGTAGGTTTGCTTGCAATGCTTGATTGCTTCGAACACGTTCCGTTTTAAATTCAGCAAGATATAAAAACCGGCTATCTCTGAATAAGCGTAGTCAGATAAATCCAACTCACTAAAAAAATCTTCCAGTTTATCTTCGAATGTTTGGTAATCCTGACTGTATTGGTCGAATACGGAGTCGAGTTCTTGTGTTGCTTGATGGCTAGCTAAAGCGCCAGCCATCAAAGGAATGATGGAATCGCGGTGCTGTTGGCGAAGCTTAGTAATCAGCGGATTGGTCATCAACTTTTTCTCGGCGGCCATTAAGATGTTGATGTGATTACTGAGTACATCACACGCTTTGCTGAACGCGCCAATCGCTTCTGGCGTGGTTTTATCAAAGTGTTTGTGGTTGATTTTCGAACCCCAGACTTTGAGCTTTTTCGATGAGACATTGAGCGTCACCAAGTGTAAGGCCCGTTTGGGCGGCGTAATAACCGAGCTAGACTGCTGTTGATAGGTAGTGAACAGCTCTCGGGTATGTCGGAAGTAGCGTTCTTTTATGGTCAAAAAGAGGTGTTCTGGTCGTGAGCTAAACGGGAAGTAGTGCGCGAAAATAATCATGAACACCACCATGTAGAACAACAGCATGATCGTCATGAGGATCCCGAAGTGATAAAACATGTTGTTGTCTAAACCGAGAACAAACAAGCCAATCATATAGAAAATCGTCACTGGCCCGTTAAACAGATAAAAACCGATAAAGGTGTAGATAAAGATGAACAGGCCAAGTTCTAACCCGAGATCCAATTGCGGAAGAATGAAGACGTAAGAAGGCACCGCGAACAAGAAGCCGAAAGTGAACAGCACAAGCAACAAAATTGGGTGCACAGGCACGAACGACAGCAAAGACATAAACATGGTCGAGAAGACCACGAACGAGTAGCCGCCTGGTGGATTGAAATAAATCCAAATCAGTCCAGCAACCCAATAAGTGACAAAGGTTTTGACCGCGGTTTTAAAGTTTTCTGCGTCCCACCATAGAAACTTGCCTTTCGGTTTCGGCAGTGGCACGTCAAAGGAGACATTGTTCGTCACAGAGTCAATACAGCTAATGCTCTCCGCTAAACGCGACAAGTTTTGATGCATCAGTTCCAACAGGTGACCAAGCGTAAGCGCAGAGCCTTTCTCTAGGTGAGCTGCGTCTTCTAGCAACGCTTGGTTGTATTTGACTTTGAATTCCTGAGCACGATAAGCGGGTTCTTTTTTTTCCCAGACTTGTTGGCAGGTATCAAATAGCGCGTCAATTTCCGCCACGGCTTGATCAAAGTTGCTGATGCTTTCACGGTCTTGCTGGTGGCTAAAGTGGCTGTGCGCCGCGACGGTCAATTGTTGCGTTACCTGCTTGTTCAAATGAACTGCCAAGCGCCACTCTTTCATGTAGGCCGACACGTCGCTGCATTCCACACTGACCGTGGCAAAGCGCTGTTCGAGTGCATTTTGAGCGGCAAACATCTGTTCGATGAGAGTGTCCACGCTAGGTTGTGGCTCTTCCGCTTCTGGATTTTCTTCTCCGTCTTCTTGAGGAGAGATTTGCCCTGCCGATTTTTGCTCGAAATTTTGCAAGATAGCGGAGAACAACGCGCGTTGTGCTTGGTTGAGTTGTTCGATGAGCTGCCTTAGGTTTTGTTCTGTTTTGGTCGGGAATAAGAAAGTCCCCACGAGTGTGTAAACCACCACCCCAAACACCGTCATATAGGCGCGGTCAACGCCATAAAGGAACGCACCTTCTGCGTCACCGCCATTGGACATCATCAACGTCATCACACCGGTCAGCATGAGTAGCGTTGGATCTTTTTGATAGGCATTACGGAAGTAAAAAATGAATGAGACCACAACCGACACGCTCAGCATGTACAACAAGCGGTCTTGAGCAAACAATCCCACCAGTAACAAGCCAACGACGGCGCCAACCAACGTACCAAACACGCGTAAGGTACCTTTGGCGAGTGATTCTCGACGACTGCCTGTGGATGCAATCAGCATCACTGTGGTTGCGGCCGTCGATGCTTGCGGCCAACCCATGGCAAACGGGATCAGATAAGCCAGAGTTAGGCTAAGCGATACTTTAATAGCGAATTTTATTTTGTCGTTCATAGTGTCAAAGTTTGCTCAGGCTTATCGTTATAAGTTGATGAATTTCTTATATGAATAATCAGAATCTTGTTCTGAATAAATTAGGGGGGCGGAATATAGCGGGTGAAAAAGTGTGCTTTGTAAACCCTTTGTCAAAACAAAAAGTGCGTATTTGGCTTGATCTCGTGCTAGCCCTTGGCGTTATTGGCGAAACGCCTAAAACGAGCAAATTCGCTATCTGTGATGATTCTCACTTTTGAAACAAAATCGTTGCATTGTGTGAGCCAATTCTCACCTTATATTCTTCGCCTGGTACCAAAGCAGACCACTTGTACCATCTGCAATGAGCTTTACTGCTTTAAAAAGCATAGATGATGAATGGGTACTTGAGAGGGAAAGTTATTACTTTTTATCGGCTTGCCGATTGTTCGTTTGTTTTTTTGGATCGAGATAAAAAAACCAAAGCGATGCCACCAAGAATGATGCCGCTGGTTAAAAGAATATGCAGTGAAAGAGGCTCGTGGAGTACGACGGTGCCGAGTAGCAAAGCAATGGCTGGCACGGAAAGTTGGCTGACGGCGGCTTGAAGCAAAGAGAGCTTACGCATTACTTGATACCAAAGCGTATAACCAAGGCCAGAGGCAATGGCACCAGATGCGATAGCGAGCAACACTCCGCTCCAAGAAAGGTGGATTGAGGACAAGATTAATGGCGAAAGGAGCACGCCAATTATTGATGCAGCGATGAATCCCCACGTGATGCCACTACTTGGAGAAGGCGCTTGTTTACCGAGCGCAGTAAACGCAGCCCAACAAACGCCAGAAATCAACATAAGAAGTGCAGAGCTAATATCGGGACGAGTGGCAGATGGCAACATCAACCAAACAAATCCAACAATTGAAAGGCCGATACCGATGATTTCGAGAAACTGAAAGCGCTCACCTTGCCACCAATAGATTGCCAGTAACGTAAGTTGCACGGCACCAAACAAAAGCAAAGCACCTGTTCCTGTCGCCAGTTGTAAGTACGCGAAAGAGAAAAGGGCAGCGTAACCAAATAACGCCACGCCAGCAAAAAAGCGAAAGCGAGAAGTTGGCCGATCGGTTTTCCACTGACCTCTCACGACAAGCATTGCGATTAAGATAACAGCGCCGGATATCAATCGAACGAGCGTGAAGCTTCCTGCATCAATTAACCCTTCTGCCAAGGCAATTCGACACAATAATGAATTGGCAGCGAACGCCAGCATTGCAATAGCAGTGAGTAAGAAGGTCGACATCCTTGATCCTTAGCGTGTAAATGAACAGCTAGTGTAGATCCAAAAGAACATTTTTATTAGTTGATAAAGTGATTAGTTATAGCTATCAGAGCAAGAAAGTCATTAAAAATAACCAGAGAAAACCTGACCTTAGCCTGAGTCTTACTGTGGTTGGGAAGGTTGTTTGTACAATGACTTAATGGTGTTTTTCAACCATAGCAATTTGGGATTGTACGCATTGCGTTTATGCCAAATCATGGTAAATGGAATCAGTAACTTGTCTTGTTGAGCTTGGTCTAATGGAATTGGCAAGCACACCAAATCGAGATGCAGCTTTTCTGTGTAACTTTTGCAATAGTGCGGCGCGGTGGTGATCATGTCATGCGTCGGCTGCGCTGCCATAAAAAGGGATTGCTCAAAGTTGGACATCGTCAGCCCGGTAGAGCGCTGTAGCCCTAGTTCCGTTAATACTTCATCCAACGCCCAAGTTTCACTTTTTTCCCAAACAATATTGATGTGTTGGTAGCTCAGAAAGGTCTCGAGATTCCACTCTTGCTGTAATGCCGGATGATCTTTATGTAAATACACCATCGGCAGGTCATAAAATAGAATCTCAAAATCCAAGAAATACGGCAGAAGATCCAACGACTCTTTCGATCTCGGGTGACTCTCTCGGCCGGTAAAACCGATATCCGCCTCGCCTCGAATGATGGCGTCGAGTGAGTCGTAATCCCAGTTACTGGTTTTTACTTTCGCTTCAGGGTATCGCTGGTGGATAGCGACGATGAGTCTGTCCAGCATTGTGAGCACTAATGGCGACTCAATCGTGATATCAAAACGCACTCCTTTAGGCGTAATATCGCTGCGTTTTTCTGCAATCTGGCAGCCAATTTGCAGCCATTCTGCAAGATCTTGCTCCATGCTTTGCGCCAAGGGCGTTGGCGCAAGACCTTTAGGTGTTTTGACAAACAAAGGATCATCGAACCAATGACGAAGTTTGTTGAGCGACTTACTTACGGTAGAGGGCGTAACGTTCAGCTTTTTCGAGGCTTTCGAGACGCTTTGCTCTTGCAACAATAATTGCAGAGTGAACATTAAGTTTAAATCAAGTCGCGCTAGGGATTTCTTCATAATGGGTATCGTGAACAGGCTTTGGAATCAATAGTATTAGAGCAAGGCTGATTACGCTACCTAGCACTAAGATAAACACCAACATATTCAGTGCAGTAACGCCGATGAAACCCATAAACCAAATATAGAACGCGGAACTACAAACTTGAGCAATGCCCAGTAACGAGCTTGCCACGCCAGCTTGTTGAGAGAATGGGCTGAGCGCTTGGCTCATGGCCACGCCAAAGCCACAAGCGAAGCCTGCGCAAATCAGCCCAAGTCCGAACACATAGTAAAAAGGTTGTCCATCATGGAAATGGGCTGCACTGAGCACGATGGCTGAACAAACGAGCAATACTTGAGAGCTCATCATTAAGGTTCGCTGCTTGAAAATCCCCAATGCCAATGGCGCCGAGAACGAAATCAACATACTGATCGTCGCAGTCCCCGCCATGATGGAAGAATAGCCACCGCGATCAAAACCAAGCATACTCATCACAACAATTGGTGAAGCGTTAACAAAGGTCAGGATAGTGGTCACTCCAAGTGCAGTAATGATCAGCCTACTGATAAAAAATCGCTCGAAGAAAGTCTCTTGATGGCTCTCTGGCGTTGTCTGTTCTTCACCTTGTTGGCTGGGTAGTGATTCCTTGAGAACAAAAATGGCCAATACACTGACGAGAATGCCCATTCCTGCCATCGTGGTAAACAAACTCGGCCAAGGAAATTTCAGCATAATCAAGTGACCAATCACGGGTGCGATCACTGGAATGATACAGGTGATGCCATTGAGCATCGACAATACTTTCGCGCGGCGTTCATCGTTTAACGTGTCGCGTAAAATCGCGAATGCGACGACATAGCAAGATCCAGCCCCGATGCCTTGGCAAAAGCGAGCAATCAAGAAAGTGTTTGGTTGCTCAGCCATCCCGCCGAGAAAAGACGCGAGCACGAAGATCATCGCGCCGACGACGGCAACAGGCTTTCGTCCCACAGAGTCTGCAATTTTCCCCGCGAATAACATGGTGGTAGCCATGCCAGCTAAATAGATCGAAAACGCAATATGCAACTGAGATTCACTGGCGTTGAGATCTGACGCAATTTGAGGCAAACCAACAAGATACAAATCAATGGCAGTAGGGTAGAGTAAAACGAGTGCAAAACTACAAAGTAAAAAACGGGACATGGAAACCTCTCTATCGAATGGCGAGGATAATAGAGTGCTAAACGTTTGCCTGCGAGTGGGAAATACGACACTAGGTATTTCTATTTACGACATACCCTGTATGAATTGAGCATAAAAACAACAAGGAAGATTATGATTACTATTGAAAAGTATTCGCCTGAGCGACATGAACACACTTGCGAACTTAGCGTTCTAGAAGAGCAATCGCAGTTTACGGTCGCGGATGTGGGTGAAATGCTTACACGTCTTGAACCCACAGAGCTTCCGCATCTGATTTTGGCAGACGATGACGTGGTTGGCTTTTTTCTATTTGATGCTGCTTACAGCGAGAAATACGATTTTTGCCCGAAAAACAGTTTAGGCGTACGTGCTTTGCTGGTGGATCACCGTCATCAAGGCAAAGGCATCGCCAAGCAAGCCATTCAACAGTTTGCCGATTTCGCCAAACGCCATTATCCCGAGTTTGATGCGCTTTATCTCACAGTGAATTGCCGCAACATACCCGCTTATCAGTGCTATTTAAAATCAGGGTTTGAAGATACCAATGAGCTTTACCACGGAGGCCCCGTTGGACCGCAACACATTATGAGACAGCCGCTTTAGCTAGGAAAAACCAAGGATGGAAAGATGAGGATTGAAATCGACAATTTAGAACGGTCGCAAGTGATAGCGCTGTTGGAAGGACATTTACAGGACATGTACGCCACGTCACCACCAGAAAGCGTGCATGCGTTAGATTTAGATAAGCTCAAAGCGCCAGAAGTGACATTTTGGACCGGATGGAAAGGTGAGCAACTGCTTGGGTGTGCGGCGATTAAAGAGTTGGATGACCAACACGCGGAGCTGAAATCCATGCGCACCACGCCTACGGCAAGAAACCAAGGTGTGGCATCTCAATTATTGATTCATGTGATTGAGCAAGCGAAGCAAAAAGGTTTGCAGCGCTTGAGTTTAGAAACGGGCTCGATGGAGTTTTTTAAACCAGCGCGCCTGTTGTATGAAAAGCATGGCTTTGTGTACTGCGAGCCGTTCGGGGATTACGAACTCGATCCGAACAGTCAATTCATGACCCTAGAACTGAGCTAGGGCCATGAATTTTTAGAAGCTAAATCCAATCGATTTAGAAATTCAGATTCAAGTTGATGGTTGGCGATAGGAGGCTTGAACGCTCGTCAGCCAATCGCTTTCTCTTCTCTTTCAGTCTTTTGGCATTATCTTTGTCTGGATTGCCATCAAGCTGATTATCGATGACCGAGATTTCAGTATCGATTTGTTGGATGCGTTGCTGGCGTTGATATTCTTGATGACCCAACTGGTAGTTCTCAATAAACTCTTTGCTGCTGCATACACCGTAATATTCTTTGCCTTCGATACCGACAGTGTACCCATTGTCTGGTGAGCAATATTGGATAGTGCCTTTATCAAAGCCTTCTTTCCATTTCGCTCGGTCGGGTGTCACACCCGCTTCACCACAGTCTTCGGTATAGCTATTGATAATGTTTGGATCGTTGCCGTCTCGGCCATCTTGATAACCTACGTTGTACCAGTTTGCTGTTTTGCACTCATCCGGAGACATGCTGGCGCAACCTGAGAGCAAAGTCAGTAAAGCCAGGGGGATTAGCGCTCTTTTCATCAGTGACTGTCCTTTAAATAAAATCGAATTGATAACTTGAGTTTAAAATGAACACTGTTCATATCAATGGTTGAAATCATTGTATTCACAATTGTGGTGACTCATTAATCTAAGTGATAAATTTATTATGCTGAATAGAAGTGTGTTTGATTAGTATTATCCACGAACTGCGCCTTTGCTGCATCAATCCACTAGCCTTGGCCCCAAATTAAGTGATAATACCAACATAAAGATAAACACCGTCAATGAGGCTAAGACATTGAGCGAACAACCCACCGTCCTTATTATCGAGGATGAATCTGCTATCGCAGAGAACCTGATTCATGTATTAGAGATGGATGGCTACCACGCAGAGTGGTTTGCAACAGCAGGAGAGGGCTTAGCTTTTTTGCAGCACAACTCCGCAGCGTTACTTGTCTTAGACGTAGGCTTACCGGATGGCAATGGTTTTGAATTATGCAAAACCATCCGTGAGTTTTCTGATATTCCCATAATCTTTCTCACCGCAAGAAGCGATGAAATTGACCGCGTAGTCGGTTTGGAAATTGGCGCGGATGATTACGTGACTAAGCCATTTAGCCCGCGCGAAATGTTGGCTCGCATTAAACTTCGAATCAAAGCTAAAGCGCCAATGATGGAGGACAAACCAGAGCCTGTAGCTGTTCCAGAACAACCTCATTTGAACCATGATTTAGTTGCGCAGAACTTCGACTACGGTGTTGGCGGGCAAATGCTTGGGCTGACCGCGGTGGAGTTCAAGATCCTCGATAAACTGATTTCTGTCTCTTCCAATGTATTGAGTCGAGAGCAACTTATGATCGCGGCAGACATGGCGCCAGAGGCTGCATATGAGCGTAATATCGATACCCATATCAAAGCCATTCGCAATAAGTTGAAGCCGTTTGAGATGTCTGAACGCATCTGTACCAAACGTGGCTTTGGTTACTTTTACTGCATTAAAGGTGAATGATGAATCGCTGGCCGAAGATCCCGCTTGGACTCAGACTGTTTTTTCTCTACTTCATCTTAGTCGGGATGACGGCTTACATGGTGAGCAAAACGGTTGTCCAAGAACTTAAGCCAACCGTGCGCCAAACCACCGAAGAGACGCTAGTGGATATGGCGAACTTGCTTGCGGTATTGGCGGAAGAAGACGTTGCGAACGGAAAGTTGTCTGAGAGTCGCTTCTCCAAACTATTAACGGCTTATGGACAGCGAGAGCCTCAAGCGCGCATTTGGGAAATCGGTAAAAAAGCGATTAACCATCGAATTTACATCACCGATAAACAAGGGATTGTGATTGCGGATTCTTGGCTGCAAGACGTAGGCAAAGACTACTCGCAATGGAACGATGTTTATCTCACGTTGCGTGGTCAATACGGCGCGCGCAGTACCATCGAAGACCCGAAAGATCCGCTCTCAACCGTTATGCACGTGGCTGCGCCCATTTACCACAAAGGTGAAATCATTGGCAGCGTGACGGTGGCAAAATCCAATCGCTCAGTACAACCCTTCATCGATCTTTCTAAACGCAATGTGCTGTTTTGGATGGTGTGGATGAGTGGTTTAGTGCTATTGGCAGGGGCATTGTTTGCTTGGCGAATTCACTCGGCACTGAACAAGCTAGAAGACTACGCGACCAAAATGGGTGAGGGTGAAAAGGTCTCTAAGCCGACATTTCGTATCTTTTATGAGTACGGCACGCTAAGCGACGCATTAGAGAAAATGCGCAATCAGCTCGATGGCAAACAATATGTGGAAGAGTACGTACAGACGCTGACTCATGAGCTGAAAAGCCCGTTATCAGCGATTAAAGGCGCGAGTGAAATATTACAAATGCCGTTGCCTGAAGAAAAGGTCGCGCGCTTTGCTGGTAACATTGAGCGAGAAAGCGACCGCATGCAGTCATTGATTGATAAGTTGCTAGAACTTGCTCGTCTTGAAAAGCGCCCCGAGCTAGAGCAAGTCGAAGCTATCTCGCTAAAACAAATGGTCAATGAAGTGGTTGAATCGGCGGATGCGCGCTTGAGTGCAAAGTCGGTGATTGCCAACATCCAAATTGATGACCATCTCGCCGTGCTTGGTGATGCCTTCTTACTGAAACAAGCCGTTTTTAACTTGATGGACAATGCGCTGGATTTTGTTGATTCGGAGGGATGCATTGAATGGAAAGCTGAGGTCGCGAAAGAGAAAATGTGCCTGTCGATTTTCAATTCAGGTCCTCACATTCCCGACTACGCGATGTCGCGTTTGACGGAACGCTTCTACTCCCTCGCTCGGGAAAATGGCGTTAAGAGCACTGGGCTCGGGCTGAATTTTGTTGAGCAAGTGATCAAGCTGCACAAAGGTCAGTTACAAGTCGAAAACGTCGATTCTGGCGTGAAAGTGACCCTGATTTTACCAACTCCATAGAAACTCCACATTAGCTCCATTCGTTCTCCAAATTGCTGATTTAGATTACTTCCATCAGCAAATGGAGAATGAAACATGAAAAAGATCCTCAATAACCAACTCGGCACGAAGTTCGCCTTCGTGCTGTTTTTGTTTGTCTTACTGCAAATCCCGCTTTCAATGGTCACAGGGCTGATCTCAGAACGCTCATATCGCCAAGATGAAGTCAGAAACGACATCGCACGCAGCAGCAGCGGCGAACAGCGCATCATTGGCCCATTCATCATGGTTAACTACACCGAAACCAGTTACCGAGATGACAAAGTACAGATTAAAGAGCGTCGTAAATTCCTCCTACCTAGCACTTTTGATATGAGCGCAAATCTGGACAGTTTTGAAAAGTACCGAGGCATTTACCGCGCGCGTTTATACAAAGCACAAGTGGCGCTGAAAGGCACTTTTGATGCAGACGATCTCGCAGCGTTGCAGGGGATTGATATTGAAAACATGAGTCTAGTGGTTGGCATTGAAGACAGCCGCGGATTGATTCGTCTGGATGACATGACCATGGCGAGCTCTGATATCGAAGTCGCACCGGGAACGGGGTTAAATCAGTTACCACAAGGCTTCCACAGTGATCTGACACTTGCAGACCTAAACGCAGAACAACCTTTGGCATTCGATCTTAACTTCTTGCTACAAGGGATGGGACAGCTTCAAGTCACACCAATTGGCAGTCAAACAACAGTGGAGCTCTCTTCAGCATGGGCGCATCCAAGCTTTATTGGTGATTACTTACCGGTGTCGTCAGAGGTATCTGAAGATGGATTTAACGCGCAATGGGCGAGCAACAACTTCTCTACCAATATCGCGCAGCTGTTCCAAAGCTGTTTGTCATCGAATCATGCGTGTCACGAGCTTGAACAGCGACAAATGGGCGTAGATTTGATTGATCCCGTGGACCACTATTTGAAATCCCATCGAGCTGTGAACTATTCACTGTTGGTTATCACATTAGTATTTGCGAGTTTCTTCTTACTGGAGCTGTTCCAAGCGCGTCCGGTTCACCCAGTGCAATACGGCTTTATTGGTCTGGCTTTAGCGCTTTTCTATCTATTGCTGATTTCGATGAGTGAACACCTCGGCTTTAACTGGGCGTATGTGGTGTCGGCAGTCGCATCGACCGGGCTTTTAAGTGTGTACGTGAGCGGTATGTTGAGCAACACCAAAAACGGCGCGATATTTGGAGCATGTTTGCTCACTCTCTACGGATTACTGTTTGGCTTGCTACAAGCAGAAAGCTACGCATTGGTGATGGGGACATTACTGTGTTTTGCGATTTTGAGCTTCACTATGGTCATTACACGCAACGTCGACTGGTACGCCCGAAATAAGAAAGCAGAAGAAAGTGCAAAGGCGAATCATGAAGACGTTTAAGCGAGCAACTCTCACTGGTCAGCCAAGCGATATGGTGGAAGAGACGTCCGCTATCCACCTGCGATTATCTGCAAAAAATGGACTCAAAAGCTTGGTGTGTTTTATCGCATTGGTCGTTATTGCGCTCTATGTTCGAGACAGCTTTATTCGTCCGACATTTGGTGATGTTCTCGTTGTGGTTTGGCTCTACTACTTTCTTGCAAGCTTGTTCTCCATGCCCGTTAACTGGCTGGTTTCACTGGTGGTGTTGATTGCGTTTGCTGTTGAGTTAGGGCAATTGTTACAGGTTACGGTTTGGCTTGGTATCGAATCTTCATCGCCTCTGGCTGTAATTTTGGGCGCCACATTTGGTTGGAAAGATATGCTGGCTTACTGCATCGGGGGTCTACTGTGTTGGTGGATGGAAAAGAAATGAAAACCGAGATGAAAGCCATTGTGCCACCAAACCGACGTCGACATTCCAAACGAGGTATTCGTAAGAGGATCAAAATCAGTTTACTCAAGCGCGTGTACCTTTGGTCACTGACTAATAGAGAACTGCTGTAAACCTCACCTCTTTATATGAAATACAAAAGGGAATCTTAAACTCACCGACGCACAGGGTGAGTTAAGATTCCCTTACTATTGACTAAGATATTGAGTTCTTACTTTTAATTAGCTTTCAAATGAAAGTTTATCGCCGAACGTCTCTTTCCAGTCTTTATCGAACTGTTCAACCGCCGGTTTTACTGCTGGGTGAGCGAACATTTGTGCCGCCACATCGGTTGGTAATGTAATGGCTTCGATGCCCAGTTTCATCACCTCCATCGCTTGTTGAGTGTTCTTGAAGCTGGCTGCCAAAATCTTCGCTGGTAGTTGGTTCTGATCGAGCAACAATTGAAGATCCGCGACCACTTCAACACCGTTGCCGTTCATCGCATCGATGCGGTTTACGTAAGGTGCTAGGTAGTCTGCACCGCACAGTGCCGCAAGGAAACCCTGTTGAGCTGAATAGATAGCGGTAGCAAGAACCTGAATTCCCTCTTTTTTCATTAGCTTAATTGCAGCTAAGCCTGTTTCTGTTGCTGGCACTTTTACCACCATATCGTAAGGCAATTCATTCAGTTGGCGCGCTTCTGCCACCATGCCTTCGACGGTTGAACTCACGACTTGAGCGTGAAAGCGAGGTGTACCGCCAAGTGCTTCTTGCATGCCTGCTAGGGTTTCATTCAGTCCCTGTTTTGATTTCGCCAAAATGCTTGGGTTTGTCGTCACGCCTTTTAGCGGTAGGCATTGGTTAAAGCGTTTTACTTCTGCCACATCAGCAGTATCTAAATAAAGTTCGATCATGGTTTCTACCTTAAACAAAATCTTCGTTTTGATGATGGGATCACTATAGATCTGACAATCGAACGAGATCTTGATTTTGATCAATTGAAATTTCATTTGAAACTATAATAATTTCATTAAATGAAAGCTTAGTGAAACTTGTAAACGCTCAAATGAAGCTTTCAGTTCGAACAAAGAAAAACCGCTCATAAGACTTAACCAGTAAGAAAGAAACGAATTAGGTACACAGCGGTAGCACAGACCAAGAGGCAAGCAGAGATGTATTTCAATATCCAACGATTCTCTACCCATGATGGCGATGGCATTCGTTCCATTCTTTTTCTTAAAGGATGCAGCTTGTCTTGTCCTTGGTGTCAAAACCCAGAAAGTCGCAGCGAAAAGCATTCACTGTTGTTTGATCAGCGAAGCTGCATGGAAGATTGCCAACTGTGCGTTTCTGCTTATCAAGCCACAACTCAATCTACAGCGGATAGTGAAACGGTGGGTGATGGTATTCAACGTATCGACAACCAGATCATCATTAATCGCAAAGCCATCAAAGAAGACCAACTGATCGCGCTGCGCAATGTCTGTCCGACGCAAGCACTGACCGTTTGCGGTGAAGAAGCGAAATCAGACATGCTGTTCGACACCTTGATGAAAGACAAACCTTTCTACGACCAAAGCCAAGGTGGCGTGACTTTCTCCGGTGGTGAGCCACTCATGCAAGCCGATTTGGTAGCAGAACTCGCACAGCGTCTGCATGACAACCAAGTCTCTACCGCTATTGAATCGTGCATGCATGTGCCGTGGAAGAACGTCGAAAAAGTCGCGCCGCATATTGATTGCTGGTTGGCGGATTTAAAACATACCGATGAAGAAAAGTTTCTTAGCTGGGCGAAAGGTTCACTAAAACGCATCAAAGACAATTTCCGAAAACTGGCACCTATCGCGAAACGCATTGTGATTCGCGTTCCCGTTGTGCCGGGGTTCAATGACACCATCGAAGAGTTGAAAGACATCATCGATTTTGCGGCTTCACTAGAGAGCTGCCAAGAACTTCACTTGCTGCCGTACCACACGCTCGGCATCAATAAATACCGTTTGCTCGATATGCCTTACGAGTGTTCTGACAAGCCATTAAACAAACCAGAACTGCTAGAAAGCGCCATGCAATACGCAAGCGAAAACACCCAACTTAACGTGATTGTAAGAGGTTAACTATGGACCTGAATTACCTTCCTGAGCGTATCAAAGCGCACAAATCGGCACTGGTAAATATCGTAACGCCACCTGTCTGTACCGAGCGTGCAGAGGCATACACTCGTGCTTATCAAGCGAACGAAGACAAACCTGTAATTGTCCAACGTGCGCTAGCACTGCAAGAGCACTTACGCACTCGTACGATTTGGATTAAGCATGATGAGTTAATCGTCGGTAACCAAGCGAGCAAAGTACGCGCTGCGCCTATTTTCCCGGAATACACTGTACGTTGGATTGAAGCGGAAATTGATGAGCTAGCCGACCGTCCTGGTGCAGGCTTTGCGGTCACTGAAGAAGATAAACAAAGCATCCACAGCATCACACCGTACTGGCGTGGCAAAACCGTTCAAGACCGTTGTTATGGCTTGTTTACTGATGAGCAGCAAGAAATCTTAGCCAGCACCATCATTAAAGCCGAAGGCAACATGACTTCGGGTGACGCGCACCTTGCGGTGGATAACGAGAAAATCTTGAAGCTAGGCATGAACGGCTTGTTAGAGGATGTTCGTCAGCACCGTGCTAACAATGATGTTTCGACCTTTGAAGGCTTGAAGAAAGAGCAGTTCTACAAGTCGGTCGAAATCGTACTGCTTGCGATTCAAGAGCACATGGTGAGCTACGCTGAATTGGCGGCAAAAATGGCGTTAGAAGAGACACGCCCGCTGCGCAAAGCTGAGTTAGAAAGCATTGCGGCAAACTGTCGTCATGTCGCGAGCCACGCGCCAGAAAACTTCTGGCAAGCACTGCAATTGAGCTACTTTGTTCAGTTGATGCTACAAATTGAATCGAACGGTCACTCGGTTTCTTTCGGTCGTATGGACCAATTCCTAAACGAATTTTATGTTCGCGATATCGAAAACGGCGCGATTGAAAAAGACTTCGCATTAGAGTTGCTGCAAAGCTGCTGGTTGAAGCTGCTTGAAGTAAACAAGATTCGCTCTGGCGCGCACTCAAAAGCCTCCGCAGGTTCTCCGCTGTATCAAAACGTGTGTATCGGCGGTCAGAAGTTGAATGAAAAGGGTGAGCCTGAAGACGCAGTAAATCCCCTTTCTTGGGCGATTCTGGAATCTTGTGGTCAGTTGCGTTCGACGCAACCTAACCTGAGTGTGCGTTACCACGAAGGTTTGAACCAAGAGTTCTTAATGGGCTGTATCGAAGTGATTAAATGCGGCTTCGGTATGCCAGCGTTCAACAACGATGAGATTGTTATTCCTGAATTCATCAAGCTTGGTGTAGAGAAAGAAGACGCTTACAACTACGCATCTATCGGGTGTATCGAGACGGCGGTTCCCGGCAAATGGGGTTACCGTTGTACGGGCATGAGCTTCATTAACTTCGCTCGTATCCTGCTCGCTTCATTGAACGAAGGTGTGGATGCAACAACGGGTAAAGCTTTCTTGTCGCACGATAAGTCATTAGCAAAAGGCAACTTTGAGAACTTTGAGCAAGTAACGGCTTCTTGGGCAGAGCAAATCCGCTACTACACCCGCAAATCGATTGAGATTGATACAGTCGTCGACAGCGTGCTTGAACAGCAGGCACAAGACATTTTCTGTTCAACGCTGGTGGATGATTGTTTAGCTCGCGGTAAAACCGTGAAAGAAGGTGGTGCGAAATACGATTGGGTATCTGGTTTGCAAGTCGGTATCGCCAACTTGGGTAACAGCCTAGCAGCAATCAAACACCTTGTTTTCGATGACGCGCAGATTACTCAGCCAGAGCTGGCAAAAGCATTGGCAGAAGATTTCGATGGCATGGAGAACGAACAGCTTCGCCAACGTCTTATCAACTTTGCACCAAAATACGGTAACGATGATGACGCGGTAGACCAACTACTGGCAGACGCGTACCAAGTGTACATTGATGAGCTAGAACAGTTTGTAAATACGCGTCATGGGCGCGGTCCAATTGGCGGTGGTTATTACGCAGGTACATCAAGTATCTCGGCAAACGTCCCATTTGGCGCTTCAACTATGGCAACGCCAGACGGTCGTAAAGCGAAAACGCCATTAGCAGAAGGTGCAAGCCCGTCGTCTGGCTCAGACCGTTTAGGTCCAACCGCAGTGTATAACTCAGTGGGTAAGATCCAAGCGAATAAGATCTTGGGTGGCGTGCTGCTTAACCAGAAATTAAGTCCGGCAGCGGTTGAGTCTGAAGGGGATAAGCTCAAGCTTTCTATGTTGATTCGTA
Source organism: Vibrio sp. Vb1337 (assembly GCF_033338715.1). NCBI lineage: Bacteria > Pseudomonadati > Pseudomonadota > Gammaproteobacteria > Vibrionales > Vibrionaceae > Vibrio > Vibrio sp. Vb1337. The sequence goes on along the minus strand of NZ_JAWOTD010000003.1, from coordinate 292,030 downwards.
CCTTCTTCAACCACCACAAAGGCTGGCATGTTCAGTACAATATCGTCTCTCGTGAGACCTTGCTAGCTGCGAAGAAGAACCCTGAACAATATCGTGATCTTGTCGTGCGAGTTGCAGGCTACTCGGCCTTCTTCACCGCGCTATCACCAGACGCGCAAGACGACATCATCGCACGTACCGAGCACGAGCTGTAAGTACACTCACTAAGTAAAACAAAAGGCACCGATAGGTGCCTTTGGTTTGAATACTTAATTCGCGAATGACTATACCTGACCGCATTACAGCTTGTGCAAAATGGTCACGCATTTCTTCGTGACGTTGTCGTATTCTTTCGTCATGTAAGCGGTAGTGATCGCGCCCTCTTTCATGATGCAAATGGCATCGAGTAATGAAGCGTTGTCTGATTTGAGATAGCGTTGAATTAGCTCTCTGACTTGCTGCTTATGGTAGCGGCAATACGTTGCGATCTCGCCACTGTCGTCACTGAATTCCGCGGACGTATTGATGAAAAAGCAACCGCGAAACTCACCCAGCTTTTCTTCAGAGCCATGAAACCAGCCGTTGAGTGCTGTAAATAACTGATCGATCACCTCCGCGCACGTTTGTGCTGAAGAAAGCTTTTCCTCCAACCATTCCATAAATACTTGGTGGCGTTGTTCTAATGCGGCGATGATAAGCGCTTCTTTGCTCTCAAAATGGTTATATAGCGTGCGTTTAGCCACGCCGGAAACATTGAGGACTTCATTGATGCCAATAGAGTTGATGCCTTGTTTGTAAAACAGTGACAAAGCTGTGTCGATCAATAACTGTTTCTTTTTGTTCATAACTATGTCCTCAAAAAGTTCCATAAACACATATTGACAAAGGTAGACAGATTTGTCTATTTTATTTTGTAGACAATTCGGTCTACTTTGAGGTGTTTATGAATAATTTAATTTTATCGTTGGTTGCCGGGCTTGGCGCTACGTTGGCTATTGGCGTATTGTCCTACGCTGAGGTATCACTGACGGAGGTTGTACTCCTGATGGCACCATTTGGTGCTACCGCAGTACTGGTGTTTGGGGTGCCTAGCAGCCCTCTCGCTCAACCAAAAAACGTGATCATTGGTCACTTCATCACGGCATCTATCGGTATTGCGTTTAGCCAGTATGTTGACGTCACGCCGGTCACGCTCGCGATTGCGACGGGGCTAGGTGTGTCTGCGATGCTGATTACGAAGACCACTCATCCACCTGCGGGGGCAAATCCAATTTTGATCATGGCGTCTGGGCAGGGATGGAGTTTTCTCTTCACGCCTGTCCTGATTGGCGCGGTAGTGATTGTTCTGGTCGGTAAAGGGCTACAGTTGCTCCAAAGTCAGTACTTAAACCCTCGACTGAATGGTCAGAAGACCTAGTCGGATTGTAGTTAGAGCCGCGAAAGGGAGTGATCTCTTTTGCGGTTTTATCTTTTGTCGGTTTGCAAAAACAAAATCTGATTCTCTCTTGGTATTCAGTCGTATACATCAACATGGTAGTTAAATTGGTACAATGCGATGAACAGAATCCACCCTAAGAAACTATTGCACAGTAAATGGACGGCAATTTCACCTAAAAACAAAGAGAAGCATTTTGTCGTGACAGAAATGGAACTAGATGAAGATGGTAACGTTGTGAGATGTGTCATCGAGGCAGTCATGAGTAAACGCGACCGAGAGATGAACTGGCAAGACCTAAAAGACTCTGAGCAATGGATGCAAGGGTGGAAGTGAGTGACGCTTCGTTGTTGGGCGAATCAAGCAGAAACGTGCGTTGCGAGTAGGCAAAAGTGGTGCTATCTGATACGTTGATAATTCGTTCTAACGCCCACTCAAAGGATTAATTATGATTGATTTCGACAATTCCTCTGTATTTAAGCTTAAGCCGATTGACGTTTCTAATGCCAGAGAAGACTTCCTTAAGTTCTTGATTGATGGTGAGACTATTTTCGCTGCTTTTAAAACAGTTCGTGACCAAGTGGTGTTTACGAACAAGCGAGTGATAGCGGCAAATGTGCAAGGGATTACCGGCTCAAAAGTGGATTACACTTCTTTGCCTTACAGTAAGATCAATGCATTTTCTATCGAGACCTCTGGTACTTTTGATTTGGATTGTGAAATCGAGTTCTTCATGAGTGAGGTGGGAAGAGTGCGTTTTGAAATTAAAGGCTCGTTTGATTTGATTTCTTTCAACCGTATGGTTAGTGAGTATGTACTAGGTTAAGGGATTAGAAATGAGAGCTTCGCTGAGAGACAAAATTATAGAGGTCTGTGACAAAAAGATCGCGAGTAAAGGTGAATTGGTTGGTCTCTCATTTTATGCGTTTTTCGCTAATAAAAATGACGACCCAGAGCTGTTGATGGAAGCGGCTACGTGGTGGATTCAGACTCATCAGCTCGACCACTTCGAAAAAGCAGTAAAAATAAAATCAATGGTCGAGTCGGGGAGCTAAATTAAAAAAAAGAAGTAAAGAAAGCAGACAAATGCTAATAACGTTGCGGACAAAACAGGGTAGATAATGTAAGAGTCCTGCTTGTTGGTTCGTTGAAAACATAGCGAAACAAGTAAGACGTTATAAACAACAAGTAACAAGCTGATCATGGTTCCGCTGTTTAGTGTCATACTTGATAGCTGAGTTAAGAAAAACGCCAATAAAAGGTAATCGAAGACAATGAGCCATAAAAAGGCTTTCTTCAGTAAGTCGCTTTTTCTTTTTTCGGATGATGTTATGTGCATATAGAACTCAACTAAAAAGTCACAGTAACAGAGGCTTTGGTTAGAGAGGTCACCATCAGAGTGGTGACCTTTTAAGATTATAATTCTTGAATTTTTACTTCGCTGGTGGCGGTATCGCCGGAGTAATTGATGACTTCTTGACGAATGACTGGTTGGTTGAATTCAGCCTTATCTTTCGCTTTTTGCAGTTCACTTTCTTGGTGGTTGCCAAAAAGGGTCTCAAGCACTTTAGCGGCAGGAGTCGTTAAAACAAACAGCTCAATACGACGGTTTTCGCTAGAATCTGGCTCATCAGGATTAAGCAGCGCTCTATCTGACATACCCGTTACCTGCATTACTCTATCATCCGGCATACCGCCTTCAACTAACGTATTTCTTGCTACGTCTGCTCGAGAGGCTGATAACGCCCAGTTAGATTGACGACCAAAACGCTTTTTAAATGGAATTGCATCTGTGTGTCCGCTGATGATCAGAGGGTTGTTAACACGATGAAATACAGGTGCTAGTGCGAGCAGTAAATCTTCAAAAAAAGGAGTAAGTTCTGCACCACCACGGCTGAACATATGCTGTTTGTAATCATCTTGAAGGACGATACGCAAACCTTGTGGTGTCACCGTGACGTTTACATTTCCCTGCGCATTAATTTGGGCAGTCATTTGCTCAATTACTTTCGCTAGTGCGGCAAGTTGCTCTTGAGTATCGAAGTTACCAGGAATCAAAGAATCAATTTCTGGTCCATCCCCATCACCTTTAAAGTAAGAGCTTACTACATGGTTGGAGTTGTGTTTACTTGGCACAGAAGAGTCCTGTGCCAAGTCGATAGGAGAAATACTTTGTGACGTATCAAATGGGTTGCCGTAACTCTTGTCGAATACGCTTGAACTATGCAAGTGGGCAACAATCGCTTTACGCTCTTCTTTGTCTACCACCTGCATAACCCAAAGTACAAGAAACAGCGCCATTAGGGCGATCATGAAGTCAGCAAACGCGACTTTCCACGCGCCGCCATGAGACGACTCATCATGGCTGTATACTTTGGCACGTTTGAACACTACATGCTCTTGTTTTTGCATTATCCCTCCTGTTCAGCTAACCACTTCTCCATTTGGTTGAATGTTGGTTTGATGTCTAGCTGAATATGTTTACGACCAGCGTCAATGGCGAGCAATGTCGGCTTTTTCGCTACGTAGGCAACCAAGGTTGCACGAACGCACTCAAAAGCAGTCATATTACGTTTTACTCGCTGAGCCATGGCGTTACTTAGTGGATCTAAGCCACAGTAACAACCGAAAATACCAATGAATGTACCAACGAGAGCTGCCGCAACGTGATAACCAATCATAGCGATTGAGCCATCAATAGCTTGCATGGTGATAATGATGCCACCAACTGCTGCAAGAATACCGAAGCCAGGTAGTGCTTCTGCTGTACGCTGTAGTGAGCGTGAAGGTAAAAGCATTTCGTTCTGTATTGCTTCGATTTCTTGCTCTAGCAGTCCCTCTAATTCATGAGGCGACATCTGTCCCATTGCCATTAAACGTAAATTGTCAGTAATGAAAGAAATTAGGCGATGATCTTCTGCGATCGTCGGGTAAGCGAGGAACATAGAGCTTTGCTCCGGAGCCTCAATATGAGAATCCAGAAACTTGTATCCGCGATTTCTCGCTGTCTCTAGCAAGTTGTTGAGTAGTGCCATTAATTCCATGTAGTACTCATGCTCTTCTGTTGGACCTTTAATGGTCGCTGGCACTTGGCGACGCATTTCTTTCAGTACATGAGGCGGATTACCGATGATCAAAGAACCAGCAGCGGCGCCAATAATGATAAGGAATTCGGCTGGCTGCCAGATAGCACCTAAGCTACCACCGGCCCACATATATCCACCGAAGACGCACACCAGGATAGTGAGCACTCCAAAAAACTTTTGCATCTTGTGACTCCTAAGAGGACATTAATTGGTTGAGTTGTTTCAGCGCTTGTTTGTGAAGCTGACATATACGAGGTGGTGTCAGATCCAATACCAGAGCTATTTCGTGTAAGTTGAGTTCATGTTGATAGAACAGAGTCAGGAGCAGTTGATCGCGCTTAGGTAATTTACCCAAAGCACTGTCTAAACTACGACGAATATGTTCATGTTCCATGCCATCGTATTGCCCGCCAATGTAGCTATCACCGCTGCTCTCCATCAGTTGGTCAAGGCTTTGCATCTCGCCTGCGAGAGCGGCATTTTGGCGGTTGTAATAATCTTGCTCATTCGTCCCTAAAGCCTGGATGATTTCGGCATCCGTTGGCATTCGACCTAACGTTCGAGTGAGATCTCGAGTCACGTCGTTGAGCTCGTGGGCTTGTTGACGAGTCTTACGTGAACGCCAATCTAGTCGGCGTAATTCGTCTAAAATAGCTCCCCGAACTCGACAAACGGCGAAAGCAGGAAAGTGAGGATCGTCAACATCGCCATATCGGCGTCCAGCCTCGACTAGAGCGATAAGGCCTATCTGCTGCATATCTTCAATACTACAGTGAGAAGTGGCATGAACGCGCAGCTGGTTAACTACGCGTTTTACCATGACCTGATGACGTTGTAGCAATGCGTTTTCATCAATTGGTCGTGACGGTGTTGTCACTTCCTCTTCTGTGGTGTAAGTGTCTTGTACATTCATGTCTAACATGGTTGTGCTCCGTTATTGCACAACATATTTAGTCAACAAAACATCGTCGATTTCTCGGACGATGTCTGTTTTAGCAAAAGCGAGTAGAAGCGTTTGCTTCACTTCGTCTTGCAGAATATCGATGGCACCCGCTTGCTGTAACTGATCAAACGTTTTGTCGCTAAACAGTTTTAATAGAGAGTTTTGTACCATAGGCATGTATTCATCGATCTCTTTGATACGCTCTGGACGGCGTGTCTCAATTGCCAGTTCTAGCATCACAAAGTGAGTCTGTTTCTTGCCTTTAACGGTCAAAACGACTTTGTCCAAAGGATGGAAGCTAGGACCTTTACTTGTCGGTTGTTCTGTGACCAAAAAAGACAGTGGAGAGTCTTCGATCAGTGAACCAGAGTCAGGTGACTCTTGAGCGTGTTTGTTTAAGTACCAGATTCCGCCCATAATTGTGACGGCCGAAACGAGGGCACTGGTGATGATCATGGCGATAAACAGGGCGATCATTTGTTGTTTGGTCATAACCTTTTTCCTCGAAGATTCACTAAGCTTGAGTGCTTAGCCAGTGTTCTGAATAGTTAGTTGTTGTCGTGGTTTGGAATGCACCAGATTCTCGTGCGGCGAAAATATTGGCGTCTTCTTCGTTTGCATGTGGGTCATTTCGACCTTGGTTTTGATCAGAGCCAACATTGACATCGACATGAACGAAGTTTTGCTCTTGTAACTCAGTACGCAATCGTTCCGAAACTTGCATTAAAGCTTCTCGTGTTGCTGCGGCATTGGCGTTGATGTGGACACTCAATCGGTCACCTTCAACACGTACAAGTAAATCCAATTTCCCTAAGTCTGGTGGGTCTAGGCGGATTTTTGCTTCTTGTACATTTTGTTGAGCTTGGAGCGTCACGCGATCATGTAAAACTTGCATCATTTGCTCGCCCCACTTTCCGGCAGTGGTATCAACACGCACTGCTGCCCACTCAGAGCCTTGAGCTTGAACATGACTCGTCGCAACCGGTGAATGTGCAGGTTGTGTTGTAGGAGCTTGTACTTGAAGTAGAGAGGCGGTTGGTTGCCCTTGAACAGGTTGATTCAAAAGAGTTTGAAACTCAGCACCGGAGATAGGCAAACGCGAACTCGATGAAGTCGGCAGACTTTGCTTCACATCTTGTTTTGATGATGTGTTTAACATAGCGTTAGACGAATCTTGAGCAACAGACTTAACTTCGCTCGCAGCCATTAAAGATGACGCTTTTCCTAGTTTCTCAGCCTGCTTCTCTGCCATGGTAATCATACCCTGGGTTAAAGCTTGAGCTTGCGCTGCAAGATCAGTCGATTCTGTTAACCCTGGTGTACTGGTCAAGTTGGCATCCGGATCTGAAGCTGAGCGGTCATCAGTATCAAAACCATGACTTTGTACTTTGTTTGCGCTGTTCAAAGTAGAGGCCGTAAGGTGAAAACTCGGTACCGCTGACGCAGAGTTAAAGTCTTGCTCACCATTCTGCTTGTTCCCTGATTTAAAACCATGAGAAAAGCCGTGTACCGAGTTCGCTTGCTTGATGTGACCCTCATTGTTAGCTGGCGAATTACCCGAGTGCTGAGTTGAAGAAGGTATGATCATTGAGTTAGCTCCATGGTCATTGCTAATTGATAGGCCATAGCGCGTTCTTGATGGTCATTGACCATGTTCATCTCTTTTTTTAACTCGTTGGTCGACTTCTCTAATACTGCGAAGGCATTAGCGTGCACTGTTTTCGCTCGCTGGATTTCAGGTGCAAGCTTAGGATCTTTCAAAAAAGGCTTGTGACTGATCAAAAGCTCTCGCAACTGCAAGTCGTACCGCTTGAGCGCATGCCAATCGGCCGTTTTTGCGGCGAACTGGATGAGCTGAGATAAATGACGGAATCGCTCTGGCGATACTTTATGCTTGTTGTCCAAAATTCATCCAACCTTCACGAATGTTACCCATTACACGCTCAACGTTAACCAAGCGATTTGCATCGTTTTGCACGCTAGCGTAATAAAGTTCGACTTGGCAGAAGTCATACAGCTGGCGTAGGTTTTCCGCAATTTCACCGCCGTTTTCATCATCTAAAGCACTTGTTAGTCCAATCAAGATGTTCATGCATTTGTTGATTCCATTCCCTTTCTCGGCCAAACGATTTGCGGCTAGGTGGCCGCGAATACGTTCAACTTCATCGAGTAGGCCATCGATTAACATGATGACCAATTGGTGTGGATTTGCTGCTGCCGCTTGAGCGTCGAGATCGACTTGTTGGTACGAATCGTAACCAGAATCCATAAGCATGAATATTTCTCCTAAATTTGGAACCAAATGTCTTATTTTTGAGCATTAAACATGGACATGGTTTGGTTCATTTGGGTCATAATTGAATTCATTTGAGTGAATTGTTTGAGATAGCGGTTGTACGACATTTCGTACTTACGCTCTAAATTGGTTTGTTTATCTTTGATTCGGTCTAAGCTTGACTGTATTGCGTCTTTACGCGTGCTGAAGGTACCTGATGAGAACTTCAAGAAAGGCTCTACCATCGCGTCAAGAGAATCTAGCAAAGCGTCATCCCCATTAAACAACGCCTCTAAGCCTGCGCTATTTGTTTGTTGAGCTTCTTTGAACTTTTCTTGATCAACTTTCATTTTACCGTTGCGGTCTAGGCTCACGCCGATCTCGCTTAGGCGCATACCATTGTGTTCACCTCGGATTAACCCCGTTAACTGACTCTCAATAGAACGCAATGTCGAGTCGCTAGCGAGCACGCCGCGTTTCTGATCTTCACCGCCAATTTGGGTGTACTGATCGATAGTCGAAACAAGGGCATTGTAGGTTTCCACAAACTTATCTAGTTGTTCTTTAGTGCCTTCGCTATCAGCTCCAATTTTTAAACCGATTGGCGAATCTCCCGCGGCTTGCGGTTTAGATACGGTAATGTCAACACCGTCGATGACACCTTCAAAAGTATTACTTGCGTTGGTTAGTTTCAGGCCTGAGTCTTTTGCACCTAGCCACATAACCGCATCTTGCGGAGCATTGATTTGCTTGAGGTTGGTGAAGGCGTCTTCAAACCACGCTTGGCCAGTACCCGTTGCAGATACGTTGATCTTATTTTCGACACCAGTCTCAGTGCTCGATAGCATAAAGTGTGTTTGACCATTCGAGCGAACTAGAGTGGCGTTAACGCCAGGGTTATCCGTGTGATTGTTAATCGCGCTTGCTAAATCACTGATCGTTGCAGTGCCGTCACCATTAACATCAACGGAGGACAAGTCTAGAGTCATTGTTTCACCGTTGATGGTGAATTCTAAAGATCCAGTTGTTGGTACTTCTGTCGTTGCCTCAAGGTCTGCAGGCATACCTGTAGATACTTGATGCGCCGTTGCCACTTTTTCTACAAAAATCTGATAGTTACCCGTTAGCGCTTTAGCATCCGCGTTTGCAGTAAAGTTACCTTCTTGAGAGAGTGTCGCACTGTTTTTGATGATGCTGTTTGTGCTGTTATTCATCTCTTTCATTGCAGTACGAAAATCACGTAGTGCGCTTTCAACTTTATTAAAAGCTGACAGTTGTGACTGGTACACATTAGCTTGCGCTTGGTAACGGTTTTTGAATGGGTTTGTGTCCAATTGTGCGAATTGGGTTGCCATTTTTACTGGGTCTAAAGAACTCATGAGGTGTGCTCCTCTCATCTCTTATTGGCTTGAATACTTTGAATGCTACGCCTTAGTTTAATTATCAGTGGCAAGATACGTGCCGTATATTAAATTCAATTAAAACAAAGGTTTAAAGCTATTTTGTTTTCTTGGGAGGAAGTGGTGTTTCCACCTTGTTTGTTCCGCCTTCCTCCATGGAAAAAGTAATTTCCTTATAAGAAAAGGCGACCTAAACAAAGAAAATATTTAATTGTATTGACGGTTCTAATTAGGAGAGATGTTTTAATTAGACGTTATATTCAGCCTTTACTTCAGCTTGATTCAGATAATTCTTACAGAGTGCATTAATTGCGTTCTGATATTATTTTTGATAGTGCGAAGTGCAAGTGTTCTCACTAAAAATTAAATTTTTTACGTTTCAAAGAATGTCAGTTATGAATGAATTTGCGTTGCGATTGATGAAATGTGCTCGTGCATATGAAGAGTTCATTAACAAAAAACTATTAAGTAAACAGAGCATCAATTCTGATGAGATAGCTAGTATCTTAAAGGAAGCTAAGTTCAATTTTCCTGAACTTAGAGATAGTAAAATAGGAAGCAAATTAGAGACGATAGAATTAGAACTGTTTAATAAGGTTTTATTTAATATTATGTTGAAATTCGGATTCAGAGTGCCTGAATCTCACAAAGATAATACGAGCTCTATTTATATTCGTAGATAAAAATAAAGCCTTCCATAGGAAGGCTTTATAATTAAGACGATTTAAATTAAGCGCACTATTAACTAAGTAATTAGCGTAGTAGTGACATTGCCATGCTTGGAAGCTGGTTAGTTTGAGACAGAACAGTTGTACCTGCTTGCATCAACATTTGGTTCTTAGTCATGTTTGAAGACTCTACTGCAAAGTCTGTATCCATGATACGACCTTTAGATGCTGTAACGTTTTCTACCATGTTACCAAGGTTAGCCATAGTGTGCTCAAGACGGTTGATGTTCGCACCGAAGTCTGCACGAGAGCTACCAATTTTTTCTACTAGACCGTCAGCGCCGCTGATTTTGTCTAGTGCTGCTTTTGCTTTAGTCGCGTCATCGATACCATCTGTAATTGCTGCATCAGCAAGGATAGTAGTGATTTCACCGATACCTGCGCTTGCGCTTACAGTCAATGTTTCAGCAGAAGATGCACCGATTTGGAATGTTACGTCACCTGCACCGAAGCCGCCGCCTTTAAGAAGGTTTTGACCACCGAACTTAGTGTTGTCTACGATGTTGTTTAGTTCTGCAGTAAGCTGTGTGAACTCTTTGTTAAGAGACGCACGGTCTGTTGCACTGTTTGAACCGTTCAACGATTGTGTAGCAAGGTCGTTCATACGGTAAACGATGTTTGTCATTTCATCCATCGCACCTTCAGCAGTTTGCATCATAGAGATGCCGTCTTGTGCGTTACGCATTGCTACTGACATGCCGCGTGTTTGCGCTTCTAGACGGTTAGCAATTTGAAGACCAGCAGCGTCATCAGCAGCTGAGTTCACACGGTAGCCTGTGCTTAGACGTTCCATTGCTGTGTTTAGAAGTCCGCTTGTTGTGTTCATTGTGTTTTGAGTTACAAGCGAAGCGTAGTTAGTGTGCATTGATAAAGCCATCTTAGTCTCCTTAGTTAGTCACTATATCTTTCAGGCCTCGGGATATTCCCTTGTCACTAACTAGAGGCGGTCGGTCGGCTTTAATGATTAATTTGAAAATTAAAAAATTTCTAAAAAAGATAAAAATTGATGATTTTTAGTGATTTGTATTCCATGAAAACCGGGAAAGTCATCATATAAGCCTAAATTTTTTAGTTAAGTTAAAGAAACTATTGCCCAATGATCTTGTGGTTATCCGTTATAAATAAAAAAACAGCACGAATAAATCGTGCTGTTTTAAATATAAATGGTTGAGTTTCAACTATTCCTCATCAAAAGACTGAAAGGAGAGAGAGGTTGGGATATCGCTGAAATAACCAAAATAATAACTGGCACCCAATAAACGATAGCGGTTAAGTTCCGTTTGACTCGCTACACGTCCGGCAACCCAAGTATATTTATGCTTTCTTAAGAACTTAGCAATAGGTAGGAAAGCGTGTCTTTCTTCTTTATCCTCTAGTGTGACTGACAATTTGATCATATCGGGACTAAAGTCTGCGACGCGTTCGAAGTTCACTTGCGATGTCGCGACTTCAAACCAAAGTGAATATGCATTCTCTTTTAACTTTTTGGTGAGTGTGGCGACTTTATCACGATCACATAACGTTTCATCAGCTTGAAGAGAAGGAATCACATGTTGAAAAGCAGAAGAGTGGAATTGAATCGTCTGTTCGAGAAAATAAACCCCAGGCTCCCAAAGTAATGCATCCACGCGAATCGGCACGACAACATTACTAATCAAGTCGTGATGAAAGGCTTCTAACTGAAATTGTGTTTGTCTTAGTGCAAGGTAAAGACTGAACAAATCCAGGCAGTACTGCATTTGTTCAGAGAGTTTGAATTGATAGACACTTTGTTCTCCACGCATACCAAATCTCAACGTCAGGTGTTGGAATTCTACTTCCCCTGATTGAGCTTCCCTAATTGCTTGGCATGCGTGTTGGACATCATTGTGTTTTAAAGCATCAAAGACTAATTGATCGTCATCCGTGACGATGTGTTGTACTGCGAGACCAACCAAATGTTCGTACATCGCATGTGTTGAAATAAGATTAACCAAGGTTTCCTACCACATTGATTTGTTTGTTTTCTGGGATTTCGTTGTAAGACAATACTGCCAGCCCTTGTGTAAATGTACGAGCGTAACGCGCTAGAAGAGGGCGCAGCTGTGGCATAACGAGAAGGATCGGAGGTAGCCCCTGTTGCTTAAGCTGTTGTCTGATTAATGGCAAGTTTTGTTGGAACTGACCAAGAATGTTTGGCTCAATTGGGAAGCTATCTAGTGTTACCGTACCAGAAGATTGTGCTTGTTGCAGTGAAGTTAGTAGCATTTGTTCTAGCTCATCAGACAGTGCGTAGACATTTAACTCGTTCTTTTGTCCTGCAATTAAGTTAACAAGCGTACGCTTTAGTGCACAGCGCACATCAGATGCAAGTAGGATCGGGTCCTTTGTATTTTCCGCGGATTCCAACATTGTGTTGGCAATCGTGCGAATATCTTTTAGTGGCACTTGGTCCAATAAAAGCTGACGATATACTTTCAGCTGCTGCGCTGGATTAAGTGCTGCTGCTAATGCTTCTGCTAGTTTCGGGGCTTGTTGTGTCAAACGCTGGGTTATTGCTTCCACATCGTCGTGCGTAAACAATTCTGCAAGGTTTGTCTTCATGATTTTACTAATATGAGTGGCAATAACAGTGCCATCATCGACAACTTGGTAACCCATATTAAGTGCTTTTGCTTTATCTTGATGCTCAATCCATACAGCTGGCAACTGATAAGCAGGATCGCTACCCAAAATGCCATCTACCTCACCGTAAGTTTCGCCAACCGCTATCGCCATTAAACGCTCTGGTTCAATAAAGCCTTGCTCAATGACTTCGCCATTTAGAGAAATTGTGTATTGGTTTGGCTTGAGGCTCAGGTTGTCACGAATACGAACTTCAGGTAATAAAAAGCCAACTTGTTCAGAAAGGTTTCGACGCACACCGCGAATTCGTTGTGATAAAGGTGCCCCTTGTTCTTTGTTGACTAGATGGACGAGCCGGTAACCAAGCGCAAGTGATAATGTTTGGACGTGAGGAATATCATCCCATGTCAGCGGTGTATCATCGTCTTGCATTGCTTGTGAAAGTGCTTCGACCTCTTCAATCTGGGAGTCTTGCACTGGCTTCTTGGTTTGACGCCACCCTGCGAACGCTAATGCGCCAGCAAACGCAAAAAAGGCTAGGTGTGGCATACCCGGTACCATACCGATTACCGCCATAATACCTGCGACAGTAAATAGCGTTGCAGGAGTTGCCAGTAATTGCTTTTGCATGGTTTCCGACATGCCATTATCGCTATCATTAATTCGCGTAACGATAATCGCGGCAGCCGTTGCCAACAGTAGTGAAGGAATTTGAGCAACTAGACCATCACCGATTGTGAGTAGGGCATAAGTTTTAAAGGCGTCAGACGCAGCGAGTCCATGCTCGAAGACACCAATACTGATACCACCAATGATATTGATAAACAGAATCAACAAACCTGCGATGGCATCGCCACGCACAAACTTTGATGCACCATCCATCGAACCATGAAAATCGGCTTCGTTGGCGACTTCTTTACGGCGTAAGCGAGCCGTTTCCTGATCGATAAGGCCAGCGTTTAAGTCGGCATCAATTGCCATTTGTTTGCCTGGTAAAGCATCCAACGTAAAGCGGGCTGAAACCTCAGAAATACGTTCACCACCTTTGGTGATTACGACGAAGTTGATGATCATCAAGATGACGAACACCACCATACCAACGACGTAGTTACCGCCAATGACGACTTCACCGAATGCTTGAATGACCTTACCCGCTGCGTCACCACCATTATGTCCTTCTAGGAGTACAATTCGCGTAGAAGCCACGTTCAATGTGAGACGTAATAATGTTGCGACCAGCAAAATAGTTGGAAAAACAGAGAAATCTAATGGTCGCTTTGCGGTTGTGCTGACCAGCAATACTAGGATTGCTAAGACGATATTAAAGGTAAACAGCGCATCCAGTAGCAGAGGAGGCAAAGGAAGAATCACCATTGCTAATATCATTAGCAAGACGATTGGAATGCCAACGTAGCCTTTGGTTGATGTTTGAAGTTGTTTTAACCGGTTAAGCATACTTTCGTGTCCTTGGATAAACGCGGGTTAATCAGTGCTGCAAATGTTTTGGAATCGAAAAATGAGGTAAAGGAATTGGCTCTTTTCCCTCACCTTTACGAAAGGCTTTCAATTGCAAAACGTAAGTAAGAATATGTGCCACTGCGATGTACAGTTGGCTTGGGATTGCTTGTTCAATCGCCGTCGTGTGATAAATCGAACGGGTAAGTGGCGGGGAGTTAATGATTTCCACTTTGTTTTCTCGGGCGATACGTTGAATGTGCATAGCAGTTTCGTCTACGCCTTTTGCGACGACAAAGGGCGCGTCAGAAAGCGAAGGCTCGTATTTCAGTGCGACTGCGTAGTGCGTTGGGTTTGTGATGATCACGTCAGCCGTCGGCACCATTTTATCGATCTTACGGCGCGCAAACTGTTGCTGTATTTGACGAATACGTTGTTTTACTTCCGGACGACCTTCATTATTTTTAAATTCCTCTTTCAATTCTTGTTTCGTCATGCGGAGTTCTTTTAGGTGTTCCCAACGCTGATAAGGAATGTCGATAACCCCAAATAACAACAAGGCGAAGCCCATTAAGAGTAAGCCTTCAAACAGAATTGACATTACTAGAGAAAAACCTTGGCTGAGTGGGAGGTTTTGCATGCCAAGTAATGGCTGTAAGTGGTTGTCTAAATAGCCATATAAGATGCCGAAGATCACGGCTACTTTGAACGTCGACTTTAAGAGCTCAACCACTGAGCGGGTCGAAAAAATGCGCTTTATCCCGCTCAAAGGATTAATTTTGCTGAGCTTTGGCATCACGTTCGCGGGACGGAACATCCAGCCGCCTAGCACAAGGCTACTACCACAGGTCACGATAATAATGACGGTAAACAATGGTAATAGCATGTCGATGATGACTGCTAAACTTTGTCCCAATTGCTCGACAAGTTGTTTAGGATTTTCTAGGTCGGCTCGCGTCAGCATCATGTTGTAGCGAAAGATCCCCGACATGCTTTCCCAAATACTATTAAGCTGAGAGTAAAAGTAGAGCGCCACCGCTAGAAATATAACCGCAGTAGTAAACTCTTTCGCGCGAGGAATTTGTCCTTCCTGGCGGGCTTTCTTTACCTTCTGCGGTGAGGCTTTTTCAGTTTTGTCTTGAGAAGATTGATCGCTCATGCTCCCCCCAACATAAAGTTACTCAAGTGTCTAATGGTGTCGTGAACGAGCGCCGTGTAGCGACCAGGAACACCAGAAACTGAGATTAATACGCTGAATAGACCCAGCAGCATCGTCATAGGAAAACCTAACGCATAGACATTAAGTGATGGTGCGGCTCGGTTCATTACACCAAAACTGATGTTGGCTAGAAGCATGGAAACAATAGCGGGTAAAGCCAAAGCTAGTGAAGAGGCAAACATCCAACCGAAAATATTGACAACACCTTGCAGAGAAAGCGATGTGATACCAGATCCGACTGGCCAAACAACAAAGCTTTGAATCACGATATCTATGACGAGTAAGTGTCCTTCTAGCGCAAGAAACAACAAGGTTGAGAAAATCAGAAATATGCGTCCCAAAATGGCGACAGAAAGCCCGTTAATAGGATCATTCATCATCGCCATACCTAAGCCCATTTGCAGAGAAATCACCTGACCAAGCATGGTGAAAACGTTAAAGAGCATGTGCAAAATTAACCCAAACATTACCCCCCAAATAGCTTGCTCAAAAGCAAGGAACAGGGAAGTCATAGAGAATAATTCGACTTGTGGCATGGGTGGCATTAACGGTCCAGTAATGACAACGATCGAGAGGGCCAGTAAAGTACGAACCCAAACAGGAATAATTGCATCACCAAAGAAAGGCATTGAAATAAATACGGCTCCCACACGAAAAAACGGCCACCAGAGTTGACCGAGTATCGCCGAGAGCTCTGCAAATGTGATGGCCATTAGCCAATCATCCCTGGTATGTTGTGGAACAAGAAATCAAACAGTTCCATGATCTTACGGAGCATCCAGTGACCTGCAAAAATCACCATTAATAAGGTAACGAGCAAACGTGGCAAAAAGCTGAGTGTTTGCTCGTTGATTTGTGTGGCAGCCTGAAATACGGCGATACACAAACCGACAATTAAGCCTGGAACAACCAATACGGCAACCATCAAAATGATCAGCCATACTGCATCGGAAAATAACGTTACGGTTAGTTCTGGGGTCATAACTGCTCCTAGTTAACCGAAGCTGGCAGATAAGGTGCCAACTGTCATTGCCCAACCATCCACGAGTACAAATACCACCAACTTAAAGGGAAGTGAGACAATTAAAGGTGATAGCATCATCATACCCATTGCCATCAGGACACTGGCGACAACCAAGTCGATGACCAAAAACGGGATGAAAAGCATAAAACCAATTTGGAAGGCGGTTTTTAGTTCACTAATGACAAATGCAGGCAAGACAACGGCAAATGAAATATCCTCAACGTTTTGGTCGAGAGGCTCATTGGCAATACGTAACATTTGTTCAAGAGAGCTTTGGTGCGTCTGTGCCAGCATGAACTCTCTCACTGGTTTCTCTGCAACAGAGAAAGCCTGTATTAGCGTGATTTCGCCGTTGTCGTATGGCTGAAATGCATTTTCATAAATATCGCTCCAGACAGGGCGCATAATCAGTAACGTCAATGCGAGAGCGATCCCGACCAACACTCTGTTAGGTGGGCTTTGTTGAAGACCAAGAGCTTGGCGCAAAATCGCAAGGACAACGACAATTCGAGTAAAGCTCGTCGCCATCAAAATAAATGCTGGAAGAAAACTGAGCGCCGTCATCAACAACAGAATTTGCAGTTTAACGCTGTATTCTTGTTGTGTGTCGCCATCAGAAACGGACAAGATAGTTAAGCCGTTGTCAGCCGCCATTGTTGGGAAAGCAAACAAAAGTGACACCAATACCAAAAGAGGTAACCAACGGTGCCAAGCGCTCAGATTTTTCATTGTGATGCCTACCTAAGATTATTGACCAACGCCACTCAATGCAGAGTCATGTACATCGATCAGACGAAGTCCATACTTATCATTGACAACGACAACTTCAGCGTGGCCCATAAGAGAACCGTTTACTTTCACGTCTAAAGGCTCGCCATTGAGCTTTTCCAACTCGATAACCGTGCCTTCACCCGCTTTCATTAAGTCCCCAAGTGGGATCTCCTTACTCGCAACTTCCAGCGTGACTGTGACAGGAATGCTTTTGAAAAAGCTAAGGTCACGTTCCGCAGTGGCTGGTTCTTGTTGGAGCGTATCTTCGGCTTCAAAGTCTTCTAATTGAAAATCATCAAAGTTCAGTTCTTCTGCGTCGAATGCATTAGTTTCTAGCGCTTCGCTCATCGCTGCGGTTCCTTATCAGGGTTAAAGATCAAAACAAGTTGGCCGTCTTGCTCGGCAATACGACCTGTAAATAGAGATTGGTTGCCAATGCTTACTGGAACCGTGTTAAGAAGCTCAATAGGTAAAATATCGTTGGGTTGTAAGCCAACCACATCACTTAAAGGCATCTTCTTTTTACTTAGAACAACGTTCAGTCGAACGGGGGTCGTCTCTAAAGAACGACAGAAAGGTTGAAACAAATCGGTATCAGGCTGCAGTTCAAGCTGCTCGATTAGCGTTTGAATAAGATGACCATCTAGCTTGAGATGAATTGAGCCTTGATGATCGTCAAACGCAATGTTTAATTGAACGTTAATGCCAATACCTCTAGGGGTCTCATACTCACCCGTGTCCCACATTTCACCAGGAGCAAGCCAACCGATGATGATTCGACTGATGCGCTCTTGTAAACGTAAGTCACTGGCCGTCAGAGTAGCGGCTGAACGCTCTGCACTTGCACCATAAAATCTATCAGCCAACTTTATTAGCGTGTGGGGGTTACCATGGATGAATACCATGCCGCCTTCCTGATGTTGATAGGTCGACGTTTGCTCTTTGTCCATCTCAACCGATGTAAAGCGGTGCAAGTCTACTGAGGTTAAGCTAGCTTCCACTTTTCCTGTGCTGAGCCAATTTTGTAATTCAGTCGTAAGGTTTGAGCAAGATTCTGAAATTAAATTATCGAGCTTCTCACGAATGATATGAATAGGTTTGCCTAATAATTCTACATCAAGTAGTTGACTATCAGAAATAGGCTCGCTAACTCTATTTTCCATTTATATTTTACCGTGCGTTAACAATCGAAAGTGTTTTAACTTAATGGCGTGTAGTCTACACAGAAATTTTAATGATCTTTTAGCTCCAAACTCTAAGATTGTGACTTTAGTTCACATGTTGCTTTGTTCATATAGTCATAATCTTTTAATGAAATTTAAAAAGAGTTAGTTTTCTTTATAAATCGCTTAATAAATAAAATAACAATGTTGAGCGTTTTAGTTGTTATAGATTTTTTAAATTGCCTTTATGGCGTAACAACAACTTCAAATAAATAAATTATAAGATACTGTTTTTTATGCTTAAAGCTTCCGTTGGAGGCTAAGCGTGCTCTCTTGAGCGTTTTGTAACCAATTTTAATATTCAGAATAGGTAATTAAAATGATTAGCTATGCCAGTTCTCTCGGCTTGGTGGCATATTTAATTAAACGGTTTAAGTCATGGGAATGTAAGATATACATGAATCATGTCCGTTTGATAATTTGTAACACAATTATTGTTATCAGTTTTATTTTTTCAAAAGTGTCATATTCAGAAGAAGTCTTAACAATCCCTATGGACCTCTCTAAATGGACATATGAGGGAAATAAATTCAAATGCAACTTGTTGCAATCAAATAAAGACTATGGGAAGTTTTATTTCCTAGCGGAACCTAATAATAAGTTCTATTTTATTTCCGATATAGAATATGAAAACAATAAATGGAAAACGATTGCTTTAACAACTCAAAATGCTCCTTGGGGTGATGAGCTTTATAGAAAAGAATTTGGTTCCCTTGAATTTACTAAGCCGTCTCAGCGTTTCATCTTTAATAAAGGCGCTGAAGAATTCATGAATTCAATTGCTTCGGGTAGTTGGGTGACGCTGTCACTTAAAGGAAGTAATGCTTCCTCTGTTTCAGAGATTGTGATTCCTACTCTTCAAATTCAAAACGCATTGAAATCATTTAATGCGTGTCGCGCGCGATTGCCTAAATTGTCTTTTTCAGAGGCAAGGGATATGGCGCTCTCATTTGAGTTGGGTCAGAAGACGTTAAGTCGTGGACAGAAAGCAACACTAGAAGCGCTGTATAGCTATGTATCTGTGGATGATCGAGTGACCAAAATCCTCATCGACGGTCACACCGATAACGTTGGTTCAAGTTTAACGAACCTTTCTGTGTCACGTACTCGAGCAGAGCAAGTCACCAATGCTTTGATTGAGCTTGGGGTCGACGAGTCGATGATCGAAACACGAGCTCATGGTTCACGTTACCCAATTGCCAGCAATAACTCGGTTAATGGCCAAGCAAAAAACCGACGTGTCACCCTGCGTTTAGTGAGGGACAACGAGTATACGGCTACGAAACACCACCCAGATCTACAATCACAAAATCAACAAACGAAAGTTAAGGTTCAATGATGACGAAAACGAAAATTTTGTTGGTTGAGCCAAATGAAGCTCTTGCTCAACCAGTATTGGATGTGTTGCAAAATGCAGGTTACACCGCGAAACACACTCGTACTGGTCGAGGCGCTTTGCTTGAAGAGCGGGCAGAAATCACTTTAGTGAGCTCTACGCTGCCGGATATGTGTGTTCGTGAGTTTGTCGCGTGTCACCAAAAGCAGCGAAATTCGGGTGTTGTTATTGCGATTGTCGATCAAGAACAAGGCATCTTGGCTGCTGAGACGATGAAAGCGGGCGCTACTGATTATCTATTACGCCCATTTGAATCTAATCAGTTGGTTAATCTGCTTAAACGTGTTGAAGCGTTAGGTAAGCCAATGGCCAACATTGTTGCGGAGTCTTGGAGAAGCAAACAAGTTCTGCAATTGGCGCATCGTGCAGCATGTACTAACGCGAGTGTGCTTATTACAGGTGAATCGGGAACGGGTAAAGAAGTGCTGGCGCGATATGTGCATGAGCACTCTCCGCGTATCAATGGTCCATTTGTGGCGGTTAACTGTGCCGCCATTCCAGAGTCAATGTTAGAGGCTGTGCTATTCGGTCATGTAAAAGGCGCGTTCACCGGAGCGACAAATTCTCAAAGCGGTAAGTTTGAAGAAGCAAATGGCGGGACGATTCTGCTTGACGAGATTGGTGAAATGTCACCTGCGGTTCAAGCTAAATTGTTACGCGTCCTTCAAGAGCGTGAAGTAGAACGTGTTGGTAGCCATAAAGCCGTTCAGCTCGATATTCGTGTTATTGCGGCAACCAACAAAGACTTACGTGAGGAAGTTCAAAAAGGCACGTTCCGTGAAGATCTTTATTATCGATTAGATGTGCTGCCTCTGCACTGGCCGCCTTTGCGTGAAAGAAAAGAGGACATTCTACCGATTAGCCAATTCTTTATTGAAAAGTATCAAGATAGCAGCCGCTGTCACCTATCCCAAGATGCGATTAGTGCGCTGAGTCAGTATCACTGGCCGGGCAATATTCGTGAGTTGGAAAATGTCATTCAACGCGCTTTGGTCATGCGTCATGGTGATTACATTACAGCCCATGACCTGATGCTGCCTATTGAGCTTGTCGCGTCAGTTCCTACAGCAGAGCCAACTTCAAGTTTTGGTCATGTAGAAGCGAAGAAGCAAGCTGAATATCAGTTTATTTTGGAAAAGTTACGTCAGTTTGGTGGAAACCGAACGAAAACCGCAAACGCGCTTGGAGTCTCTACTCGAGCGCTACGCTACAAGCTCGCAGCAATGCGAGAACATGGTATTGATTTACAGTCGGCACTAGGCTCGGCTGCCTAATAGGAGAAAAAATAGATGGCAAGTCAACCTACTCATGCGGTCTCGGCAGAGCAACTTATGTTGTCAAAAATGCAGGCGATGCAGGCACAAGTGCAGCCGCCAGAGTTTATCGTGAGTGCAAATCCTTTAGATCAACAATCACTAAACGCACCTTTATCGTTCTCACAAGCGATGACAAATGTGTTGGATACAGTGAATCAACATCAATCAGTGGCTAGTCAAAAAATGACGGCCGTAGAAACAGGAAAAAGTGATGACCTAGTTGGTGCAATGGTCGCGAGCCAAAAAGCCAGCTTGTCCTTTAATGCTTTGATGCAAGTGCGCAACAAAGTCGTGACCTCATTTGAAGATATTATGAAGATGCCGGTGTAATTCATGTCAGAACTAACCCCCCAAGTCGCCGGAAACACAGCTATGGCTACCGGCACAGCACAGACATTTTCTACTGCCAACGGCATGGACGATGTGACAACGAAGCTGAAGCAAATCTGGTCTAGCAGTCAGAGAAACTTAGTGCTATCTGCGGTGTTAGCTGCGATTGTTGCAGCGATTATTGTGGTTGCACTATGGAGTTCCTCGCAGAGCTTTCGTCCGCTATATAGCCAGCAAGAGCGTTTTGATATCGGCGAAATTGTGTCGGTATTAGAAAGCGAAGGCGTAAGCTACCGCATGCAAGAGCAAAATGGACAAGTTCTTGTACCAGAAGGTGAGGTTGCGAAGGTACGCATGTTGCTTGCATCAAAAGGTGTTAAAGCTAAGCTGCCGACAGGTTTGGATTCGCTCAAGGAAGATAGCTCTCTTGGTACGAGCCAATTTATGGAAACGGCGCGTTATCGTCATGGTTTAGAAGGTGAGTTAGTACGTACTATCATGTCTTTGAACTCAGTAGCGAACGCGCGTGTTCATTTAGCAATACCTCGTCAAACTCTATTCGTCCGCCAAAACAGTGAGAATCCTTCAGCATCTGTCATGCTTGAGCTCAAACCTGGTGAAGACTTAAAGCCTGAACAAGTTGAAGCGATCATTAACCTAGTGGTCGGCAGTGTCACGGCAATGAAGCCAGAATTTGTTTCTGTCATTGACCAGTATGGCCGTCTTCTTAGTGCGGATGTCGCTTCTGCGGAAGCTGGTAAAGTAAATGCGAAATATCTTGAATACCAGAAGAGTGTTGAAAAACAGATCATCCAACGCGCAGCAGATATGCTTACGCCGATTGTGGGGCCGAGTAACTTCCGAGTACAAGTCGCTGCCGATCTGGACTTTAGCCAAGTTGAAGAAACACAAGAAATTTTGGATAACGCACCGGTTGTGCGTAATGAGCACACCATTCATAACAACTCGGTTGATCAAATTGCGTTGGGTGTTCCTGGTTCTCTAAGTAACCAACCGCCAGTGACAGGATCTGGTGAAGTGGAAACGAACGACAGCCAAAACACGAATGCGCGATCTGAAGTGAATCGTCAATATGCTGTAGGTAGTAGTGTTCGTCGTACTCAATACCAACAAGGCCAAATAGAAAAGCTTAGTGTCTCGGTTCTGTTGAACTCCAAAGCTTCGCCAGATGGTGTCGCGTGGAGTGAAGCCGATAAAGAGCAAATCTCAAACATGATCATGGATGCTGTTGGTATCTCTGCCACACGTGGTGACAGCTTAAGTTTAATGAGTTTCAACTTCACCCCAATTGAAATTGATGCTCCTCCTGCACTGCCGTGGTGGCAAGACCCTACAGTACAGCAGCCAATACGCTACGTTATTGGTGGCTTGTTGGGCTTGGCGATGATCTTCTTCGTACTGCGTCCATTAATCATGCACCTAACTGGCGTTGATAAACCTGTGCCTGAGCTAAATTTTGCTGAGCCTCAGGAAGAACCTGACTACGAAAACTTGCAAACGCGTGAAGAGCGCGAGCATGAAGAAGTACTTGACCGCCGCCTATCTGAAAAAGGCATCTCAGCCTCTTCAGGTTTAGATGTAAACAGCGACATGCTACCACCAGCAGGTTCGCCATTAGAAATTCAATTGAAACACCTACAGCTTATTGCTAATGAAGAGCCAGAGCGCGTAGCCGAAATACTGAAACAATGGGTAAACATCAATGAACACAGTTCTATCAAAGCAGACGCTTAGTTATGTTGAACAAACCGCGCTCGTGCTATTAGGCATGGGCGAGGATGCCGCAGCGAAGGTTTTGCAACACTTTAGCCGTGATGAAACCCAGCGTGTGACTCGTGCAATGGCGAAGTTAAATGGCATTAAGAGCGATTCTGCTCGTGGTGTTATTCAAACTTTCTTTGAAGATTTCCGTGAGCACAGCGGTATTCGAGGAGCCTCTAAGGAATACCTATCTAATACATTGCGCAAAGCGTTGGGTAACGATTTGGCAAAAGGGTTATTAAATACCTTATATGGCGATGAAATTCGCAACAATATGCAGCGCTTACAGTGGGTGGAAGCAGAAACTCTCGCTCGTTTCATTGTGAACGAGCACCCACAAATGCAAGCAATTTTTCTAGCGTATTTGCCAGCAGACAGCTCTTCAGCGGTATTGAAGCACTTGCCACAAGATTACCATGACGAAATCTTGTTCCGTATTGCTCAATTGCAAGATATCGATCATCAAGTTGCTGTTGATTTGCATGAACTCGTTGAGCGTTGCATCGAAAAAGTATCCGCAAGTCAAAGCACGCCGTTATCAGGTGTTAAGCAAGCTGCAGATATCATTAACCGCTTTGAAGGTGACCGTGGTTCATTGATGGAAATGCTGAAGTTGCATGATGAAGATGTTGTTAATGCAATCGAAGAAAACATGTTCGACTTTATGGTTCTTGGCCGACAACGCGAAGAAACTATGGACATGTTGGTGCAGCAGATTCCGCTAGAGTTGTGGGCAGTTGCGCTAAAAGGTTCCGATATTACCTTACAACAAGCTATTAAGCGTTCAATGCCGCAACGTATGGTGAAAGCGCTAGAAGATGACATGGACGCACGCGGCGCTGTTGCGTTAAGTCGAGTTCAAAAAGCACGTCAAGACATCATGCAAATGGTACGTGAGCTGGATGAATCTGGTGAAGTTCAGCTGCTTCTCTATGAAGAGCCAACGGTGGAGTAAGGTCATGCTAGAGATAAAATCAAGTACTATGCGATTGCCTCCGAGCGGGTATCGTTTACACCGTTTTCCGCCTTTAGCGCAACCTAAGACTATCGAAGACGAATTCGGGCTAGATAACCAAGGCTGGCAAGAACCTCAAATTGATATCCAACAGCAACTTGAAGAAGGTTTTCAACAAGGTTTGCAACAAGGACATGAGGAAGGCTTACGCCAAGGTATCGAACAGGGCAAGCAACAAGGTCTGTTGGAAGGCCAAAAAGAAGGTTTCCAAAAAGGCTTTGTTTCCGGTGAGCAGTCTGGAAAGCAAGGCTTTTTGGAGGCGGCGAAGCCTGTCAATGAACTTTTTCACGCCCTTTCTCGTTGGCAGGATGAAAAAGAGCAGCAACAACGTCATATGATTTGTGAACTGGTACAAAAGGTAGCTCAGCAAGTGATTCGTGCCGAGCTCACTTTAATGCCTCAGCAGATCCTAGCTTTGGTGGACGAGACATTGTCTGCCATGCCTGGTAAAGCGGAAACAGTAACTGTGCATTTAAATCCGCAAGATTTAGAGCGTATTACTCACATCAATGCTGATTTGCCGCAATCTTGGAAACTGGTCCCTAATACGGAGCTTCCTATTGGTGGCTGTCAGTTAGTGACTGATGACGCAGAAGCGGATGCGAGCTGCGACTCTCGTTTGGAAGCCTGTATGGACAATGTAAAGCAACACCTTTTGGATGAAGTCAGTATTCCACAGGTAGAGTCTGAGCATGAGTAATACCCTAAGCCATGAACTATTAAGTGAGCGTTTGAGCGAAGCCTTGGCTTCGCTTGATTCAATCCCTGTTGCTCGCGTAACAGGGCGATTGATAAAAGTAAACGGTTTAATGTTACAAGCCGTAGGGTGTCGGTTTAAGCTTGAGCAGCGTTGTCTCGTAGAAACCGCGGAAGGCGATATGATCGAAGCGCAAGTTGTGGGCTTTGAACACACTATTGCTTACCTCATGCCTATCCGCCGTTTAGGCGGTCTGTTTGCAGGTGCAAAAGTCATCCCTCTTGATGGTGACAGTACCGTGCAGCTAAGCTCTCAGTGGTTAGGACGCGTACTGAATGGTTTAGGTGAGCCGTTAGATGACGGGGCACCGCTTAAGGGGGGAGAGCGAGTTTCACTTGAACCAAAACCGATTAACCCACTGAAGCGACGCCCAGTTGATACACCACTCAACGTAGGCGTGCGTGCGATTAATGGACTATTGACGGTAGGCAAAGGCCAACGTATTGGTTTGATGGCTGGCAGTGGCGTCGGTAAAAGTGTGTTAATGGGGATGATCACCAAAAACACGGAGGCCGATGTAATTGTGGTCGGGCTTATCGGTGAGCGAGGCAGAGAAGTACGTGAGTTTATCGAGAGAAACTTAACCCCAGAAGCGCGCAAGAAAGCGATCATTATCGCGGCTCCTGCTGATGAATCCCCGCTAATGAGGTTAAGAGCGACACTACTTTGTCATCGCGTTTCAGAGTATTTCCGAGACCAAGGCAAAGACGTTCTACTTCTGATGGACTCTCTAACCCGATACGCCATGGCACAGCGCGAAATCGCTCTTTCGCTCGGTGAGCCTCCAGCTTCTCGTGGTTATCCGCCCTCAGTCTTCAGCGTGTTACCTCAACTCCTAGAGCGAGCGGGTAACAGTGAAAATCAACATGGTAGCTTAACGGCAATTTATACCGTATTGGCAGAAGGGGACGACCAACAAGATCCTGTCGTGGATTCCGCGCGCGCCATCTTAGATGGGCATGTCGTTTTATCGCGTCAACTGGCTGAGCAAGGGCATTATCCCGCGATAGATATCAACGCGTCTATTAGCCGTTGTATGAATACTTGTACGCAGGACGCACACAGCACGATTGCGAATAACTTCCGTCAAATGTACTCCAACTACCTTCAGGTTAAAGAGTTACTGCCATTAGGGGGTTATCAACCAGGACAAGATCCTGAGTTAGATCAATCTGTTGCTATGTATCCAAATTTGCGTGCATATCTACAACAAGCTGCCAACGAGTCTGTAGATTACCCAACCAGTTTGACCGAGCTCGCGCAGCTTTTTCAAAGTGCTTAATCAAATGGGAGTGACAAGGCTGAAATGAAATCCAAGTTAAAAGCCGTAGGCAAGTTACAGCAAATGGAAGAAAAACAGCGTGATCGTGTGGGTCAACAACTTGATGCCATGCGTCAGCGTCACTCCCATCTTTCAATGCAATTGGAACAGTTATCGGCGTTGAAAGGCCACGCTGGACAATCAACCCGAACCGGCCCGACGCTGACGAGCGCGGCTTTGATGAACTTTAATCGTGTTGACCAAATGCTACAAAGAATGCTTCGTCACCACGAGCAAGAGCAAGCCGTTATGCAAGCGGAATGTGCATCTGTACAGAAAACACTAGAACACAAGCACGCACGCGTTCAAGGGTTAGAAAAAGTGCTTGAGCGTTGGCGTACTAAGCAGAACTATGAAAAAGCGAAAAAAGAGCAAAAGATGATTGAAGACATCATTAACTCTCGCGTTAAGCGCAAGATATTATGATGTCTTGTTGACGCAACTAGGAGCGCGAATCATTTCTGCGGTGTCTTAGCCAACCAAACCAGCCTCCAAGCATGATCAACCCTGATCCGAGAGCACCGCCGCCGCTGCCGTTATCGTCAAAGCCCGACGTGTTAGTATCTTCTGGTTCAAAGCCGGAATCGCCTTCACTATGATAATCTTCTGTACTTGCTAAGAGGGCGTTATAACGAGTTTTCACTCCCGAACTGGTTTGGGCTTCAATCCACGTTGTATAATTTAGAACCTCAGTAAACACACTCGGAATCGCAGCAGATTCACAAACAGAAGAACCATAGCTCACAATACCGATTTGCTGATACATGCCATTATTGTCTTGATAAGTGAGGGGACCGCCTGAGTCACCGCGGCAGATACCAGTGTAGCTTCGCTCAGGAAATCCATTCGCACACAAACTTTCCTGAGCATTAAACCCTGTTACCAGCGAAGCGCATTGGGTGTCGGTAAGGGGTTTCACTTCTGCCCAGCGCAAATAGTTTGGCCCGTTTTCATCACTAGTCGAGGTCTGACCTAAACCGAATATCTGATAAACCGTCTTGCTGCTGTAGTCTCCAAAGTCTTGCGGTAAAGTGATGGATTGAACGTTATCGGTAATAGGGCGAGTCAATTCAAGGACAGCGATGTCATTAATCCATAAATCGCTAGGCACATAATCAGGATGAATCGTGATAGAGCGAACATCTTTGAATTCTTCAACAAACACGTCATTCATCGTAGGGTTTTTGACTAACACTCGTAGGTCGTTGATTGTCCAGCCGTCAGTAAAAACGCTTGGTTCTACGCAGTGAGCCGCAGTTAAAATGAAGCGGTCGTTTACAATGGTTCCCCCACAAATATTGGCAAACTGATTAGCGCCAGTTTTATGTAGAATAAGACGTGCAAAAAAAGGAAGTTGGTTTTGGGTAGCCTGCTGCCCCCCAATAATTGCCGTGGAGATCCCTTGTTCTGAAAGGCGGTTATCATTTTCTGCTTCTGCGGTCGCACTCAAAGATACTGCAAAACAGAGTGCGCTTAGCCATATTTGATACTGCTTCATAAACCATCCTTGGATGAAAAGTGCTCTTCTAACTTTATACTAGTTTTTCAGTGAATGTGCTTAACAAAAGTTTCTAGTAGTTGAATGATTGTTGTAGCCAAGATCGCAACAGATGAAACGATTCAAGCTTTAGCTTGTGTGGCGGGCATACAAAGTAAAGCTGTTGATGAGGATTAATGACGGGTTCACCCAGCTCGATTAGCTGACCATATTTGATGTCATCCTTCACAAACAAGCGATGAGTGACCAATAACCCCAAACGACGAGTTGTGGCCTGGACGGCTTGTATCGACATGTTAAAAGTGATTGGTTTTTTATTTTTAGGTCGCTGGATACCCGTCGCGTCCTGCCACACGTTCCAGTCGTTTTTTCTTCGCTCGTTAGTAACTTCAATGATGGGATACTGCTTTAAGAGTTGAGTGATGTTTGAGTCCTTTGTCTTCGCTATCAATTCAGGACTGCACACCAAAACCAGTTCATCTTCACTGAGCTTTTCGCAGTAGTAATCCTGCCATTCTTCGGGATTTCCATGCACCAAGGCCGCGTCGATACCTTCTTGTTCTAAATTGAATCTGCCAGACAGGTTTGATAAACGAACGTCTAATTGAGGAGCAAACCCTTGTAAATCTGACATTCGAGGAATCCACCAGTGAAGAGCCAACGAATTCACCATATTGAGCGTAACACGTTGCAAGTTCTGATCTTGGATGAGTGCTTCCGTTGCATCGACAATTTGCTCTAAAGCGGGTGCCACCTTCCTGTAATACTTTTTACCGTCCGCGTTGAGTTGAACTTGTCTGCCTATGCGATCAAATAGAGGCTTGTTGACTTGACTCTCCAGCGATTTAATTGCCTGACTTACGGCTGAGTGGCTCACACTTAATATCTGTGCTGCTTCTGTCATGCTGCCAGACTCAGCTACTGCAACAAATGCGTAGATGGACTTTAAGGGGACTAGTTTCCGCATAATTTAAAAACCGTAGCTGGTGATAGATAAGTTAAACTGTAAGTTTTTCTTACATCAATGGTTAATATTACTCGCTATTTACGATAAGTGATGTCTTTTAAAATGCTCCATATATTAAGGAGTATTGAATGAATGCTGTAAATAAATCTATCCTTTTCATGTTGATGTCTACGTTAAGCTTATCTGTTACTGGACTGTTAGCAAAGCAGTTGTCAGGCGAACTTTCCGTCACACTATTTAGCTTCTTACGTTTTTTGGTGCCTGCGCTTATCTTGCTTATCTTACTTCGTGTGAAAAACCTTACCTTTCCTAAAGCGGGTACGCTAAAGCCTATTTTATTGCGTGCTCTTTGTATCGGTTTGTCACAACTTTGCTTTATCGCGTCATTACAAACGTTAACGCTCGTTGAAGGGGTTGTGTTGTTTGCTACTGGCCCATTATTTATTCCCTTGGTTGAAAAGCTGTTCATGAGGGGGCGCATTCGTGTTTCAACATTGGCGGCTTTAGCAATGGCGTTCACTGGTGTGGTTATGTTGGCGGGCGGTGGAAGTGAGATTACTTGGCGAGCGGATTTATTGCTCGGCTTGGCTGGTGGACTCTTCAATTCTGGTTCTCAGCTTACGTTATATAAAGTGAGTAAAACAAATATGTCGCCGCTAGAAATCAACTTTTGGGCGTTTGGTTTTGCTGCCGTATTTCTGTTGCCGCTAACTTTGTTTAATGACTTCGACGCGTTACTTAATATGAGTGTTATGGCGCCTGAGATTTCTTCAAATACGCTGTGGATCGGTATGATGTCTCTGATGATCATTAACACCCAAGTTTTTCGCTCCAAAGCATATAAACTGGCAAGCAGTGGCTCTCAACTTGCGCCACTCATTTTTACTAACTTATTGTTCACTGCGGTTTGGCAGAGCCTGTTTTTTGAAGACCGAATGAGTCAAAGTCAAATTGTTGGGATGAGTTTAATAGTGCTCGCAATCATACTGAACACATGTTGGGTTCGCTTTACGGCGCATCGCAGTGGCGGTTTACAAGCGAGAACTTCTTAGTCTGTCGGAAAATGAAGGGGGCAGGTAGATAAATTGGTCGTGTGGTTTGATTTTTCCTGAGTATGGGCTAGCGTCAAGAAAGGTTCAGGGAGAGAAATCATGCTTACGCTAAATTATTACGTCGAAATTTCGGCGACACCGCAACGAGTGTGGGAAGTGCTAACCGATGTTGAGTTGTATAAACGTTGGGCACAAGCCTTTTCACCGCAGTCTCAATTTGAAGGAGCTTGGGAAGAAGGAGGTGGCATCACTTTTTTTGATCCAGATATGGGCGGGACAAGGGCGATCATAGATACGGTGCTACCGCTTCAAAAACTTGAATTTCATCATGTTGCCATTTTTAATCCGGATAATCGTCAACAACTCGATGCTGACCTAGCATCTAGGTGGATCGGATCGCGAGAGATCTACCAGATCGATACCAACAACGATCGTTTACTACTCAATGTTACCATTCATACTCACAATGACTTTGTTTCCATGTTTAATCACGGATGGGAAAAAGCCTTACCCTTGATAAAAGCCATTAGTGAAGAGCAAGCTTAGGGTTCTTGCTTATCTTGGGCTGACGATGCGTTGCCTGAAGGTATACAATAGCACGCAAGATAGCGCACCTTAGAGAGTGGATGATGGAATTTAAAGTTGATACCCATACACATACGTACGCCAGTGGTCACGCGTACAGTACCTTGATTGAAAATGCAAAGTTGGCAAAAGAGAACGGGCTGGATATGTTCTGCACGACCGATCACACAGAATCAATGCCGGGTGCGCCTCATTACTGGTTCTTCTCTAACCAGAAAATTCTGCCTCGCTTTCTTGAAGGCGTTGCGATTATTCGCGGCGTTGAATCTAACATTATGAATACCGAAGGCGACATTGATATTCCGCTGAGTGTAGACCGCAACTTAGATTGGGTGATCGCGAGTTTTCATGAACCCGTTTTTCGTCCTGCAAACAAGCAAACTCACACGGAAGCACTTGTTAATGTCATTCAGAGTGGTCGTATTGATGCGCTCGGTCATCTTGGTAATCCAAATTTCGACTTTGATTTTCAGACCGTTTTAGCGTGCGCGAAAGAGCACAATGTCGCGATTGAAATTAATAACACCACGCTGAAAGGCAACAGCCGAGTAGGCAGCGTAGACCGTTGCCACGAGATTGCACAAATCGGGAAAGATCTCGGTGTTTTCTTCACCACGGGCAGTGACGCGCATTTCTGTCACGATGTTGGTAATCTGGATTTGGTTGGAGAGTTAATGGACAAAGTGGGTATTGATAGCAAGAAAGTGATTACTCACACCGCTCAGCAGTTTTTGTCTTTCTTAGCTTTGAGAGGCCGTAAACCAATTGCAGAATATGACAGCATTCTCAACGCATAAACTTGATTACATTTAAGGTATGCACCCGACGCCAGATTGCTTTACACTGCGACCCGGAAATACTCAACTAAGCTAGTTTTTCGCCTCTTATGGCGTAGGTTATTTGGGTGAATAAAGCCGACACAGAATTCGGCACTATGAATGGAGAAGTGAAAAATGTTACGTCCTTTAGTCCTAGGGTGTGCGATTGCGTTTGGCTCAACATACGCAATGGCAGAAGCGGTTGATTTAAAACAAAACATGAAACAGATGAAGATGGAATTCAAACAGGCGGCGGAAGCGTCTGATGTTGAAACCATGAAATCTGCGATTGATAGCTTGCAAGCGATTGTTGAACAATCTAAGCGTGGTAATTACCCACCAGAGAAGTTTGATACTTACTTAGAAGGCTTTAACAAGCTGACGGTAACGCTAGATAAGATTGAAGCGGATCTTGATGCGGGCAAGCTACAAGAAGCAAAAGCTCAACTGCGTGAAATCGATAGTCTTCGTGAAGAGTACCACGACAAGCGCAATCCAAGCATTTGGAGCAAGTTGTTCGGCTAATTATCTACTGAGCGGAGCATTTGCTCGTGGCAGTGGGTTACGCGTTATCTCTAAGTAATGAATGAACACATTATCAGCCTGCCATTTCGGCGGGCTTTTTTGCGCCTGTCAATCGATGCATTCAAGAAAACCTGTGAGGTAGCAACCACTTATTGATACTGTTTTTTGAGCTATCACTCAAAATTGGTTACGCTGTGTGAAATTTGTTAAGTCACCGTTATGCGTAGATTAATTCCTTTTTACCGCTCGATGTTATTTGCTAGTGCTCTCAGTTGGGTGCTAGTGACGCTGATGCCTGTTATCAATGCTCATGGTAACAGCATGGGCGTGTGGGCGACGCTATGTACGCTTAACGGATTTGAGTTGGTCCAAATAGAAGAGGGCGACAATTCGGTCAGCCACAAAGGCAAGCCTTGTCCGTTTAGCCACTTCTCGACTTTTCATCACGATACACTTCCAACGACACCGATACTTTCAAGACAGAGCTTGGTGACTTCTGACAGCTACGCTTATTTGGCTCTAAGTGTGCGATTTGAAACACCAGTTCCTAGAGCGCCGCCAGTTTCCCTTTTCTCATAACAAAAACAATTACACGATACCCAAGTAACCTCGAGATGCTTGGTTCAGCGAGAATGACTTGGTTTGTAGACGCGGCGGCGATTTAAAGGTCTAGTGGGTCTAAATCAAGATATCGACAACAAAGTATACAAGCCAAGACAACTCGCCCTTCGGGGGCGTGTCATTGCTCCGATTGCTGCTTCAAACAACTTGGAAAGAGTTGTCTATTACACAGCGTTGTTTTCTTTGCACTCGAATCAATGACAACGCTCTGAATCCAGCATCTTGAAGTCACTTGGGTATATAGCCAACAACACTGCCACTTCGAGCAGTGGTACTCCCAAATCTAAGTCAATTAGCGCCGCATACGAATGTGTATGTGCAGGATGCGTTTGACTGAATTTGGGTGTTCAACAATGAAAAAAGGAAAATACACATGTTGAGAAACTCGGCAAAGCCTCAACTCAAGGAAGCCTCACGCTTAAAATCCATCTACTTTATGACGTGGCGATGGCACTTTTACGCAGGTTTGTTCGTCATTCCATTTATGCTCATGCTTTCCCTCACGGGGTTGGTGATGTTGTTTGATGACGAAATCGAATTGGCTCGATACGAAGCGACATTACAAGTTTCACCACAAGAGCAAATGGTTCCCGTCTCTGTACAATTAGAAACCGTAAAGCAGGCCTACCCCGATTTTAATGTCACTCAATTTGTACCTGCTAAAACGGCCGATATTGCCAACCGCTTCTCGATTCAAAACCAAGAAGGCAGCTCACTGATTGTTGCAGTAAATCCTTATACAGGAGACGTACAAGGCACCATTAATCGTGGTGATAGCATCTATGAACTGATGAACAGCATTCACGGTACGTTGCTCATCGGAGACTTAGGCGACCGTTTAATTGAAATCGCCGCCAGTTTAGGCATTTTACTGTTGGTGTCTGGTTTGTACCTGTGGTTACCAAGAGACAACGCAAGCCGTGCTGGCTTTTTGAAAATTCGTTTTGGCAGTGGAACTCGTATTTTGATGCGAGATCTGCATGCGAATTTAGGTGGTGTGCTATCAATTGTTCTGTTGTTCTTTTTGATTTCAGGTCTGTCTTGGGCTGGGATATGGGGCGCGAAAATGGTGCAAGCTTGGAATACCTTCCCAACCTATTACACATGGGGTGAGAAACCAGAGTCGACACTGACACACAAAGACCTGAATCATGGTGCATCAGAAGAGATGCCATGGAACTTAGAGCTTGCTGCTGTGCCTGAATCGAAAGACAAACCCGCTCATGATCATGCCAATATGAAGGAAGATATGGCATACGCAGGCAACCATGATGCGCTCTCCATTGATGATATTGTCCTCAAAGCTGAAATGATGGGCTTCACTGGCTATAAGCTGTTTTTGCCACGCTCTGAGACGGGCGTTTACACTGTTGCAGCTAACTCCATGGGTGGCGATATCTCCGACCCAAGACAAGATCGCACCAGCCACTTTGACCAGTATTCCGGTCGCTTGTTGGTGGATGTAACGTGGCAAGATTACAGTTTGTTTGCCAAGTTCATGGCGGCAGGTGTGTCATTGCACCAAGGCGATGTCAGTGTGCTTAACAAAGTGCTCAACGTAATGTTCTGTTTGGCGTTCATCTTAATCTCAATCACAGGTGTGGTGATGTGGTGGATTCGTAGACCAAGTCGCAGTGCCGCATTGGGGGCGCCACCTAAGTTCCAGCAAGACGGCATTTGGAAGCTTGGTTTAGTAACGTTGGTGGTATTGGGTCTGGCGTTTCCGATGGGCGGTTTGGCGATTGTTACGGTTCTCGCTCTGGATTGGCTGCTGTTTAACCGCGTTGAGAAGCTAAAAACGGCGTTGCGTTAGCAATACAGAAAAGAGTGGAATAGTAAAAGAGCCAGCGAAGTGCTGGCTCTTTTTATTTCTGGTAAATCTCCAGTGGCAAGCCATCTGGGTCTTGGAAGAAGGTAAATGCTTTGCCTGTGAATTCGTCAATACGAATTGGCTCAACTTCAACGTCATTCGATTCTAGGTAGGTTTTCACCTGTTCAACATCATCAACCAAAAACGCGAGATGTCGCAGGCCTTGTGCTTCAGGAAAGCTCGGTCTTTTAGGTGCGCCCGGAAAGCTAAACAGCTCAACTTGGCTACCGTCAGGTAAAGCGAGGTCAAGCTTGTAGGAGTCTCTGGCTTCACGATAGTTCTCGGCAATGACTTTTAACCCCAATACTTCAGTGTAAAAGCGTTTTGACCTTGGGTAGTCGCTACAAATGATCGCGACGTGATGAATAGCATTAAACATGGTTAGCCTCTTCAAGCATGACTCGTATCCTTAAGCATGGTTAGTGCCCTCGGAGACTAAATGCTCCTTAACGAAGTCGATAAACACGCGCAGACGAGCAGGCATGTATTTGGTTTGTGCATACTGCATCGCGATAGCGCCGTGGTAGTTACTCTTGATCATCCAATCCGGCAATACCTCAACCACTTCCCCTTGCTCTAACGCGTCTTTGATCACGAAGTCATGGAAGATTCCAATTCCCAAGCCAGACTTAACCCCATTCAAGCGCATTTGAGAATGGTTAACGGCGTAACGTCCACTCACGGCAATCGAGTGGAAAGCTTCCTCTTTAAAGAACGACCAGATGTTGTCTTTGTCGTTCTCGGCAAGGTAAATGCAGTCGTGCTGCTCAAGCTCAGTGGGATGCTCAGGCATACCGTGTTTGGTGAGGTAATCTGGAGAGGCACACAAAACAAGGTTGGTCTTGCTGATCTCTTTGAGGACCAGATTCTCATCGGGTTTATCGGTGAGCTTAAATGCGACATCAATTCCTTGGCGGAACAGATCGATCTCACCATCTGCTGCACGCAGCTTAAGCTGAATATTTGGATAACGTTCAAGGAATGGCAAAACAAACGGTTGAAGCACCGAATTAAGAAATGCTTCAGGGGCTGCTACTGTGAGTGCGCCTGTTGGCTCAGCATGATCTTCCGCAGATAGCTCAACGGCTTGCTGCGCGGCATTCACCATTGCGATGCTTTGGTCGTAAACCTTTTGCCCAGCTTGAGTGATGATCAACTTACGAGTCGTGCGCTCAAACAGTTTCACCGAGAGGGCTTGCTCTAATCGTGTGATCAACTTACTTAAAGCCGATGGCGTCACGCCGAGTTGTTTGGCTGCAGCGGTAAAACTGCCTTCGTTTACCACTAAGATAAACGAAGCAAGATCAGGAAGTAGGGCAATGAGTTTTGGATTAACCATAATTGTTCAGTTCTGCGCAGCGGAATAACGACATTGTCTGGTACGGTTTCACGAGGTTCAAGTGTCACCGTCTCGCTTTAACGATATTTTGCCAAAAATGCATTGAGTGCAGGCAAGCCAGATTCACCAGTATGGTATTGCTGCCAACAGTGATAAATGGCCGTTTCGTGGTCTGCAATCAACTCGATAGCTTCTCGCTCAGCGATTGAATACTGCTGTGAAGCTTTCACTTCTTCATGCCACTCTTGATACTTGACCTCATAAGGCTCCACCCACTTCAGAAGAGTCGCCACCAACTCTTGCCATGGTAAACCAATCCACTTGGTTGCGTCTGCCAAGCCTTTATCCAACATCTCTTGGTGTCGACTTTCGATATCCATGCCATTTGTCAGCAGTACAGGTTTGAGCTTTTCTGCGGTTAGCTCTTCCACTTCAATCAAGGTTTGCCACAGCGTTTGTTGTTCACTTTGGGCGTAATAGCTCAAGTAGTGGTTGAAAAAAGCGATGCCGTAGATTTCGCCATAGTAGGCAGACAGAACGTTATGAATCATGGTGAGAATCGTGATTTAAACAGAGAATACCGCATTGTAGGAGGGGAAAGCGCGAAGTGTAAATAGCTGATTAAGAGTAAAAAAGTGCTGCTGACAGAATTCGAACAAAACTTGTGAGAATTTTATGAGAATTCGATGAAGTTGCTGATAGATTTGCTCGTCATTCTTAGAGGCAAGAACGCAAAACGTTCGAAACGTAATGCTTAACCTACTCAAGTCACGAACAAAGAAGTAAAGCCGTACAGATGGGCTTGGGTAGTTCAACCCTCATTAAAGGATGGAATCACAATGAAAAAACGTACCCAACTCGGACTCGTCATGACTTCAGTCGCTATGGCACTAGGCTCTGCATCAGTGAATGCGGCGGAATTGGAAATCACCGTGACAAACGCAACCAAAGGCATCTACTTTACGCCTCTTATTGTTGCCGCACATGGCTCTGATCTTCAAATGTTCAGAACGGGCCAAGCAGCAACGCCTGAACTAGAAGCAATGGCAGAAGGCGGTGATATCTCTGGGCTTGCTAGTGTGATTGGTAACGCTGGTGGTGCGGTGGTAGAGAACCCTGCTGGTGGCATTTTGAACCCAGGTGTGGCAACCACCTTCACCTTGGATAGTGGCGACCACGGTTATCTTTCTCTGAGCGCGATGTTGCTGCCAACCAATGACGGTTTTGTCGGTCTAGATAGCTGGAAGATTCCAACGGAAGCGGGTACATACCGAGCAACGCTAAGAAGTTACGATGCTGGTACAGAAGCGAACGATGAGCTTGCGTCTAGCATGCCAAACCCACCTTTCATTACCTTTGGTACTGGCGGCACAGGCGTTGAAGCAACGGTAACTAACGACAAAGTTCACGTGCATCCGGGTAACCTTGGTGATAGCGACCCATCTGGCGGCATCAGTGACTTAGACAGCAGTAGCCATCGTTGGTTAAACCCAGTCGCAACCATCACAATCGTTGTGAAGTAAGGGGGATGTATGAAATACAGAATCTTACTAGTAGCAGCTTCAGTCGGCTTGCTCGCCGGTTGTCCAAGCGATGATGATAATGATGTAGTGAAATCCTACCGCTACACCGTCAATGTGGCGAACTTGACTGCGAATCAACCTATGTCTCCGCTCGCGGTACTCAGTCACAATGGTGACTACCAACTGTTTGAAATTGGCCAAGCGGCATCTGTTGAACTTGAGCATCTTGCCGAAGGCGGTAGTAACGCAGAGCTAATTGAATTGATGAACAGCAATGACAGTGTTTACCAAGGTATTTCGGGTAATGGATTGGTGTTGCCGGGTGCATCGGACGAAGTCACCATCACGGTTGACCCTAGTCGTTACGGTTACTTGTCTGTGGCGTCTATGTTTGTGAATACCAATGATGCCTTTGTTGGCGAAACGGGGTTATCGCTCAAATCGCTCGCAGTAGGTGAAAGCTATGAAATGAGCATGAACGTTTGGGATTCCGGCACGGAACTGAATGATGAGCTTGCTGCAACCATTCCGGGCCCAGCAGGTGGCGGTGAGGGCTTCAATGCCGCCCGTAATGACAGCAATGACGTTGTTGCATTCCATGCGGGGGTAGTTAGCCAAGATGATGGATTAGCAAACTCAGCACTTTCTGCGAACCATCGTTTCTTGAACCCAGGTGCGAAAGTCACCATCACTCGAGTCGAGTAACACAGGCTCCGATGACGTCTCCTTTCCAAAGCGCTTGTAGCCGAGCGCTTTATCCCTCATGGCGTCATCGGAACCTTTTTTGAAAGAATTTCTAATTTGTTCCGGTCATGTGCAAAGTGAGGATACTCGAAGGCAAGGAAAGGACCATGGAACAACAGGCAATCAATTTAGTCGCGAACATCTTGTTGGTGGAAGATGACGATGATTTGGCAGAACTGGTTCAGATGCATCTCAAGTTTCAAGGACACCAAGTATCGCGAGCCACAAATGTCGCCGATGCTAAAACGCAATACCAGCAACAACCCTTTGATTTATTGATCCTTGACCGAGGTTTACCAGATGGTGATGGTCTAGACATTTGCCATTATTTGCGTCAGCAACAAGATTGGAGCCCAGTGCTCATGCTGACAGCCAGAGACGGTGAAATGGACAAGGTAGACGGCTTAGAAGCGGGCGTTGATGACTACATCACCAAGCCATTTAGCGTATTAGAATTCCAAGCACGAGTGCGAAACGTGCTACGCCGAGTCAGCCAAACCGCAGAAGTCAAAGTAGCAAATGAAGTCCTCGATGATGCGATGGATTTTGGTCCGCTGAGAATCATTCCGGAGTTGCACCAAGTATCCCTAAACGACAAAGACGTCACTCTTACCGCGACAGAGTTTACTTTGCTGCAGTTTCTCGCGACTCGTCCGGGCAGAGTCTACAGTAAAGATGAATTGCTCGATCACGTTTGGAACACCAGTCATTCTGGTTATCACCATACGGTGTGTAGCACCATAAACCGTTTACGCAGCAAGTTGTCGTTGTCTGATTCTGATCATCACTTCATTCAAACCGTGTGGGGTGTTGGATATAAGTTTCAGCCAAGACTCTAATGCAAGAAAGTAAGTCAAAACATCAAGCCAAGACAGTAAGTCGGCAGTTGTTTTCACCGTCATTTTTCAATCATCACGGGTGTTGCAAAAGTACCGCTGTTTAAGGAGGCGATAGGATGAGCTTCAAATCTCGCTTGGTAGTATTTACTAGCTTGTGGTTCTGCCTCGCGGCGGTGGTGATTGCACTGACTTACAATTGGCAAAAAGAAACCATTGAGTTACGCACCAAGCAAAGCTTGCATAAAGAGCTAGCCAGCCACATGCGTGATGATAACCCGCTGATGATCGGGACGGATTACAACCCTAAAGCGCTCAAGTCGATTTTTCACACGCTCATGCTGATCGGCCCTGATTTTGAAATCTACTTCCTCGATAGCCAAGGCAACATTACCACTCACGCAGCGCCGGAAGGGGCGGAGATCATGGGGAAGGTGGATCTCAATCCCATTAAGCAATTTTTAAATGACCAGCCTTTTCCCATTTTGGGTGAAGACCCACGTAATCGTGGTGAACACAAAGTCTTTTCTGTCGCGGCGATAGAGGAATTAGGCTCTACGGTCGGTTATCTCTACGTGGTGATTGGCAGTACCCGACATGACGCCATTGCCAATGCTCAAGTCGATACTCCTTACATCGCGCTGGCAGGATTGGTCTTAGTGTCCATTTTAGGTTTTGCCCTCGGGGCTTATGTGCTGGTCAAACGTAGCCTGTTGAACCCGATTGAGCGTGTGAC
Source organism: Vibrio sp. Vb1337 (assembly GCF_033338715.1). Taxonomy (NCBI): domain Bacteria; kingdom Pseudomonadati; phylum Pseudomonadota; class Gammaproteobacteria; order Vibrionales; family Vibrionaceae; genus Vibrio; species Vibrio sp. Vb1337. The sequence goes on along the minus strand of NZ_JAWOTD010000003.1, from coordinate 252,857 downwards.
CAAGCAACTTCAACAGCAAGCTGAACATGATTTCCGCCTGCAACCTGATTTTACTCACCAAGTGCCAGAGCTTGTGCCGATTGCGCACTCTTATCAGATGATGGCGAAGCACATTCAGCAGCAGTTTTTACAGTTGGAGTATCAATCGTCTCATCGTCGTCAAAGCTTGTTGCAGCTTAGTCATGATTTAAAAACGCCGTTATCGAGCGTGCTGGGCTATTTGGAAACGTGGCGTTTGCAACATCCTGAATCCGATCCTTTGATTGACGTTGCTTTTCGAAATTGTGAGAAGCTCTCAACTCAATTGCACTCTCTATTAGACGCCGCGCGTAAAGAAGCTCCAATGCCAAACTACGAGTACCGCCCCGTAGATCTGGGCGCTTTGATGGCAGAATGTGCCGAAACGATGCAGAGCCAGTTTTCTCGTAAAGAAGTGGTGTTGAAAGTGGATATCGATAGCGAGATCCAAACCGTGGGTGATAAAGGACTCTTAGAGCGGTTGGTATTGAACCTGCTTGAAAACGCATTGCGCCACAGCCCAATCGGCTCGGAAGTGCATTGCCAAGCGCATTTGAGTGAGGATAAGTCGCGTATCCATTTTACCTTCGTCAATCACATCGAGGAAGAAGCGGAGGGCGGTTCTTTGGGGATCGGGACGAAGATTGTCCAATCGATCTTAATGCTTCACCACAGCTACCTTGAGACCAATGCAACCTCCTCTCAGTATCAACAGAAGTTCACACTTCTCGCAATCTAAAGAGAAGTGTGAGACATAAGTTAATGTTTATTCAATAACACCACATACGACGCGAGCGCCGCCACCACCTAGCTTACTTGGGTGATCGGAGTGATTGTCACCACCTGCATGGATCATTAACGCTCGACCTTTTAAATCCGATAATTTTAGGCGAGGCGCGACAACGGGCTGATTGGCATTGCCGTCCATGTCCACATAGAGTGGAGGCAAGTCGCCTAAATGATTGTCATTGGTCCAAGGATAGCCATGCTTCCCTGTGTTGTTAGGATCATAATGGCCACCTGCTGCGCCGCCTAATACGGTTTTGTCATCCTTTTCTATGCTATCGCAAGATGGATTAGTGTGAACATGGAAACCGTGCACACCTGCTGACAAACCTGATAATTGAGGCGTAAAAACAACGCCATAATCACTTTGTGAAATCTCAATGGTACCCGCGCTCTCATTGGTGTTGAGAGCAGTCATTTCTACCGTTTTTGCTAGCGCGTTAGGGGCGGCGACAAGAGCGGATGCAACTGAAATGCATAGCAATCCTTTTAACATGGGACCTCCTTCTTTTAGCGTGTACGCTCAAGCACATATTAGTGAAAACCTGTTTTACTTATGTCTGTTGAGCGGTGAGTTTATGTCATAGAGTGATGTGTATCACTTTATGGTCTTAAACTGATATCTCGATCCGAAATCAGCTTTCTTTTATTTAGTCTTAACATATTGAGATCGTTAAGATATAAAAAGAATAGACGCCAATCTTAAAATAGCCTGAATATTTTTAAATTAACGCAAAGTTAAATTTTTAATGACTTTATAACAAAGCTCATAATTGTTTTATAAAGAATTTGGTGGAATTGTCCGCAATAAAGAATAGTCAAATTAACGAATATATTAATGTGAACATTGTTGTTTATAGATTTGTGGTCAAACTGTTGCTTATATCATCAAATAAGATAAAAAATTGGAACTAAAGTCACTTAATGGCAGAGGAAAAAATTAAACTCTGATTGTAATGGGTAATAATGTTTTAGTAACAGATAGTTACGCACTTAAAATTAATAATATGGCTAATTTCCGACAAGGATTGAAAAAGATGAAAGACAAGGAATCTATTCAGACTAATAGCAGCCGCCGTAATTTTCTGAAAGGCGCAACAGGAGCTGTTGTTGCTGGTGTGAGTGCTTCCGCTTTCTCAGGCGTAGCTCAAGCACGAGAACAGAAAATTGATTGGAGCGGCCGCGGGCTAGGTAGAAAACACGATAAGCGCTTCTGGCGTAAAGTGCGAAGACAGTTCGTTTTGGACAAACGAACCACTTACATGAACATTGGTACAACAGGTTCAATGCCAAAACATGTTCTTGAAGATTACGAGCATAACAACAAGCTGGTGGCTAAATATCCTTGGGATATGAAAGGCAAATTTGGCTCTTGGCCTTATGTTTCAGAGATGGTTAAAGACGTCGCACCAGGTTTTGGTGCTAACCCAGAAGAGATCATTCTCAGCCGCAACACTACTGATGGCTTATGCTCGATCATTAATGGCTTACACTTTGAACCAGGTGATGTGATTCTAACGACACACCATGAACATATTGCTGCAACATCACCTATGAACGTAGCGAAACATCGTTTTGGTGTGGATGTGGTAGAAATTCAACTACCAGTATTTACTGGTACTGAAAACGTTTCTGAGCAAGATTACATTCAAGCGTTCCGAGACGCGCTTGATACGAATCAAAACGTTCGCCTAATTGTTTTCTCTCATATCACATACAAAACAGGAACCGCGCTACCAGCAAAAGCCATTTGTGCTTTAGCAAAAGAGTATGGTGTACCTACTCTTGTTGATGGCGCGCATACAGTCGGTATGTTTGACCTTGATTTCCACGATATGGATTGTGATTTCTATGCAGGATCTGGTCATAAGTGGCAGTGTGGTCCGGGCGCGACAGGTATTCTGTATGTTCGTGATAACGGTAACCGTTTGAATGAGTATTGGAGTGACCGAGAGAACCCGTTATGGTTGATCAACTCCTCACTTTCTCATGCTGATTACCTGGGTAAACAGCTGCAAATGCAATACATTGGTAACGATAACTATCCTGCGAAACAAGCACTAGTTGATAGTTGCAAAATGTGGGATGAGATTGGTCGAGACCGTATCGAAGAGCGAGTTGTAAGCCTTGGTAGTTTATGTAAAACCTTGCTTCAAGAGTACTTACCACAAGCCAAAATGTATTCACCAAACGTGGAAGGCTTAACCAGTGGCTTAACGACGGTTAACCCGTTCTCCGATGTAACTAATGAAGAGATACTGACGGAATTCCGAGATCGTTTACGTGAAGAGTATGGTTACATCATCCGTACGACTAGCTTTAAGCTGCATAAGGATGATGACTTTGATACTTACGCGCTGCGTATCTCTACGCATTTGTTCCATGACGAACAAGATGTGGAAGGGCTCGTAGTGGCGATGACGAATTTGTATTACTCGTCGTTCTAACATCGTTGTTTATCACTCAAGCGCCCATTATTGGGCGCTTTGTGAAAGGTAAGGATATTATTATGTCAGTCATAACATTCAAAAGAACTTTAGCGACGGTGGCGCTCATGGTTACCTCTGTTGCGTCGTCTGCCGCTTGGTCAGACGATTTACAACAAATCCGTGAACGCGGTGTACTGCGTCACATTGGTGTCCCGTACGCTAACTTTGTCTCCTATATTGAACAAGGTGAAGTGGAAACTTTGACTGGCTTAGATGTAGAGATAATAAAAGGTTTTGCCAAGTCGTTAGGTGTTCAGTACCAGTATGTTCCAGCACAGTGGAGCGACGTGGTTGGTAAGTTGACAGGGCAAAATGTGCAATATCACAACAAGCAGGCTGTTGTCGGAGAAAGTGTTCCAATTGAAGGCGATTTGATCGCAAATGGCGTTACTATTCTTGATTGGCGCTCTGAGGTTGTCGATTTTTCACAAGATTATTTTCCTTCAGGTGTATGGTTGGTTTCCAGATCCGACTCTAGTCTGAGCCCGATTAAACCAAGTGGGTCGGTCGATGAAGATGTTAAAAACGTCAAGCAGCTGATCGATGGTCGCGAAGTGTTAGCTTTAGAACATTCTTGCTTGGATCCTAACCTTTATGACTTATATGACACAGGTGCAAAAGTTATATTACCTGATGGGGCGCGTCTCCTTAATGAGATGGTTCCAGCGATAATGAAAAATGATGCGGAAAGCACATTATTAGATGTTGCGGATACGCTAATTGCCCTCGAAAAATGGCCGGGTGAAATAAAAGTCATTGGCCCTATATCTGAAAATCAAAAAATGGCTGTTGCATTCCGTAAAAATTCCCCTGAATTACGCAAAGCATTTGATCGTTATTTAGACTCGATAAAAAAAGACGGTTCATACGAAAAACTAGTAAAAAAATACTATCCATCTATTTACTACTTTTATAACGATTACTTTATAGAAGATAAAAAGAAAGTCCGATGAATAAGGCCGTTAAAAAATTTTCCAGTAAAAGATTTATTACAATAAGCGCAATATTAGTTTCAATTTACCTAGCTATGCTTATTACTGTGACTAGCGTAGGTCAAAATAAATTAAAAGAATCTCAATACAGAGAACTAGATTTAAAAGTTAAAAGTTATGCAAGCACACTCGATAATTTATTTACCATAGCGAGTGAAGATGTTGATAATCTAGCTACAGATAAAACAATACAAACATTCTTTGGTAATTTAGCTTCTGGAATGTCAATGGAGTATGGGTTAGGTGCCAGTTTAATTAATTTAAAGCGTCGCTTCGATGAGAAGATAGACAGTAAGCTAATTAATAGCAGCCAAATCTATAAAAAGCTCACGCTGGTCGGCAGTGATGGAGTCACCATTGTCACCACAGGCTCCGAAAACCTTGCCGAGCATAAGATGGACATACAAACCTTAATGACTCAACACGGGCATCCCGAAGAGGTTTGTGCGACGCGATACAATGATGACGTTCGCATTCAAGTCATTAAGCAAGTTAAGTTCTCCGGAAAGCCTGTTGCCTTTTTAATTGCCGATCTTAATAAGAATATTGTTATTGACCAACTTACTAACCAAGAACACGAAGATAGTTATAGCCGAATGGTACTAAAAATAAAAGACGTGGAAATGGTTGTATGGGATACCATAAATAAAACACCTTCTCACAATAAGGATGAGAACTATTTCGTTTCTGAGGCTGTAGACGGAAAAATTTACTTTGAAGTTCCTGTGGATAAACATCACTTCAAATTGATGGCGTGGTTCGAGCCTTTGAGTGAACGAGATATATTTACATCACGGCTCTTTATTATTGGTTTGAGTATTCTGGCCGTTATGATCGTCATTGCTTTATGTTATGCATTCATCACGAACAATAATAGGATTGAATTGAAAATTAAGCTTGAGGAAGAAAAAAAGCGTAAAGATATTCTTTCTCAACAGAATAAAAAATTAACGAACGAAATTGAACGTCGAAAAGCGTCTGAAAAAGAACTCGCCTTCCAAGCTAAATATGACACATTAACCAATTTACCTAATCGTAGTTATGGTTCCGAGCGATTGGCTTTGGAGTTAATTAGGGCATCGCGTAGTGGGTCTAAAGTTTTGGTGATGTTCATCGACTTAGACCACTTTAAGCAGATTAACGATTCAATGGGACACTTTGTTGGGGATGAAATCCTTAAACTCAGTGCTCAGCGACTGTATCAAGTCGCAAGAAAAACAGACTTATTGGCGAGAATTGGTGGGGATGAGTTTTTACTCGTCATCCCAGACTTGCCTGATAATGATACTGCAAAGCGAGTTGCTTCAAGTGTACTTTCGGCGTTTAACGATCCGTTTGTTTGGAACAACCATGAATTCTTCTTGAGTAGCAGCGTTGGAATGTCTGTGTTCCCGGATGACGGAGACAACGCTGAGCAGCTCCTTGCATGTGCTGATATGGCAATGTATCGGGCGAAACAAGATGGGCGTGATGGCTTTTGTTTTTATAACCATAATATGAACCAAGATTTGCAACGCTATTTGGATCTGGAAAATCGTCTGAGAAGTGCGATCTCCAATCAGTTATTAGAGCTGTATTATCAGCCAATTATTGAGCTGAGTAGTGGTAAAATCGTAGGTGCAGAAGCGCTAATGCGTTGGAATGATGACAAGTACGGATTTGTAAACCCTGAAGAGTTTATCTCTATTGCAGAGAAAAATGGTTTAATTCATCAAATTGGTGAGTTTGCTATTCAACAAGCGTGTCGACAAGCGGCACAATGGCAAAGTCTGACTCCGTTGTTTGTTTCTGTAAACTTTTCTAGTGTTCAATTTAGGTACTGCGAGCGCTTACTTACGTTTATTAAACACAGCCTTGAGGAGTCTGGTCTTCCGTCAGATAAGTTCGATATTGAAGTGACAGAAAGTCTCCTCTTCAATCACGATTCTGAGCTATTAGACATGCTTAATAACTTACGAGCGTTAGGCACTAAACTTACTATTGATGATTTTGGTACTGGTTATTCTGCGCTGAGTTACTTGCAGAAGTTTCCGTTCGACCGCTTAAAAATTGATCGTAGCTTTATGCAAAATATGTTCGAGAACGACTCAGACCGCGAGCTTGTGAACGTAATCATAGCAATGGCAAAAGCGCTGGATCTTAAGATCGTCGCAGAAGGCATCGAAGAACAGCGTCATGTAGATTACCTGAAAAACCTAAACTGTGAGTTCGGACAAGGTTTCCACTATAGCCGACCATTACCTGCTAAGGACTTTGAAGCACTTTTGGCTAAGCCTACCTGGCTATAATTCTTTTTATAACAACATCATAGAAAAGCATTAATCGAATTTGTGCCTAGGATTCATTAATGCTTTTCCACCTTAAGGTATAATCCTTCCTCCTTCCTTGAATTACACTACAATTAATTGATGAGTGATAGCCCGTGACGCCCGTCACATAAAGGCTAAGCCTAATTCTAAACGAGTAAATACTCGCCAAAATAACTAGGAAGGAATTTCAAATGTCTTCTGCATTCTACCAACAGATTCAGCAGCAAATCGAAGAAGTAAAGGCGGAAGGCCTTTACAAATCAGAGCGTGTCATTACGTCTCAACAGCAAGCGGCTGTTAAAATCTCTACTGGTGAAGAAGTACTAAACTTCTGTGCGAACAACTACCTTGGTCTTGCTAACCACCCGGCACTTATCGAAGCGGGTAAAGCAGGCATGGACGAGCACGGCTTTGGTATGGCTTCAGTACGTTTTATCTGTGGTACGCAAGACATCCACAAAGAGCTTGAGCAGAAGCTTTCTAAGTTCCTAGGTAAAGAAGATACGATTCTTTACACATCATGTTTCGATGCAAACGCGGGCCTATTTGAAACTATTCTAGGCAAAGAAGACGCAATCATCTCTGACGCTTTAAACCACGCGTCAATCATCGATGGTGTTCGTCTATGTAAAGCAATGCGTTTCCGCTACTCAAACAACAACATGGAAGAGCTAGAGCAACAACTGATTGCTGCGAAAGAAGCAGGTGCTCGCCACATTCTTATCGTAACGGACGGTGTGTTCTCAATGGACGGCGTAGTAGCAAACCTTCCGGCTATCTGTGACCTAGCAGAGAAGTACGGCGCATTGACGATGGTTGATGACTCTCACGCTGTTGGTTTCATGGGCAAAACAGGTGCAGGTACGCACGAGCATCACAACGTAGTTGACCGTATCGACATCATCACTGGTACGCTAGGCAAAGCAATGGGCGGCGCTTCAGGCGGTTACACATCTGGTAAAGCGGAAGTGATTGACTGGCTACGTCAGCGTTCTCGTCCATACCTATTCTCTAACTCTGTTGCACCAGCAATCGTAAGCGCTTCTATCCGCGTTCTAGATCTACTAGAAGAGAGCGGTGACCTACGTGACCGTCTATGGGAAAACGCAGCACACTTCCGTACTCGTATGGAAGACGCTGGTTTCACAATGGGTGGTGCTGACCACGCAATCATCCCAATCATGCTTGGCGACGCAAAAGTAGCAGCAGAATTTGCAGAGCGTGCGCTGGAGAAAGGCATCTACGTAATCGGCTTCTCATTCCCTGTAGTACCAAAAGGTCAAGCACGTATCCGTACTCAAATGTCTGCGGCGCACTCTCGCGAGCAACTAGACCGTGCAATCGACGCGTTCATCCAAGTTGGTAAGGACATGGGTCTTATTTAAGATTCTAGGCCTTAGACAATAGGGCCTTTAATTAAGGTTACATTATGAAAATTAAAGCATTATCAAAGCTAAAGCCTGAAGAAGGCATCTGGATGACTGAGGTTGATAAACCTGAAGTCGGCCATAACGACATTCTGATCAAAATTAAGAAAACCGCTATCTGTGGTACAGACGTACACATCTATAACTGGGACGAATGGTCACAAAAGACAATTCCAGTGCCTATGGTTGTCGGTCACGAATACGTGGGTGAAGTGGTTGCGATTGGTCAGGAAGTTCGTGGCTTTGAAATCGGTGACCGCGTATCTGGCGAAGGTCACATCACGTGTGGTCATTGTCGTAACTGTCGTGGCGGCCGTACTCACCTATGTCGTAACACGATTGGTGTGGGCGTTAACCGCGAAGGTGCATTCGCAGAATACCTAGTGATCCCAGCGTTCAACGCGTTCAAGATCCCTGAAGGCATCTCTGACGATCTAGCGTCTATCTTTGACCCGTTTGGTAACGCAGTACACACAGCACTTTCTTTCGACCTAGTAGGCGAAGACGTGCTTATCACAGGTGCTGGCCCAATCGGTATCATGGCAGCGGCAGTAGCAAAGCACGTTGGTGCTCGCCACGTAGTGATCACAGACGTGAACGAATACCGTCTAGAACTTGCTCGTAAGATGGGTGTAACACGCGCAGTAAACGTGGCTGAAGAGAAGCTAGAAGACGTAATGGCTGAGCTAGGCATGACAGAAGGCTTCGACGTTGGTCTAGAAATGTCTGGTAACCCAGCAGCATTCAACTCAATGCTAACCACAATGAACCACGGTGGTCGCATTGCACTACTCGGTATTCCACCGTCAGACATGGGTATCGACTGGAACCAAGTTATCTTCAAAGGCTTGGTGATCAAAGGTATCTACGGTCGCGAAATGTTCGAAACTTGGTACAAGATGGCTTCACTGATCCAATCTGGTCTGGATCTATCGCCAATCATCACGCACCACTACAAGATTGATGACTTCCAAGAAGGCTTCGATGTAATGCGCAGCGGTATGTCAGGCAAAGTTATTCTTGATTGGGAATAACTTATTCAAGTAAGAAATGCGCTCCTTTTTGGGGCGCATTTTTGTTTAATGAAGATTTTTGTTTCGGGAAGAAATGGTCGCCAATCTTTTCTAAACTTCCGTATCGTTCTGCTACTTTTTTAAGATTCTTTTCACTCAACTTCGCCCTACCTTCTAACTCATTGTCGATTCTATATTTGGAACAAGATAATAACCATTTGTTTTTAGTGGTTATTTTTTAGCATTACATGCTTAAAAATCGTCATTTTTAAGTTTAATGTTTTTATTTGCTGTTCGTCTTTATCCTTATCCCGCTTCTTTTTATTGTTTTACATTTTATATGCATTTGGTTTGTCATAATTGAGCTATAACTAATAAAAAGGTTACCGATATACAGTGGAATGTAAAAATGGAGCTTTATATGAAAAGATTTTATCTGATGATGCCTCTGCTCTTAACCTCATTTAGTTGGCAAGCGAGTGGAGCGTCAGTGAGCGGTACGATTGATGTTTCAATTAACCTTGTACAAGGTTGTGTGATTAATGGAAATAATGCGGTAGATGCAGCTTCTGGCGTTGGCTTTGGCTCACTCGCCTTTGGAGACGTGCCTGCAATCTTCAGTGAACAAGATGGTGTGGTAAATGGTGGTAGTGCGACGGGTATTGAAGTGCTTTGTAGTAACGGTGTGACACCGACGTTTACATTGGGCACCGGATTGTATGATGCAAGTGCGACCGTTGGTACCTACGCGATGTCAAATGGCGCGCAATTTATTGATTATACGTTGTTTACCGACTCAGACCGAAGCACACAAATTATACAAGGCGGGACGGTAGCTCTGTCTGAATTTACTAGTGCAACATCGCAAACTATTGAGCTTTTTGCGAAAGCTTACGGTACGAGCAGCATTGCCGGTACATACTCCGATACCATCAGTGTGACGCTAAGCTGGTAAAACGTGACGCTGGTTGTTAGGGGCTTTTCACTTGTCGCGATGAGTTTGTGCTCTTTAACTGTGCTGGCTGATGCGACACAAACTTTTCAGGTGTCTGCCACCGTAGATACAGGTTGTTTGATTAACGGCGCAGTACAAGAAGAAAGCGCAACCCAAGCCGGGCAAATAGGCACGTTAGATTTTGGTGAGCATTCTTCAGTTTACGCGACGGAAGTACAAGGCAGCATCACTTACAGTTCATCACTCACATTAAGCTGTACTCCGGGTATTACGATGAATGTTTCCGTAAATGGCGGGATGAATGCATCGGATGGTGTACGTAAGCTAAAGCACAGTGAAGAAGCGACAACGGTAGATTACTTTTTGTTCCAGGATCTAAATTACACGCAGGTGCTTGATATTGACACGCAATATTCCGTCGATACTGACCAAGACCCAGATAATATTCAGTTTCCTATCTGGGCAAAGGCGACAATAAATGGGAATGAAATGGCTGGAATTTATATGGATACGCTTACGCTGACATTAGAGTGGTAAGTGAACTTTGGAGGGGTGAAATGGAATTCATACTCAAAAAACTATTATTAATAGCCTTCCTTTTTGTTTTTTTCTCAAATGCCAACGCTAACTCATTATTAATTTGGCCGATTTACCCCAAAATATCAGAGGAGAGCAATGCAACATCACTTTGGATGGTAAATAAAGGCAGTGTTGATTCTTATTTACAGGTGAGAATTTTTAAGTGGGAACAAAACGAAGGAGAAGATAGCTATTCAAGTCAAAGCCAGTTAATTGCAACCCCTCCGTTTGTCAAAATTGAACCAGGTGAAAAGCAGTTAATCCGCATCATCAACCAAGATGAAGCCTCTGCGGGTAAGGAGTATGCATACCGAGTGATCATAGATGAATTACCGCCAACTCAAAACCCTCAAACAGAATTGACGGAAAATGAACTCGCTGTAAAAGTCCGAATGCGTTACTCGATACCTTTGTTTATTTACGGGAAAGGGCTGACTGATACTCAAAAACCAAACCGTGACAGTGAATTATGGGATGATTTACAGGCACAGTTTATTAAGAAAAATAATCAGCGTTTTGTTCACATTAAAAATTCAGGAAAACACCATGTTCGCTTAGTGAATTTACAATTGAACCTACCAAATAAAGATCCTGTCGTTATTTCCGATGGACTAGCTGGCTATATTCTTCCTGAACAGTATAAGGTTTGGTCTATTCCCCATAGTAATGTCAGACCTATGAGTTTGAGCGCGAATATTGGAGGTAAACGTTACCAAATACCATTGAAGCAATAATGAATAGATTTAATACAATGAATGCTTTCTTTTGGTTGGTATTACTTAGCGTAACGTGGAGCAGTATTGGTCTTTGTGCAAATTCAGCAAACCACTTCTCTGAGCTACCGAGTCCTGAAAATTTCTCTTTAGAAAAGTTTGAGAATATCAGCCTCAATCTGGAGTTGGTGATCAATCAAAGAGCAACAGGGCTTGTTGCGAAAGTTGAGCGAGTTGGCGATCAGTTCTTTTTGCTCCGGGAGGACCTCATTTCAGTTGGGGTTACCGCCAAGTCGTTGCCTGGAACCGAAGAGAGACTTGAGGTTACGTCTATCCCAGGTGTTAACGTGCGTTACTTGCAATCGTCATTGCAACTTGCAATTGACGTACCGCCTAATTGGTTACCGATGCAGAACTTATCAGCGCAGGATATGGGGCGATTTTCCCCGGCTCAGTTTGGGCGTGGTGGCCTGCTTAACTACAACGTATTTGGTGTGTACGAGAACGAAAGCCGACAAAAGGAGGTTTCTATCAATCATGAAGTCAGAGCCTTTTCTGAGTTTGGCGTTTTTTCTACTACCGGGATATTTAAATCTAACTTTCATCGCGATGTTCAGTCCCAGCAAAGCAGCCAGTACACTCGTTTTGATACGAGTTACGAGTACGTCAATCAAGAGAAGCGAATTCGTATGGAGGTAGGGGACTATATTGTTCGCCCTTTATCTTGGAGCCAACCAGTAAGACTGGCGGGTATTCAGTTGTCGCATGATTTCTCTATGCGTCCGGATGTCGTGACGACGCCGTTACCTGCATTTTACGGTGAGGTCACAGCGCCCACTACGTTAGATTTGTTTATCAATGGCTTTAAAACTGACTCAATGAATGTTGGGCCCGGTCCTTTCATTATTAACGATATTCCAATGCTCTCTGGTGCTGGGGAAGCAACGGTAATTGCAACGGATGCTCAAGGTAAGCAAACGGTCATGACCAGCCCATTTTTTCTCTCTTCCGATCTACTCAAGACCGGATTTACATCTTACAGTGCGAGTATTGGTGCGATCAGAGAAAATTTCGGTAATGCATCTAACGACTATGGAGACGGTGGCGTGGTTACCGCTCTGCGTCATGGCATGACTGATTGGTTAACATTAGAAGCTCAAGCCGAAGCAAAAGATGACCTGATCGTTGCGGGGCTGGGCTTTGTCACCAATGCTTTCAATTTAGGTACGGTGGATGCCTCGTTTCGTGTGAGTAATTTTCAGGATCAATCTACCTCATATGCGCTAGGTTATAGTTATCAGTCTCGGCGGTTTAGCTTCGCTGCTCGAACTCAAGTAGAACAAGCCGACTTTTATACCTTATCTCATTTACCAAATTACGAAATGCTCGATGACGGCAAGGACGCTTCACTCGCGTCGCGCCATCTATCACAAATCAATATGGGAGTCCGTTTGGGAGATTGGGGCTCACTTTCTGGTGGGTACTTTGATATTCAACAATCCGACTCAGATTCACGTACCCTAAATCTTACTTATAGCTACGCTCTGCCTTTTAATATCAATATGTCCCTGTCTTACAACCATAGTATTGGTGGTCAGAGTGTTACGTTGGCGCAATTCTCTCTACCTTTCAGTTCTTTGGGGGGAAGTTCGGGGCTAACGCTGAAAAGAGAGGATGATGGCGATGTGCGAGGGCGAGTGGGTTACAGCCGCCTTGCGCCAATACGAGGTGGATGGGGCGTCAATTTAGCGCATGATATTAACGAACACCCAGAAAACCGTAAACAGGCTGATTTGACCTACCGTGCGTCATGGGCGCAGTTCAGAGCGGGGTTAAATGGCACCAGTGGCGACTATGATTATTTTGCGGAAATGGCAGGTTCGGTCTCTACGTTGGATGGAGAAATATTCCCAGCGAATGAAGTGTATGACAGCTTCGCTGTGGTGAGCACCAGTGGTTTTGAAGGTATTCCGGTTAAATATGAAAATCAAATTGTCGGAGTGACAGATGATGAAGGTTACTTACTTGTTCCTTGGGCTACGGCGTATTACACCGCCAAATATGAAATCGATCCACTTAATTTACCTGCCAATGCTGCGTTTTCTGCAACAGAGCAGTTTGCTTCGATACATTCGGGCTACGGCTACCTGTTAGAGTTCCCAATAGAGCTACAAATTGCACTGAGCATGACGGTGGTAGACGAAAATCATTTGTTCCTTCCGATTGGTACATATGGCCGCTCAGAAACGGGCTTAACAAGCCAAATTGGTTGGGATGGTTTTACGTACTTTGAAGGCGTTGACCCAGGCCGCTATATTCAGTTTTATCCTCAAGGACAGTCGCCATGTAAAGTGTTTATTGAGGGGTTGTATCAGCGTGACAGTCAAAAAATACAAACATTGCCTGAGCAGGTTTGTATCAAAGCCGAAGAAGAGACCGCACTATGATTTTGCGCAGCTGGTTTGCTAGCCTACTTCTCTTTTTCTCGTGCTCGACAATGGCTTGTCAGCTCACGGCGGCAGCACCTTTAATCTTGTTTGGCAATGTTTCTTCGTTTACTGTTTCAAGCTCTCAGCAGCAAAGCTCAGCTCAGCCTCATGCGGGGATTACGTGTGACTTTTCTACACTTGTGTCTTTGTTAAGTGGCGACTACGTATCAGCAACGTTTAACAGTATAAATAATGGTTTGCTATTAAATGAGGATGATTCGAGTTCGGAGCTCAGCTATCAGATTTTTGGCGATCCAGGTTTTTCACAAGAGTATGTATTCGGCCAAACTTACAATTTTTTTGAAATCGGGTTACTCGATTTACTCGGGTTGTTTGGCACTCAAGCCGAGTTTCCGCTCTATGTTCGGACGGGAGTGGGTAGTAATCTTTCCGCTGGGACTTATAAAGACCAAATCACCGTATCCTGGATTTGGGATTACTGTAAGGGTATCGGGGTTCTAGGGGTATGCATTGGCCGCGCCAATGGCAGCGCTCAAAGCGTGATTACGGTTGAGTTGGAAGTGACCCCTGATTGTATGATCACAGCGCCAGATATTGATTTTGGTTCGTCCCCATTAGTGGCCGGTTTTGAACCAGTCAGTCAGGTTATATCGTTAACTTGTACCAAGAATAGTTCCTTCTCCATTGGCTTGAATGACGGCCTAAATGCGTCCGGCGGTCAGCGGCGAATGATTTCTAGTGGTCACTATTTGGAGTATGAAATCTATAAGTCATCAACGATGGAGCGCTGGGGAGGAACCAGTTCTGAACGTCGTGAACACAGTGACGTCGATACTGGCGGCTCTATTCCTGATGGTATCACTCCACAGAATTATAATTATCGCGCGCAGATACTAACCAGCCAAACGACCCCTCCTGCAGGTACTTACACCGACTCAATAATCGTTGACGTTCAATTTTGAGCATCATGTCAATTACATCATTAGAGGCTTCTATTCCAAAAATCTTTTGTAATCATAGTTTTCACTCTGTCACTGCTTAATTTTGTGAGATTAGTATGGCTTTATTCTCACGGAATTTAACTTTCAGAAATAAGGAAAATGATGAAGAAGTCACTAACAACATTAGGTTTGGCACTGGTATTTACAGGAACAGCTTATGCAGCAAGCTGGGGCTACGAGGGAAACCATGGACCTGCTCATTGGGGTGAGTTTGCATCTGAGTGCGCAAAAGGTCAAAACCAGAGCCCAATCAACATTGAATCGGTGACCGAAGCGAAGCTAGAAAAATTGAATTTCGACTACGAAGGTAAGGCAATTTCACTGCTGAACAACGGTCACACTTTACAGACTGGTTTAGAAGGTAAAAACACACTCACCATTGATGGTAAAGAGTTTACGTTGAAACAGTTCCACTTCCATACGCCATCTGAAAACCATGTGGACGGTAAAGAATACCCTCTAGAAGCACACTTTGTGCATGCCGACAAAGTAGGTCATCTAGCTGTTGTCGCGGTGTTCTTTAAACTGGGTGACGCGAACCCAGATCTAGCTAAGATGCTAGCTAACATTCCAACTAAAGATCAAGATGTTACCATCAAGGTTCCATTTGATGCTGATGCCCTTACCCCAAGTGATAAAGACTACTACCGCTTTAACGGCTCACTAACGACACCGCCATGCTCTGAAGGTGTACGTTGGTTGGTGATGAAAGAAGCACAAACTATTTCTCCTGAGCAGATAAAATCTTTTTCGGAAGTAATGGGGAAAAACAATCGCCCAATCCAACCGCTGAATGCACGTATGGTGTTAACGCAACAATAACCACTTCATGCGAAGAAAAATAAAAAGCCCGCTTAAACACAGCGGGCTTGATTATTTGGGTATTGGTGAGAACTAGAAGCCGTGATCTTCTTGCTCTTCCGCTTTTACCATTTGTATAGGATCAAGCTTAAGCGTCTGAGTAGGGAACGCGATATCTGCATCGTGTTCTTTAATGATGTTGATTACCTTAAGCAGTATGTCCTGCTTAACCTCATGGTATCTCACCCAATTCACGGTTTTAGTAAAGGTATAGATAAAGAAGTGCAATGATGATGGACCGAATGTATCGAAGTTGACGATAAGTGTTTGGCGTGCATCAATGTCTTTGTGATTTTTCAGCATTTCTTTTACCGCGGTGATAATTTGCGGCATTTTTTCAGCATCGTCGTAACGAAGTCCAATTTTTTCGTAGATACGTCGGTTCAGCATGCGAGATGGGTTTTCTACGACAATGCTGCTAAACACTGAGTTTGGCACATACAGTGGACGCTTATCGAAAGTTCGGATAATGGTCATACGCCAGCCAATGCGTTCTACCGTCCCCTCTATTTGTCGGTCTGGAGAACGGATCCAATCGCCAACTTTAAATGGACGATCGAAGTAGATCATAAGACCTCCAAAAAAGTTAGACAGCAAATCCTTCGCCGCTAAACCGACGATCAAACCACCAACACCACCGAAGGTAAGTAGGCCCGATAGTGACAGACCAAATGCCTGCATTACGGTTAGAATTCCGACGGTAATAAAGAACAGGCGCGCGACCTTAGCTATCGCTTGTACTGTTGTTTCATCTCGGTTCTTTTGTTCGAGAACATGCTCTTCAACATTGGTAATGAGCCGCATAACGGTCCATACGAAGATGCTGATGATTAAAATCAGTTTCAGCGTACTTAACCAGTTTATTTTATCGTTGAGCTCGCTCTCTAATATGATGCCGATAGAGACGGTTGCAGGCCAACACCAAATGAGTGTACTGACTGGCGCTTTTAGCGCATCAAGCAACATGTCATCCCAGTGGAAGGGCGTTTTCTCTACGAGCGCAGCGAGGCGAGAGCGAATCAGCCGCCAAGCTATCCAAGCTATAAAGCTAGCGAGCGTAATGAAAAGGACGCTTCCACTCCAATTTTGATGAGACGTTTCAATGTAGCTTTGTAATTCGGTAAACCACTGTGGCATATGTAACTTATTTCTAGTGAACCATGGAAGGAAAGGTAGCAGATATTACTCCTTCACCCCAGTGATTTCCTTTAAATCATTTACTTATGTCTAAACCGCCGAGATGGACTTTTCCTTCCAATGACAAGAGAGTTACCTTTACGTTTTGCTGAGCGACCGCCTCATGCATGTTCAGAGGTACGCTACCAATGATTGAGGGTTGATATTTGGACGATCAATTATAACTTCTCTGACTTATCGCTAACATTTATCTTAAGTAAGTGTGAGAGTGTATTGACTCTTGAATTAGCGGAGGCAGATATGGAATTTACAGAGCTGGATCGAAACGCGCTCTACGACATCTGGATGTCACAAAAAGCCAAAATGCACATCACTCAAATGGAAATGGCGAAGCGCCTTGGTTTGAGTCTACACGAGTTTTCTGGCTTGTTACGTGGTAATTCTCCACTGACGCTAGGTTTTGTAAAACAGCTATGCGAGCAGCTACATGTACGTCCTGGTCAGGTGATTCCGTCTTTGACGGAGCGTGATCTATCTGCATCTGGTACCGTTTATTTACAAAATCGTGTGACGGTGGATGGCGATATCAGTAACGTGTTTATCGACGGAAACCAAGTCGTGATCGAGTACGTTCACCAAGTTAGCTAGCTTGCTCGTCAAATTATCGGGTTGAAGAGCAATAAAAAACGAGCCGCTGTTGGCTCGTTTTTTCGTTTCTGTTTTGCTCGCTTGCAAAGATTATGGGATTTTCACTAGCGAATCGCGTGAAAGATCCGCGATAGACTTAGCGCCAGTCAGCGTCATTGCTACACGCATTTCTTTATCGTACAGATCCAGTAGGTTTTCAACGCCTGCTCCGCCTTGTGCTGCCAATGCGTACACAAATGAACGGCCAAGAAGCGTACAGTCTGCACCAAGTGCGAGCATACGAACGACATCAAGACCAGTACGAATACCAGAGTCTACGAAGATCTTAAGATCACCTTTTACCGCATCCGCAATGCTTGGTAGTGCTTTAGCGCTTGAAAGTACGCCATCTAACTGACGGCCACCATGGTTAGATACCACAATGCCATCTGCGCCGAAACGTACCGCATCTTTCGCGTCTTCTTCATCTAGAATGCCTTTGATAACCATTGGGCCATCCCAAAAATCACGAATCCACTCAAGATCTTTCCAGGAGATAGAAGGGTCGAAGTTTGCGCCTAACCAGCCGATGTAATCTTCTAGCTTTGTTGGTTCGCCACGATAAGTTGAGATGTTACCTAAGTCGTGCGGTTTACCAAGTAGACCCACATCCAGCGCCCAGCTTGGGTGGCGCATCGCCTGGAATACACGACGCATGGCCGCGTTAGGGCCACTCATACCTGAGTGCATGTCACGGTAACGTGCGCCAGGAACTGGCATATCAACGGTAAACACCAGCGTTGTTACGCCTGCTGCTTTTGCACGCTCAAGTACGTTTTTCATAAAGCCACGATCTTTAAGCACGTAAAGCTGGAACCACATTGGACGTTCAATTGCAGGTGCGACTTCTTCAATCGGACAAACCGAAACAGTCGACATAGTAAATGGGATGCCTTTTTTCTCGGCTGCTTTTGCTGCTTGCACCTCGCCTCGGCGCGCGTACATACCAGTTAGACCAACAGGAGCTAGCGCGATTGGCATTGCCAGTTTCTCACCGAAGATCTCGGTGTCGAGGCTCAAATCTGTCATATCGCGTAGGACGCGTTGGCGAAGAGCGACATCACCTAAATCGTCAGTATTACGCTTCAGCGTGCGTTCGTCGTAAGAGCCGCCATCAATATAATGGAATAGAAACGGGGGAAGCTTGGATTTCGCGGCAGCGCGGTAGTCAGTAGAAGCTGAGATAATCATAATGGTGTCCTAGCGGTTATTCTAAGCAAAGTTGTGGAGCAATTTGCTCTTTCGTTGAGCCTTCATCGCAAAGCAGTGAAGACATCAAAATGAGTATAGTTACCTATGGTTCACTTACGTTTGAATCGGTGATGTTGGTAACCCATTTACATAATTGGTTGAAAAATTTTGTTAAATCACTCAATCAGTTATGCAAACTGGAAAGGGTGACACAGCTGTCGGGGGAATTGATGTAGCAAGCTAAATCAACATGTCGGGGTAGTAGTGCAGACAGCTGTGTCAAATTAGGCAGGGTTGTAAACCCTGCATTTCGCGTTACTTCATTAAGACATCTGTCATTTGGAAGCCATAAATTAGCACCAATCCAATAATGCCTGTCATTACAATGTAGTAGAACGTAGGGATAATCGTCTTACGCAATGTTGCGCCTTCTCGACCAAGCAAACCTACCGTGGCTGATGCGGCAACAACGTTGTGAATCGCAATCATGTTACCTGCAGCAGCACCGACGGCCTGGAGTGATACAACAATCACACTCGAAATAGACAACGTTTGTGCCACTTCGAATTGGAACTGGCTGAACATCATATTTGATACCGTGTTTGAGCCAGCGATGAACGCACCCAGTGCACCAACGGTGGCACTCAGCGCTGGGAACGCAGAACCAACAAGGTCAGAGGCGAAGTTTGCGGTTGTGACGGGCATACTTGCTAGGTCAGCACCGTTGATGCCTGAGTTGATAAAGATACGAACCATCGGAATGGTAAATACCAAGACAAAACCCGCCCCAATCAGTGTTTTGCTTGACTCGCCAAATGCTTCACGCAATGGCTTTACGCTGCCGCTTTGTAACATTGCAGCAAGTAGTGCGACAAACACCAGAATGCCACCAGGAAGGTATAACGGCTGAATCGCAGCGCTAACGCCAGTCTCACCAAGAATGTTGCTGAACGACAAACTTACGCTTTGTACAAAGCCTTTCAGCTCAGGGCTAACGCGGCTTGCGACGAGAATAACTGCCAGCATTACATATGGAACCCAAGCTTTTACGATGCTCATTGGCTTGCCCGGATTGTCGTTTAGATCGACTTTTAGCGAACCTAACCACTCTGCAGGCCATTTGTCTTCGCTTTCGAAATCCCACTTAGTCTTTGGTACTAAGAAGCCTTTTTTCGCTGCGGTAACAACGATAGACAGACCAACCAAACCACCGATAAGTGAAGGGAACTCTGCGCCCAAGAATACGCCGGTTAACGCGTATGGAACGGTGAAAGAGACACCAGCGAATAACGCAAATGGTAGAATATCCAGGCCTTCACTCCAGCTTCTGTTCTTGCCGAAGAAACGTGTTAACATCATCGCCATTAATACCGGGATCATCGTACCTACGACTGCGTGAATGACAGCAACGTGAGCTGTGATATCTTGCAGGTACATTTCCCACGTTGCACCTTGTGCGGCCAACGACTCACTGATGTTATGCGTGTCTAAACCTTTGTTTACACCTACGATGATAGGCGTGCCTACCGCGCCGAATGAAACAGGCGTAGACTGAATCATCATGCCCATAAGGACAGCGGCTAGCGCAGGGAAGCCGATTGCAACCAGTAGTGGTGCAGCGATTGCTGCCGGGGTACCGAACCCAGATGCGCCCTCAATGAACGAGCCAAAGCACCAAGCAATGATGATGGCTTGTACACGGCGGTCAGCCGAAATATCGGTAAATCCATTACGGATTGTGGTGATCGCTCCAGTGTGTTTTAAAGTGTTGAGCAAGAAGATGGCACCAAACACGATCCATAGAACAGAGACAGTAATGCCTAGCCCTTGGAATACAGAAGCCAGTACGCGATTGGCTGACATATCCCAAAACATAAGTGCGATAGCGACGGTTAGACCGAACGCAACAGGCATGGCTTTTTTAGCAGGCCAGTTGAGACCAACCAATAAGATGGCGGCAACAACAATTGGCGAAAATGCCACTAGGGCAAGTAGGGTTTCACTCATTTGTACATCCTTCGTACGCTGACTTCTCGAACGGTGTCAATCCGCTGTAGAGGTGACTTTTTGTTGTAATGGTTTTGTTAATTTGGCGTGAATTTACTCCTTTATTTTTTGTTGATATAGGGAAATAATGAAAATAATTAATTCCAAAAGTGACATAATGGTATGAGAGCAGACGACTTAATCCTATTTTCTCAAGTAATCGAACTTGGCAGCTTTAGTAAGGTTGCAGAGGCAAATAACCTTACAAATTCGGTAGTTAGCAAAAGAATGGCGAGGTTGGAGGAAGAAATAGGGGCTCAGCTATTATATCGAACAACGCGCAAATTAACCTTGACCGAGGCAGGTAAGGTGTTACTCCACAGTGCTAAAAATGTGAAGCAGGCCACTCAGGAGGCTATGGATGCTGTTGCAGGCTTTGGAGAGAATGTGAGCGGTCATATAAAAATGTCCGTGCCGTGTATCTCTGGAGATTTGATACTTGCTGATGCTGTTGCCGAATTTTGTAACCTTCATCCGGGTCTGACCGTGGACATGTCATTGGATAATCGCTTTGTCGATTTAGTGGCTGATGGTTACGACTTAGTCATTCGAACTGGCTACCTAGCCGACTCCAGTTTGATCGCACGACATATTCTCGATTCCCAATGGGTGGTATGCGCGTCACCTTCTTATATTGCGAAAAATGGGAAACCGATCGAGCCGATTGATCTCACCACGCACAATTGTCTGCAATACGCTTACCAAACCACAGGTGCAACGGATTGGGAGTTTAAAGGAGAAGATGGCAATTACATCGTCAAAGTATCGGGCTGCTTTTCTACTGATAACGCGACCGCATTACGTAAAGCCGCTCTGGGCGGCCATGGTATTGCTTACGTCCCGCGCTGCTTGGTGTATCACGATATTCGCAATGGCCAACTGGTGGATATTTTTCCTGAATTAGTAGGTAAAAAGTTGGGTATCTACGCGGTGTATCCGTTTACTCGTCAACCACCGAACAAAGTGAAGCTGCTTATTGAGCACATTCGTGACCGATACTTGACGATATCTCATTATTTCTAGGTTCTTCATAGATTTAAAACAATGTCGTTGAAATCAAAATTGGGTGCTCTAAGGTAATCACCGCAATAAAACGATTGAAGATAAACAACTTAATAAAAACAACGGAGTAACACGGACGTTATGCATTACCCAAAAACACGTAAAGATTCTGTCGTGGACACTTATTTTGGTCACGACATTGCCGACCCTTATCGCTGGTTAGAAGATGATCGAAGTGAAGAAACCGCACAATGGGTTTCGGGTCAAAATTCGGTCACCTTCGATTTCCTTGGTCAGATACCGTACCGCCAACAAATCCGTGACTTAGTGGCGAACAGTCAAAACTACGAAAAATATTCCCAGCCATTTGTACGTGGTGACTACACCTACTTCTACAAAAACGACGGTTTGCAAAACCAAAGCGTATTGTATCGACGTAAAGGCGAGGGAGAAGCCGAGGTTTTCCTTGATCCAAATACTTTCTCCGAAGAGGGCACGACCTCTCTTGGCGAAGTCAGCTTCTCTAAAGACTGCCGTTTGGTTGCGTATTCCATCTCGGAAGGGGGCAGTGATTGGCGTAAGATCTTTGTCATTGATACGGAAACCAAAGAACAGTTAGAGCCTGAGATTGTTGATGCGAAGTTTACGTCGATTTCTTGGCTGGGCAGCAAAGGCTTCTATTACTCAAGCTACGATAAGCCGCAAGGCAGCGAGTTGTCAGCTCGAACTGAGCATCACAAGCTTTATTATCATGAACTTGGTACACCTCAATCTGAAGATAAAGTGATTTTCGGTGAGTTGGATACGCAAGTTCATCGTTATGTGTCTGGTACGACGACGACAGATGATCGCTTCCTCATTATCTCTGGCGCAGAATCTACATCGGGTAATCGTCTGTTTTATATCGATTTACAGTCTGACTCCCAAGCAATTGTGACGCTGCGCGATACAACGCAAGGCGACACCTACTTAATTGATAGCCAAGACGCAACCTTGCTGCTTTACACCAACCTAGACGCGCCGAATGGCAAAGTTGTCAGCTACAACACTCAGACAGAACAATGGGCTGACGTGATTGCTGAACAAGAACAGCCGTTAGAAATCAGCAAAGGTGGCGGTTATCTGTTTGCGACTTATATGGTAGATGTGCTTTCTAAAGTGCAGCAGTTTAACTACCAAGGTGAGTGGATTCGAGATGTACAATTGCCGGGAGAAGGCACGGCTTATGGTCTGGCGGGTAAAAAAGAAGAAACCACACTTTATTACACATTCACTAACTACGTGACGCCTCCGACGATCTTCTCATTTGATGTTGAGTCTGGTGAATCGACACTGTTTCAAGAATCAAAGGCACCGTTCGATCGTAATGAGTATGAATCAAAACAGGTGTTTTACACCTCAAAAGACGGCACGCAAGTTCCGATGATCATTTCATACAAGAAGGGCATTGCACTTGATGGTAGAGCACCAACCATGTTGTATGGTTACGGCGGTTTTAACATCAGCCTCACTCCAATGTTTTCTGGCAATGTAGCCAACTGGCTAGAGTTGGGTGGTATATACGCTGTCGCCAACATGCGAGGCGGCGGTGAATACGGTAAAGCCTGGCACAACGCAGGCACTCAGCAGCAAAAGCAAAACGTGTTTGATGACTTTATTGCGGCGGCGGAATACCTGATTGAAAACGACTACACTAGCTCGGATCGCCTAGCGATTCGCGGTGGTTCTAATGGTGGTTTGTTAGTTGGAGCGTGTATGACGCAACGCCCTGAACTATTCAAAGTCGCGCTGCCTGCGGTTGGCGTGCTTGATATGCTGCGTTACCACACGTTTACGTCTGGAGAAGGCTGGAAGTATGACTATGGCACGTCTTCGCAAAGCGAAGCGATGTTCCAATACTTGCTTGGCTACTCTCCTGTTCACAATGTAAAAGAAAACGTGCAATATCCTGCGACATTGGTGACAACTGCTGATCACGACGACCGAGTTGTGCCAGCACATTCGTACAAGTTTATTGCGGAGCTGCAAGACAAGCAGCAAGGCGCTAATCCAGTATTAATACGCATTGATGTCAATGCAGGTCATGGTGCAGGAATGCCGCTGAGTAAGCAAATTGACCTCACCACAGACGTGTATGCATTTACGTTACATAATATGGGTATTGAGTCGATTTAATGCCCTAGTTGTTCGAAGCTTCTGAGAATAAAAAAATGCCGCGACAGTGTCGCGGCATTTTTCATGGTTGGGGGAACTCAATTCATACTGTTTGCCAGTATTTGAGCCAGGTTGACTAAGTCTGACTCTTGAACCAACCAGTCTCGGCGGCCAAACCGAAAGGCAGCTACGCCATTCTTAAGACAAGATGAATTTATCACCTTTTCTTAATCCTAGTTTATGAATATGAAACTGTGATGAACCTAAGCCGCATTGTGCTGATTTTCACTGTTTTCAAGATCAAATGAGGCATCTATCAGTTTTTTCGTGTAGTCATTTTTAGGGTTTTGGAAAATCTTTTCGGCCGTACCTTGTTCCATGACCTCGCCCTTTTGCATGACTAGAACACGATCAGAGAGTGCTTTAACTACTGATAGATCGTGGCTAATAAACAAGTAGCCAATATTGTGTTTTTTCTGCAAATCTTTCAGAAGGTCAATCACTGTCAGTTGCACCGAGCGGTCTAATGCAGAGGTTGGCTCATCAAGCAGAATAAACGAAGGTTCAAGGATCAGTGCTCGCGCGATAGCAATACGCTGACGCTGGCCTCCTGAAAACTCGTGCGGATAACGGTTGATGGACGCGGGATCTAAGCGGACCTCACGGAGCACGTTGCGCGCTTTCTGCATACGTTCTTTTTTACTCAACATTGGTTGGTGGACAGTTAATCCTTCTGTGATGATCTCGCCGATAGTCATACGAGGAGAAAGCGAACCATAAGGGTCTTGGAATACCATCTGAACGTCTTTTTTCAGCTCAAAACGTTCTTTGTTTGTCAGCAAGGCCATATCTTGGCCTTTATATTCTATTTTGCCAGTTGAGGGCAGTAGACCTATCAAAGCTCGGCCGAGTGAAGACTTACCTGAACCGGACTCCCCAACGATCCCGAGGGTCTCTCCTTGTTTAAGCTCAAGAGAAATGCCTTTTACCGCTTCGAAGTACTCATTCTTGCTCGCAATAAAATGCGACTTTACCAAGAATTTGACTCGTATATCGTCGGCCTTTAAAAGCTGTGTAGCACTTTCGCTAATAGGCTCCTTACTGCCTTTAGGAATCGAGTTGATTAGCATACGTGTGTATTCGTGCTTTGGGTCCTCGAAGAGTATTTGCGTTTCGCCTTCTTCGACGACTTCTCCTTTACACATCACAATGACACGGTCTGCAAAGTGTTTTACGACGCCTAAGTCATGAGTAATAAATAGGATTGCCATGCCCATCTGAGCCTGAATTTCTTTAATCAGGTGCAACACTTCTGCTTGAACCGTGACATCCAACGCTGTTGTAGGTTCGTCGGCGATCAAAATATCGGGCTCGTTAATCAGTGCCATCGCAATCATGATGCGTTGCAATTGACCACCAGAAAATTCGTGTGGGTACTTGTTGTACGCTTTTTCTGGGTTTGGCATATGAACCAATTCAAACAGCTCTAACACCTTTGCTTTTGCTGTTCGTCTGTCGACCGGGCGGTGACACATGATGGCCTCAGCGACTTGGATACCCACCCGCATGTACGGGTTTAGTGAGGTCATCGGCTCTTGAAAAATCATGCCAATGCGATCACCGCGAATACTTTGCATTTCACGCTCTGTTTTATCCAAGATGGAGCTACCCTCGAACATGATGGATGAGTTTTCATGCAAAATAGCGTTGTCTGGCAGTAGTTTCATCAGTGCATTGGTTGATACTGACTTGCCAGAGCCAGATTCGCCAACGATGGACAGCGTCTCGCCTGCTTTTAAATCGAAGCTAACATTCTTTACTGCATCGACGATCCCATCGTTTGTCGTAAAGCTGACTGATAGGTTGTTCACCGAAAGAATGGTTTTAGAAGACATCACAGATCCTTGTGGTTGATAAAGCAAATGATACTCAAGCAATGGACAGTACAAACCTAGCTGGCCTCAATGCTTGAGCTTTAGATTAATTATACAGGTGAGAAGGCGAAGCTTTTGCCGAACTCATTGCTTGCAAATGTAAGAACTGCTCATGCGCGCGCGTTACGTGCTCGAGTTCTATCATCCATTGAGCATTACGTTGGGCAGAGCAAAATGCCGCCATGTGAGCTAATAAGTCTTCGCTCTGTTGACCAAGTAGGTGACCTACGCGCTCAATCAGTTCATGGCTCTCTAGCTGCAAAAATTGAAATAGCGCGTAAGTTTGATTGAGTATTGAGAACGCATCATGCTGTAAGCCGAGTTTGTTGAGAATCTCTGATTGCGTCACGCTAGCATCTCTAAGTCCCGTAATGAGACATACAAATTGGCAAGGTTTAGTTTGTGCATTTTCTAGCGCTAAATGAATGTGGTTGGGTAGATTGTTGAGCACGTCGTCATATAAACGATGAGCTTCTGGCCAATGGCCTTGTTCCATCAGTTGCTCCGCTTTTAAGTAGCGCATCCAGCATTGCTCAATATTCATATCCATCTCCACAACATTTGATTTGTTTAGATATTAAATGAAATTGATTATCAATTGCAAGTGCGTGTTAATATCACTTATGTGTTCATAAAATGTCCAATCAATCTAGGGTGGAAGGTAAATCACTTAAAATTAAGCAAATAATCTCTACACTCAAATAACGAAAATAAGAAAAAAGGAAGTGGATATGGCAATACTAAGATTGGAAGCTAAGCAGCTATATTCTGTAGCAGATCTAGAGAATATGCCATGTAAGTCGACCAAGGAGTTACCTCCAATTGATGAAATCGTGGGCCAAGAGCGCGCGCAAAAAGCGGTCGAGTTTGCGATGTCCATCAAAGAGAAAGGGTATAACATCTACGCCATTGGTCAGAATGGACTAGGTAAACGCACCATGATCTTGCGCTATCTGAATCGTCACCAGCACGATGCAGCAGCCCTGTTTGATTGGTGTTACGTTGCGAACTTTGAGGATACCCGTACACCAAAGGTATTAAAGCTGCCTTGTGGTATCGGAAATAAGCTACGTGTTGATATTGAAGCTTTAATGGGCAAATTATTGAATGCTTTACCCCTAGCATTCGACAATGAAATGTACTTTAGCCGCGCTGAGCGATTAAAAAATCAATTGGCAGCTAAGCAACAAAACGAGCTGGATCGTATTAGCCGAGAGGCAAAAGAAAAAGGCATCAGCCTAACACTGACTACACAGGGGGATTATCAGTTTGTCGCCATGAACGGTGATGAGCTTCATACGGAAGAGTCTTTTGATGTACTAAGCAAAAAAGAACAAGAGCAATTCAGCGATGCTATTGATGAACTCGAAGTGCGATTGCGCTCGATGGTTCGTGAGCTTACGGAGTGGGAAGAGACATACAGCGATAAAATCAAAAAGCTCAATGATGAAGTGACGCTTGATGTGATTACTCACTTCATCAAAAAACTCAAAGTGGATTACGCGCAATATTCCGAAATCAAAACCTACTTAACTGAGCTGCAAAAAGATATTGTTGAAAACGCAGATATCTTCCTTGACCAAAGTGGCGAGCAAGGCGAAATTGCGACGGCATCCTTGGATAAAAAATTGCCACGTCGTTATAAAGTGAACGTCTTGGTAAGCCGTAAAAGCAGCGAATTTCCTATCGTTGTTGAAGAAAATCCCAACTATCATTCACTCTTCGGGTCGATTGAGACTGCCACTTTCAAGGGAACGGTGTTTACCGACTTCTCGCTGATTCGCGCAGGGAGCTTGCATAAGGCGAATGGCGGCGTTCTATTAATGGATGCTCAGAAAGTACTTGAACAGCCTTACGTTTGGGATGGTTTGAAGCGCGCATTGCGTGCTCGTCAATTGAGTTTTACGTCTCTAGAAAAAGAAGTCACATTGACGGGGGCGGTATCACTCGATCCTGAACCGATTCCGCTTGATATCAAAATCATCTTGTTTGGTGATTACCGAACTTACCAATTACTCCAACATTACGATCCAGAGTTCAGCGAGTTGTTCCGTGTGACGGCAGATTTCGAAGACGAAATGAAACGTACGCCGGAGTCTGAGCTGCATTACGCGCGCTTTATCTCTAGCGTGGTGCATGACAACAATATGCTGCATTGCGATCGCAAAGCCATTGCTCGAATCATCGAATACAGCTCACGTTTGTCTGGCGACCAATCCAAGCTATCTCTACATTCGGCTAATATCGCCAACTTGCTTCGAGAGTCGAACTACGTGGCTCGTCAAGCCAACTCCAACATGATCCGTATTGGGCATGTTGAAGAGGCGCTCAATAACCAAGAAATGCGAGTAAGCCGATTACGCGATAACGTAATGGAAACCTTTATTAACGGCACAACGCTGATTCGCACCGAAGGAGAAGCCGTAGGCCAAGTGAACGCACTTTCGGTATTGAGCACTAGTGACTACATGTTTGGTGCACCGAATCGCATCACAGCGACGACGTGTTACGGTGATGGGGATGTTATCGATATCGAGCGAAGCGTGGATTTGGGAGGCAGTATTCACTCTAAGGGCGTGATGATTTTGTCTGCCTACTTATCTTCCGTATTTGGTAAAACGGCACGAGTGCCATTAACTACAACCATTACCTTTGAGCAATCTTATGGTGGTGTTGATGGTGATAGTGCCAGCATGGCTGAGTTATGTGCGGTTGTGTCTGCTTTTTCAAAGCAACCAAACCGACAAGACATTGCGATAACAGGGTCGATGAATCAATTTGGCCAAGCTCAGCCTATTGGTGGCGTAAACGAAAAGATCGAAGGATTTTATGATGTGTGTGTAATTAAAGGTCGTCATGACGGGCAGGGGGTCATTATTCCGCGCTCTAATGTTCACAATCTAATGCTTCGTTCCGACATCGTGAAAGCAGTCGAAAAAGGCGAGTTTAATATTTGGGCGATTGCCCATGTTACTGAAGCTATCGAATTGTTTACGGGGAAAGTTGCTGGTGAGCCAACCGATGAAGGCTCTTATCCAATCGATACCATTTTTGGCCTTGCTCAAGCCAAGCTCAATTCGTTGAGAAAATAGGCTGAAACCGTCCTAAATGTGAATGTATCTCATCATAAGTGATCATAATTTATCATAACGACAATATCCCGACGCCACTGTCGGGATATTGTCAATAACAGATTGAAAATGGAGAGTTTTTGTACTAGACAAAAGTGTGATCGACCTCTAATATTCGCCACTTGTTTATTCGTCTGGGATTTATCCCGTCGCAAGGAAGCATAGATATTCAAACTGCCGAAAAGTAACGTTGTTATAGGCACTGCTCGAATTTGTTTGGATATAGACATCACGCATACAACTGAGGCCCTGTCATGCAGTTATCACTGAAAAATTTGTCAGTACGAACGCAAATTTTGGTTCCGGTATTATTTACCGCGATTGTTTTGTTTATTGCTCTTTGGATTACTAAAAACAATCTTCAAGCAGAGCAAGATGTTATTGCTTCCAACCAAGAATCTTTGGTTTTTCACAAAGACACATTGGCGAGTATTGACGACCAAATTTACCCTCTGCGCATAAGCGCGGTTTACGCTATTTACGATGCTTCTCGTCGTGAGAATTTTCTAACCGAATTGAAAGAAGGCTTAAAGCAAGTTGATGCCGATTTAAGCGCAATTGAAACCCGAAACCTATTCCGTGACGATGCCGTTAAAGTTCGCCAAGCAATTGAATCCTATGTGCGATATTCAGAGCGCTCAGTTGCTTTCTTCAACCAATACGATCAAGGTTTGAAATCGGATAGCGAGTACCGTGCATTTGTCAAAGAGTATCGCAATGTTGGTCGAGAAATGGTCCAACAAATTAACACGCTATCAAAGCATGTAAACGAGCAAGCTGAACAATCTACTATCAGAAGTCATCAGCAAAATGAACGTGTGCAAAATAACGCTATGTTGACTGTTTTAGCGGTATTTGCTTTCTCATTGATAGGCGCTTGGTTCCTATCTGGCATGATTGTTACACCAATCCAAAAGCTGCAAGAAGTGATGCGTCAGTTAGCAATGGGTAATCTATCAGTACGTGCAGATGTCGATGGGGACAATGAGATCTCTAAGCTGAGCAAAGATGTAAACCAAACCGCAGAGCAGTTATACAACACTGTGGACCAGTTAACCCGTATTAGTGAGGAAGTTGCATCTGCATCGACCGAATTGGCTGCGGTAATGACGCAAGCGGAAGCGAACGCTCAACAAGAGTTGGCGGAGATCGAGCAAGTTGCATCTGCGGTTAACGAGCTTGCAAGCACTGCGAATAATGTGAGTGATAACGCGACCTCTGCTGACGCAACCGCTCGTGAAGCTGATGGACTTGCTCAATCAGGTTTGGCTATCTTCCAAGAAAGTGCGGAAGCAAGTGCACAAATGTCTCAAGCATTGAACGATGCAGCGCAAGTTGTTTTGCGTCTAAAAGAGCAATCTGTACAGATCAACGATGTTATTGAAGTGATTCGCGGCGTATCTGAGCAGACCAACTTGCTAGCATTGAATGCTGCGATTGAAGCGGCGCGAGCTGGTGAGTCTGGTCGTGGTTTTGCGGTAGTAGCTGATGAAGTACGCATGCTAGCAGCGCGTACTCAAGACTCGACACAAGAGATCCAAACGATCATTGAAGAGCTTCAAGCGCAGTCTGGGCTGGCGAATGACAGTATGCAAGTCAGCCTTGATATGCTTAGCCGCAACAACGAGCTGACGCAACAAGCGAATGAAGCGTTGGTTGGAATTACCGAGTCGGTCGCCAACATCAACGATTCAAACACGCAAGTCGCAACCGCAGCCGAAGAGCAGTCTCAAGTTACTCAAGATATCAATCGCAACGTGGTTAACATGTCGGAGCTTGTAAACCAAAATGTAGCGGGCATCAGCCAGAGTGCAAGTGCGAGTACTGAGCTTTCATTACTTGCAGAGAAGCAGAAAGAGCAATTAAGTTTCTTTAAGCTTTAATTTACCATCTACTTATCAAATCTCTAAATCCCTGAGTGAATGCTCAGGGATTTTTTTGTTTGTAATAATCGGATTTATTATCAATAAGTCTATCTAAAACAGTTAGTTAACAAGATTTTTTTGCGGGCAACATCACGTTTTGTGATATTGTTTTTACATTTTTTTCGTCAATTTTTTTTTGACGCGAACATTTTTTTTAACTCAACCGATAACTTGATGGTTGAGAGGTATTCATATCGTCATTTTAAGTGGTGTTTTCTTCTATAAGCGCTGTTTATTCAACACGTTGCGTGAAAAATAACAGCTGCTACTATGCCGCCAGTTTTCTCGTTGGTACAGAAAAGTCCTGTTTTTCTGGTGAGAAAATACATATAAAACAATGATATGGAAAATAACAATGAAATTAAAAACTTTAGCTGTAGCAGTGGCGCTAATGGCATCAGGATCTCAAGTTGTCGCTTCAGAACTATACAACCAAGATGGCACTTCTCTTGAGATGGGCGGCCGCGCTGAAGCGCGTCTTTCTATGATGGATGGTAAGGCAGAAGACCGTACTCGCATCCGTCTTAACTTCCTAGGCAAACAGGAAATCAATGAAAACCTATACGGCGTTGGTTTTTGGGAAGGTGAGTTTGTAACTAAAACTTATGATGTATTTGATTCTAAAGGTAACAAAGTTGGTGAGACAGATAGTCTTGAAACTCGTTACGCTTATGCGGGTCTGGGTGGCAAATACGGTGAAGTAACTTACGGTAAAAACGACGGCGCACTAGTGGTTCTTACTGACTTTACTGACATTATGGCTTACCACGGTAACACAGCAGCACTTAAACTGCCTGTTTCTGACCGTACAGATAACATGCTGTCTTACAAAGGCCAATTCGAGCAACTAGCTGTACGCGCTAGCTACCGTTTTGCTGATCGCACAACAGATGCACAAGGCTTTACAGACAACGAGGAAGATGGCTTCTCTCTATCTGGTGTTTACGCGTTTGCTAACACTGGTTTTGAACTAGGTGCTGGTTACGCAGATCAAAACGACAGCGATGAGTTCATGCTGGTAGCTGCATACTCTGTAGGTGACTTCTACTTCGCTGGTAACTACACTGGCGCGGATATGGATGTTGCAGGTAAGACTTTTGATTACAAAGGCTACGAACTAGCCGCTGCTTACACTATGGGTCAAACTGTATTCACTTCTACGTTCAACAAAGGTGAACTAGAAGACGCAGATACTGTAGAAAACCTAGCTGTTGATGTAACTTACTACTTCAAGCCTAACTTCCGTGGCTACGCATCATACAACTTCGATCTAATGGATAACGAAGGCGCGGCTGAAAAAGATGAGCTAGCGCTAGGTCTACGTTACGACTTCTAAGTCATGACTCTTATCTAAGATACTGCCTTATTCTTAGTAAATAAAACCCCTTACTGAAAAGTAAGGGGTTTCTTGTTTTCTAGCACTTCAAAGCTTCTTGATAAGCGATAGGGGTTATTAAATCTATCTTTTTAGTGTGAGCTTAGTCCCATCAAATTTGAGGTGACTGAGGAGGTTTTTAGCGTTGTTTTTACCAACCTCATCAAACTCCATTCCGTAGCGAGCATAGTGCGTTGATTTTTGTAAATTACAAATACGACCTCGCAACGGCGCTAGCATACGACTTTCTCCGGGCATCGTTAGATCCAATGAAACGTGGTCACCAACCTGAAGTGGTCGGCTCATCGGTGATGTTACAAAACGACAGCCACTACGAGATAAATCTCTTATTTCGCATTCAGTTCGATAGGCTTCTAAACAAACACGCGCTCTCAAATTTACTTCGTAACGCACTTCTTTGCGAAGCTGAAAGACCTGCATAGTGTTGGGTAGGTCTAGCACCAAAATTGGGTACGGATCGCCTAGTCGATGCTGTAATTGGGCCCGAAATGGGATAACGGCCCCTTCACCTCGATGAGAGTAGGCTTTTACATTGATCCAAAAGCCTTCTTGAAAATAGAACTTCAAGTCTTCATCGGAGATGTTCGGAACCTCTATCAATGCAGTATTATTTGAGTGACAGCCAACAAATGTGCTGGTTGTAATAAACTTTGTACCAACGGGGGTGGTGACGTTTAAGCTCACTTCACTGCCATGTTCGACCATTGCCATTGCATCGGTGCTATTTAATGTACTTGCCTGACGTTCTGGTGCCTTCTTGCTTTGCAGAGGTAGCTTGCCGTCTCTGGCAATTGGGCTCATATTTCTCATTATAATTGTCGTACCTGATGTGAGAAGGTAATCGCGTGAGGCGAAGCAGCACTCCCGCATGGTATCGATTTTATTCAGTGATATAGTTTGATTCAATCAATCTGTAACAAAAATTAGAGAGCAAGATATGCATAAAGTAACTCATGAGACCACGAATAGTACATTCTGGGTTGATTTAGAGCAGGGTTATAAAGCCAAGGTGATTTATCAGCTTAAGGGTAATGTCATGCACATTACATCAACGGTTGTTCCTGAAGCACTGCGAGGTAAGGGGTACGGAAAAGTGATGATGGAAGCGGTGTTGCCAGAAATTGAGTCACTCGGTTATCAAATCAAACCAGTTTGCCCATATGTTATTCACTACATGGAGAAGAACCAAACGTGGTCACATCTGCTCACATGATGAGTAACAACCACCAACGCTACCAAAATATTGGCCAGGAACTCAATCTCGGTAATTACCGCTCTGTAGAAGTCATACAATCGCTATGGGGAGGCTATGGGGAGTTAGTCCGAGTTACTTATTCTACTGGTTCAGTGATCATTAAGCATGTAAAACTCCCTAAGCCTTCAGAGCATCCTAGAGGCTGGAATACGGACCGTTCTCATCAAAGAAAGTTGCACTCTTATCAGGTGGAAGTGAATTGGTATGAGTATTTTTCCGGAGGGGTGGATACTCGCTGCCGAGTACCACAAGGTCTAAAAACGTTCCAATCGGAGAATGAATGGCTCATTGTGATGGAAGATCTCGCCGAGGTGGGCTTTCCAAAAGTCATCACAGATGCACAGCTAGAGCATCTACAAGCCTGCCTCACTTGGTTGGCGAACTTTCATGCGCGATACATCGATGTTCGTTCGGATAAGTTGTGGCATACCGGAACATACTGGCACTTAGCAACCAGACCCGACGAGCTTGAAGCATTGCAAGACACTGAGCTACAAAATGCGGCTCAATTGATTGATCAAACGCTTTCGCAAGCTAAGTTTAAAACACTAGTACACGGTGATGCCAAATTGGCGAACTTCTGTTTTGATGAAGAAGAATCAAGCGTTGTTGCGGTTGACTTTCAATACGTTGGATGTGGGTGTGCAATGAAAGATGTGGCACTGTTTATGAGTAGCGCCGTTAAGCCAGAACGTTGTGCAGAGATGGAAGTTTGGGTTTTGGATACGTATTTTGCTCAGTTGCAACACGCGCTAATTGTCTATCAACCGAATCTTGACCCTAATGAAGTCGAGCGTGAGTGGCGTCCTTTGTTTGCTGTGGCTTGGGCAGACTTTCAGCGATTTGTGAAAGGTTGGAGTCCCGACCACTGGAAGATCAATCCCTACACAGAAGCATTGACTCGCAGAGCGTTGGCTTACTTACGAAAGTGAGTCGAAGTTTAAAAAGAAAAGCCTCCAATTAGTAGGAGGCTTTGTTTTATCTTTGGCCTGGTCTGATGCGCGCCATGTAATAGGTATTGATGAATTCACCATCACGGAAGGAACCGTCAATCGCTTCACCCTCAATTTGAAATCCATGCTTTTTATAAAGCCCAATGGCGGCGTCGTTATCGGCATTGACCTCTATCTGAATTCTTCTCACATTTAACCAGTTATCTGCTAGTTCAGTGACTGTTTCTATCAATTTGCTACCAATACCGAGTCCGTGGAAACTATCATGTACTCCGATGCCAAACGATGCCGTGTGCATCGTTCTTGGACGTAGAGAGTGGTGAAAGCCAATATTTCCGACGACTTTACCATCAATTTCAGCGACATAGCTATAAACACCATCAGGTATGTTTGACAATCTTTCCACCCACATCGCGAGCGAAGGCTTTGGGAGTTGCAGGGTTTCACGTTGTGCTTTTGGTTGTGAATAGATTTCTACGAGTGCCGCTGCGTCTTCGACGGTCGTTGGACGTACGATAATTTCCATGCCTCTCTCCTTCGCTTTTTAGTTTTAATTTTTAATCTAACCACAGTTTTCTTATTTGGATAGTGTTTTTTTATGTTTAATGGATAAATGCCTTTTAAATTAGCTTGTTATGATGTCATTTTTTGAATTTTTAGTAGTGATTTATCATCGAATTGAGCGAGTAGATTGCAAAGGTGTTGAATTATTGTACTGAGAATGGCGCGTACTGCAGAGTATCGTGGTGAATTTCATGTCGCAGTAAATAAACGCATTTAGTCAAACTGTGACGACGGCACTGTGCGTCAGTTGACTTGAATCAATAGAGGATGGGGTTACCTCCTATGAGGTATAGGGAAACGACACGTTTAGGGCTATTTATGCTTAACTTGATAAGGGAGTTTTGTTGAGGAAATAGCATGAAATCCTCTCAGTCTAAAATATCGCAAAGTCGGCGCCGATTTTTGCGTGATACAGCTCGAACTGCGGCTGGTGTTGGCGCAGCTGCGTGTGTATTGGGCTTACAATCGCTACAAAGCCAAGCTCGAGAAACTAAAGGTGTGCCTATTCGTCTGCCTGGTGCACTGCCGGAAGGCGATTTCGAATCAGCTTGTATTCGATGTGGCTTGTGTGTTCAGGCATGTCCTTACGATACCTTGAAACTTGCGACATTACTTTCACCCGTCGCGACTGGCTCACCTTACTTTACTGCACGCGATATTCCCTGCGAAATGTGCGAAGACATTCCTTGTGTTGTCGCTTGTCCGATTGGGGCGCTGGATCCGAAACTAACCGATATTGATGATGCTCGAATGGGTACAGCGGTTCTTATTGACCATGAAACTTGCCTTAACTGGCAAGGGTTACGATGCGACGTTTGTTATCGCGTTTGTCCGCTGATTGATGAAGCCATCACATTAGAGATGGTTCACAACGACCGAACCGGTTATCACGCCAAACTTATCCCAACAGTGAATTCCGAAGTGTGTACCGGATGCGGTAAGTGTGAACAAGCGTGCGTGTTGGATGTCGCTGCTATTAAAGTCGTCCCGACGGATTTGGCGAAAGGCAAAGTGGGCAGCCACTACAATTTTGGTTGGAAAGAGATCGACAAACCACTCGAAAATATCCTCCCTAGTGAGACGCCTGTACCGGAAGGTGCGCTTGAATCGCTAAAAGGAGGTAAGTAATGGCAAAGAATTTAGCTCAAAATGCTGGCAAAGAAGCGCTTGAAAAGCTTGGTTGGTGGCGCGCGCATCGGTTTTTGATTTTACGTCGGCTATGTCAGTTCACCATCATTGCGCTGTTTATGGCTGGGCCGACGCTGGGAATTCTAACTGGTAATCTGTCATCAAGTATGTTGCTCGATACCGTGCCGTTAAGTGACCCGTTAATTGTGCTTCAAGCTTTGGCGACAGGGCATGTTCCGGAGTTTAATGCGTTGTTAGGCGTAGTGATTGTCGTTGCGTTTTACGCGATTTTGGCGCCGCGCGCATTTTGTGCTTGGGTGTGCCCGTTGAACATCGTGACAGACTTGGCGGCGTGGTTGCGTCGAAAGTTCAACATTAAAGCGAGCTATCGTTGGTCTCCCATGATTCGTTATTGGCTGATCCCTGTTTTGATGTTGGGCAGTGCGCTATCTGGCGCGATTCTTTGGACATGGTTAGATCCGGTTGCGGCACTGCATCGCGGGTTGGTGTTTGGTATGGGCGCAGGTTGGGTGCTAATCGCCCTAGTGTTTGTGTTGGATTTACTCTTGGTTGAGCATGGGTGGTGTGGGCACTTATGTCCACTGGGGGCTACCTATGGCGTGATAGGCCGAAAAAGCCTGTTGCGCGTTACTGCTGTTCGGCGCGAAGATTGCACCAAATGCATGGATTGCTTTTACATTTGCCCAGAACCAGAAGTGCTTCGGCAGCCTTTGAAAGAGGGAGATCGTCGAGTTATGGATCAAAACTGCATTAGCTGTGGCCGTTGTTTGGATGTGTGTCCAGAACATGTGTTTGAATTTAAAAATCGCCTATCAGTAAAAGTCATTGATTAAGCCACTGAGCACATTTACTCATGCTTTAGTTCTCTTGATACTTGAACATCGCGCTTCGCCAAGGAGTTAAGTGCGATGTTTATCTTCATAACAATATTCCTCAGCCATATCAGCTTGCTCTGGGTTGAAAATAATAATGATATTGCGAATTTGTTACATTTAAAGCTATGATGATGCCTTCATATTTAAAGGAAACATCATGACTACCTCATCGCACGGCTGGAGAACGCCGCAAAATTTCCTCCTGTTAATTTCCATTATCGTGCCCATTGCTTTTTCTACCTGGATGGCGTTGTTGAACAACTTTGTTATCGAGAAAGCAAACTTTGATGGTGCCGACATAGGCCTATTGCAAAGTGTGCGCGAAATTCCGGGTTTTTTGGCCTTTACCGCCGTGTTTGTATTGCTGTTTATCCGAGAGCAACGCTTTATGCTCGTCTCTTTGGCGATGCTTACGCTTGGTACGGCATTAACAGGTTATTTTCCCACTTTGTACGGTCTACTTTTTACAACCTTGTTAATGTCCACCGGCTTCCATTACTTTGAAACACTCAAGCAGTCTTTGTCTTTACAATGGCTATCTAAAGAAGAAGCGCCAGAAATGCTGGGTAAGTTTATTTCTGTTGGAGCTTTGGCTTCTCTGTTTACCTACGGCGCCATTTGGGTTTCGCTCGAACAGCTCAAACTTGATTTTAAAACGGTCTATTTAATGGCTGGTGGTTTAGGTTTTGTGCTCATTTTGGTGATGGCATTTGCCTTCCCACAATTTAAGACAAAAGTGCCTCAGAACAAGAAGCTCATCCTGCGTAAACGTTACTGGTTATACTATGCGCTTACGTTTATGAGTGGAGCACGCCGTCAAATTTTTACGGTGTTCGCTGGTTTCTTGATGGTAGAAAAGTTTGGTTACTCCGCCGCAGATATTACGTTGCTGTTCCTGATTAACTATGTCTTTAACTTCTTGTTTGCGAAGCGAATAGGCCGTTTTATCGGCGTTGTTGGTGAGCGCAAAGCGTTGATGTTTGAATACGTCGGTTTGATCTTCGTGTTCGTCGGGTACGGTTTGGTGCAAACGGCAGAGTGGGCGGCAGCATTGTATGTTGTCGATCATTTATTTTTCGCGTTAGCGCTTGCGATTAAAACCTACTTCCAGAAAATTGCCGATCCTGCCGATATGGCGTCGACCGCAGGCGTTGCGTTTACGATTAACCATATTGCTGCAGTTGTAATACCTGTTACGTTTGGTGTCATCTGGCTTGTTTCACCTGCGAGCGTATTTTACATCGGCGCTGGTATGGCAGCAGTGAGCTTGCTGTTGTCACTCAATATTCCAGCGAAGCCGGAAGAAGGCAACGAAACTCGCTTGTTGAAGTGGAGTTAAGTTGGTACTCACTATCTAATCATTAAAGCGAATACCTGTAATTAGACTCGCTAAAAAGGGTGCTTATGCGCCCTTTTCTTTTTATTGCAAATAGATAATCCCTCCAATGGTTGTCAATGCATGCCACGTCCGTTAGGGTTTAGAACTAAGTATTTCGAAATAACTTGGGCATAACTGACGCGAAACAATAAGAGGGGAGCTATACAGTGCAGATACATGGCAGAGAGTTGGATTTAGATCTAGGTAGCCGTCACATCGTTATTCAGCGCCGCTATGAGGCGTTAGGTGCTGCAAACGACCTACTCATTGCTATTTGGTTTTTAATTGGTAGCTTTTTCTTTTTGAATGATTCGTTGATTGAAAGTGGTACTTGGCTTTTCATCGTGGGCAGTGCGCAGTTGATCATTAAGCCCCTGATAAAACTGATGAGTTTAGTTCATGTTGGTCGTTTAAATAAGCAACTTTCTGGCACATCAGCGAGCCGCTGAAATTACCGCTTCTTTTGAACACTCGCAAGCAAGAAGCCAACAGGCGAGTTATCGAGGGGAAAGCGGGAAGATAACGTGTTCGCAATACTAAGCACGTTATCTTCTGTTTGAAACTTAAGAATTTAGAACGGATACCAGAACAGTTGTGTGTCGATAACACGCTTGCTGATCGCCGCAATCACTATCACCGCAATCCCAGCCATGCAGATCATATCGGCTTTGGTCAGTGGTTTTAAGCTGTACCAAGTGCGAGAGGAGTGACGACCAAACCCACGTAGCGTCATCGCGTTTGAGATTTGATCGGCTCTGTCCAAACTAGAGAAAATCAGAGGGCCAAGAATCTTTGCCACGTTCTTCATACGAGTGAGCAACGGAGCCTTCTTACTCAGTTCTACTCCGCGTGCTTGTTGCGCGTGCATGATGTTAACAAAGTCCTTTTTCACTTCCGGCAAGTAGCGCAGCGTTAAGCTCACAGCATAGGCGATTTTGTAAGGCACACCTAAACGGTTCAAGCTGGCTGAAAACTCTGTCGGATGAGTGGTAAATACAAACACCAACGCGATTGGGAACATGCTGAAGTACTTCAACGTCACTGTTACTAGGTAAAACAATGTCTCTTGAGTGAGCGAGTAATTACCGGGTAACGAGAGTAAAACCGTTGATGAACCCATGAACTCAGTACCTTGTTGCGGTGCTAACGCGAACATAAACAGGGCATTGATCAGCAATACCGTGCCTGTACCGAATAACAGCGGTTTGTAGACATGAAAGGGCACTTTGGTCATTTTCAATAAGCCCAAACCCAGCACGATCAACAGCGCGATGATTCGCAAGTCAAATGTGGTCAATACCACCGTTACCCAAGCAATGAAAAGCAAGAACTTAGTAATGCCATTCAACTTATGAAGTGGTGATTGGGTATCGATGTAGTTGATACCAAACTTCATCTTATTGTCTTTCATGCCACTGCTTTCTCTGGTTGGTTTACTTCGCCGCTTTTTCGTTGGCGGTGCGCTTTTTCTACATTGATAAAATGCTGCATAAAGCCATTGGTGTCTTCGATGCCAACTTTCGTAGCCAACTCAAACAGACTTGTTGTGGTGAGGTTTGCTTGGTCTAGTAGCTCTGGACTGCTGAATACCTGCGTCATTGGTGCATCCGCGACTAATTTACTGTCTGCAATCACGATAGAGCGCGAGGTGTATTCCAACACTAAATGCATGTCATGAGAGATGATCATTACGGTTACGCCCAACTCGCGATTGAGCTTTTCGATGAAACTCAGCATAGACGTGTAGTTTCGATAGTCCTGACCTGCCGTCGGTTCATCAAGGATCAGAAGCTCTGGTTCCAAGACCAAAATTGACGCAATGGTTACGCGCTTTTTCTGGCCGTAGCTCAATGCTTCGATTGGCCAGTGACGGTATTTGCTCAAACCGCACAGCTCTAGGACTTCAAGTACTTTAGCGTCGATTTGTTTCTCTTCAACGCCACGATTACGGAGGCCGAAGGCCACTTCGTCGAAAATCATGTGATGGGAAATCATGTGATTCGGGTTTTGCATCACCACACCCACTTTCTGGCTACGCTCGAAGATGGTCAGTTCGTTAAGATCTTGACCATTCATGCTCATTGAGCCGCTATCCGCTTCAATAACGCCCATAATCAGTTTGGTGATGGTCGATTTACCCGAGCCATTTTTGCCAAGTACAGAGACAAACTCGCCACACTTGATGTCAAAACTCACGTCTTCTAACGCGTTTTTCTCACCGTCGTAAGAATAGGTGAGGCCACGGACTTCAAGCAAAGTCTCGGCTGGCGTTTTAGGTGGTTGTGCTGTTGAACCATCAAACCATGCTTGTACCGCTGGTTTATATTGCTCCAACGGTAAGGTAGTTAAGCTAGAAGGTTTTGCATCGCCCTCAATCGCGCAGCCTGCTTCTTTCAGTGCTGAAATATAAAGCGGTTCGCGGATGCCGTAATCTTCTAGTAGAGGCGACGCTAAAATTTCATCTGGCGTTGTATCGGTAATGATTTCGCCGCTTTCCATCAAGATAATACGGTCAACTGAGCAATGCAGAACGTCTTCAAGACGATGCTCAATGATTACGATGGCTTTGTCCGTTTCGCGGTGTAGAGCATCGATGATCTCGATGGTTTTTTTACCCGTTTTAGGGTCAAGCGCAGCTAGTGGTTCATCAAACAAAAGGATATCGACATCATCGACGAGAATGCCCGCCAAAGAAACACGCTGTTTCTGCCCGCCAGATAAATCGTGGGGTGAGCGTTCTAGCATCTGTTCCAAGTCGACCATTTTGGCCGTGGCTTTGACCAATGGGTACATGTCGATATTTGAAGTTAGCTGGTTCTCCAGCGCAAATGCAATGTCTTCGCCAATGCTCAAACCGACAAATTGGCTGTCCGTATCTTGCAGTACGGTGCCAACTTGCTCAGTGTATTGGTGCATGTCGAAAGGGGCGGTGTCTTGACCATTGATGGTCAATGTTCCACTGGTTTCCCCTTTGATTGCGTGTGGGATCAGTCCGTTAAGACATTGCCCAAGGGTAGATTTACCACTACCACTTGGACCGATAATGACGATTTTCTCTCCTTTCTCTATCCTTAGATTGATATTTTTTAGCGTCGGTTTGTCCAGCGACTCATATCTAAAAGAGAAGTTAGAAAATTCGATTGTCATTCGACATTAAGCCTCTGTTAAGTTACGGCTTTGCTTGTTACGTTTAGCGACAGACTTAAGAATGAAGAAGCCAACAATAGCAATAAGAATGGTGTTACCGATCGCGATAATAGAAAGCTGGGTAAACACTTTAGTGAACGGTTCTGCGTATAAAATCGTGTCGAGGAATGCAGAGCAACCGTAACCAAATACGTTGCCTAATAGCGCAAGTACTACGAATAACGCGAAGTCTTTCATATTGAAATCACCTTTCTCCAAACGGTAGCGCGTTAGAGAAGGGAATAGACCGATAATCAAACCAACAATACCTGAACCAAGTACCCAAGTGAGCCATACGCCCCAACCTGCAAATAGGTCAGTAACCCAGTGACCAATAAAACCAACCAAGAAGCCAACAAGTGGTCCAAATAGTACTGAGAACAATGCTAATACTGCCATTGCTGGTTTTAGCGTTGTGTTTGCAAACACAGGGATGCCAAACATAGGTAAGCCGCCGATACCGTATAGAGCAGCACCGATTGCAATAACCACAACAGTTTTAGCGGAAAGATTCATAGATAACCTCAGTTCAATAGTCGATTTTAAAGAACGTTCATTTATATTGTTGGAAAGCGTTAGTTATTTGATTGTGTAACATATATTCAAAACAACCAAGCTGCTTATTGTTTGCTCTATTTTTCTTCAGGAAATGTGTGATTTGATTCACGCATCCCTTTGACTGGCTTTGGTTTTAGCAAGCATTAAAAATAAGGCGCGCATTATACAGAATATTAATAAAAGTGGGAATGCTATCTATCTGGATGGCTAGAATGAATCAGGGGCTGATCGTCAGCCCCTGATTACACGGTTTGATGTTATTTTTACCAATAAATGAATGCGCTATATGTTCATTAATGGTCGAGGTATAAATAGTTCTGCCAGCTCTTCATACGAATAAGCACTTTGCGCATCACTGATACGTGAGTAAAGCTGTCTGAATAAACTGCAACTTCAACCGCAGTACCCATCGGTAGGTGGTATCCACTCAAGTCGTCGGTAATTTTCAGCTTCGCAAAAACACGTCCGCTCGTGCGCAAGGCATCAGTCCCAAGCAGAGCGCCTCGCGCTTGAATTTGGCTTTCACCAATGGCTGGAATCACGTCAATGACTTCGCCACGGAACACTTTGCCCGGAATTGCGCGGAACATAAATTCTGCTTCAAAGCCTGGCTTCAAGCGTTGTAATGAGTTCTGTCTGAATGCCGCGGTGTACGTAATGTCTTCGGTATGTACGAAGGTCATTGCCGGGGCAAGTGGCAACGGCACAGCCATCACTCCAGGACGTAAAGCCAATTGCGTAACGTAACCATCGGTTGGCGCACGAACGACGGTTTGCTCTAAGTTAAACTCTGCTTTACGCAGCTCGGCAAGAAGTTGCGCGACTTGGGTATTTTCGCCTCCGATTTCAGAGTCCAGAGCGATTTGCGCTTGTTCTTGTTGCAAAATCGCAACGTCTAACATGGCTTCTGCCGCTTTATACGCTTGGCGTCGAGTATCCAAATCTTGTTCAGTAAACGCGCCACGATCAAAGCCCCTTTGATATCGGCTAAATTCCCTTTGTGTTTTATCTCTGTCCGCTTGCGCTTTCAATACAGCAGCTTCTGCTTCTCTTAGATCAGACTCTAAACCCAAGGCACCTTGGCTTGCTTCTTTGACTTTCGCTTCAAGGCGAGCAACTTCTGCTTCAAAAGGCACAGGATCGATTTTGAAAAGAATATCGCCCGTTTTGAGCGGTTGGTTGGCCTGGACTGGCACTTCCACCACGCGGCCACGCACGCCAGAGACGATGGGCGTAGTCGGGAACACTTGGTTACCCAATTGCGTAAATGGGTGGTTGTAGTTCATAAGCAGCACGAGTGTGCCCACTAACACTACGCCGCCAAGTACGGCGGTTGGAACGGTCCATTTGTTTAGAGGAATATTGAAAATTTTAAAAATGGCAATACAAAGAGCGGCGTAAGTCAGAATCAGCAATAAGTCCATTATTCGTCCTCTTTACTTTGTTCAGGCAAAGGCTTTTGCTGAATCTTTTGTTGTTTCAACATCGATACTTCGTTTTTGAGTTCGTTGACTTCATCGATGAGTTCTTCAAGGCGGTGATGAATGTCGTGTGTTTCTTGTTCTA
The DNA here is from genome assembly GCF_033338715.1 of Vibrio sp. Vb1337. Lineage (NCBI taxonomy): Bacteria > Pseudomonadati > Pseudomonadota > Gammaproteobacteria > Vibrionales > Vibrionaceae > Vibrio > Vibrio sp. Vb1337. Next base: position 209,177 of record NZ_JAWOTD010000003.1, on the reverse strand, counting down.
GTTGTTTAAAACCCCAGCCGCGTTCCTTGCGCCATAATGTTGCCCAGATCCATAAAAATGGCCACAGCGCATGCAAAGTGAAAAGGCTGACCCAGCCAGCGTAGTGAATTGCGTCTTGGTGCGGGTGCTCTCTCTCTTTGGCGATTTCATATGGAATATCATGGATGACAATGATTCCGTAAAAGATCACTAAAGCAACGAAGATGAGTAACCCAAGTGCAAAATAGTCTAGAAACATCTTACCTACCTGTGCGTATTGCGAAATGGAAAATCTACGTAAATTAACAATTTAAGTATTTGTCTTAACTACAGATGAATCAAGCGGTTTTTATGTAGGAATTATGTTTATGCGATGTAAGTATCCACTGATGTTTATTGGCAGTTAAGGTGTTGCTGAGTACTTATTTAAACAAGCAGTGAAGTGATATAGGAAGGATAAGTAAAAAGTATACTAAAGCCCCAGGTGTCAACCGGGGCATGGTTTAAAGTTCGGTACAGACTTGGTTTCTGCCATTGGCTTTGGCGCGATAAAGAGCTTTGTCTGCACGATAAAAAGTTCGCTGAGTATTCTCGCCTTCTCGATGCAAGGTAATCCCTATGGATACTGTCAGCCCCCGTTCACCAAGAATATCGTCCCAACCATATTGATAAATCCGTTCACGATAATTCTCGGCATGCATTTCTGCGCGTTCCAGTTGGGTATTCTCAAGGATCACGAGGAACTCTTCACCACCAAATCGTACGCACGATGCGCCTTTAAATCTGAAGTAGGACGCCAGTTCCTGTGACACACTTTTGATCGCTTTGTCGCCAACCAAGTGGCTTAGTTCGTCATTGATGGATTTGAAGTGATCGATATCGATGACCATCAATGCAAATGCAGTATCGTGCAGAAGTAGATCTTTTAGTTTAACTTCTAACCAGCGTCGGTTGTGTAAAGACGTAAGTGGATCGGTAAAGACGTCCTGCTGTAGCTGAGCAACAGTATTTTTATGCTGCTTGGTGGTTTCTTTTAGTTCTTTGTTTTCTAGCTCTGACAAAATGAGTTTGAGTTGTAACTCAAAGCGTGAAAGTCGGCGTAGTTGAGCAGACCCTAACTCACCGATCGGAATATGTTTTACAAGATCAGATTCGATTCTATGCGCTTTTTTTTCACAATTTAATGCTTCTTGATACAACCCTTGAGAGGCGTAAACTTGACTCATCGCGTTATAAAAATGCTGAGTAACGATAGGAGATAGCTGCTTTTGAATCCTTTTACTGATGGAGTCCAACGTTAAATTAGCTAAAGAAGTGTGCCCTACACCGTTTAGACAATACGCAGTCTCAATTTTGACCATCGTGGATAACCAGTATGTAGTGGCACTACCCGTTGTATACTGAACATTCGAAATAGCCAGCAACGCATTGGGGTAGTCTTCTTGCAGACGATGTAATTTGGCTCGGTAGAGGTGAATTTGTGCGGCGAGGTTTTTATCACTGACGAGAATGCTCAGTTCTTCACATTCACTCAATAGCTCTTTGGCGTCTGCGGTACGGTTCAAGCTGATATAACAGGCAAGCATGTACAGCTTGTAACGAAGGCGTAGGGATCGACTGCCAATAGCGTGATCGATAGCATCTATTTTTTGATAATAACGTAATGCACGTTGGTGATCCCCATAGGCATCGCACAAATTACCCATTCCAATAATGGCCAATACGTACTCATCAATATAGCCGTACTCGACGGCGATATTGGTTGAAGCAACATACTCGGTTAATGCCGCATTGTAGTCACCTACTTCAACTAAACGCTCACTCAAGCTTGCTTTCACAGAAAGAATATCTTCTACATCTTCTGGTAAAACAAGCAACTCAAGCGCTTGTTTCAATTCACTAATGCTGTCGTTGAGCTGTTTGATCTCTCTTCGATACTCGGCGCTAATGATATAGCAATGCGCTTTCTCTCGGTTTGTTGACGCAATATGTAACCCTATGTGTTCCCATAGCGTAATCGCTTCTTCACCTGAAACGGAAGAAGGATCGATACCTGCGTCAGTCACCTTGCTAAGCAGTTGTTCCATTCTTCATTACCTCAATATAACTTTCTTCGAGCTGTTCTAACGTGAATGGGAAGGTCAGGATATCTTGCAAATACAGTATCGGTTTCGGGCCTTTGATTCCGCGTCGCTTCCATGGATAGATGTCTAACATCGCTTGGACAGTGCGGTAGACCTCTTCTGCTGCTTGACCTTTTTCTGCAATTAACATTGCTAGCCTGTTACTGGAAATTCTCGAGATGAGGTCGCTAGAGGTTGTCAATGCATGAACGAGCTCGGTACAAACATCGAGAACTTCGGGGTTTGAATGCTGAATCATAATGATGGCGTGGTTAGAGCGTTTGAGCTCCGTTTTAAACAAAACTAATTGTTCCCACCAGTAGGTCTCCGAAACGACATTAGAGAACTGCTTTTCAGGGTCGTATTCGTGTTGAGAGCGAATATGATTGATCAGCTTACGTGCTCGCTGCTCTAGTTGGCGTTTAGAGCCTCTTGCTTTATCCATGCTGATTCGGTGAGTTTGTTCTTTGAGCATTTTGAGTGCGTGCTTACGGTATTTCTTGAACGCGTTAAACGCAGACTCAAAGTCTCCTTGTTCTTCAGCGACTCGTGATTGTTGGAAGCAAATTTGGCTGAGTAGCTCACCGTGGTCGAAACTGAGTGCAGACTCTTCTGCTGCAAGTAGCAACTTGGCAGCGCTGTCTGTGTTTTGGCGCAAAAGCTCAAGTCTTGCTCGGCTAATAAAAGAGTGTGCTTTCATCCAAACGAGGTCATGCTCAATGGCGAGCTGGTGGGCTTTTTGGGTGGCTTCTTCGGCCGCATCAAGGCGTTCTAGTCCAAGCAGTGCTAACCCTTTAAAGTCCCAGATCTCGGCTTGCCACGTACTATCATCATGATCTTTTAATACTTCGGTTGCTCCATCCAGTACCGTAAGCATCTCGACAAACTTATTTAGTAAGTAATAGTCCCAAGCTAATAGGATGCGCGCTTTGCCTTCTAACCAAGCAATACGAACATTGTTTGCCACTTTAACGGCTAACTCATGAGTTGAAGCGGCAAGTTGGTGTTCATTAGTGATGCGCCATACATTACCAAGCCCAATTAGAGATTCGATTTGAATTTCAACATCATCAACAAGAGCAGATTGTTCGAGCGCATTAATCCAATATTGTTGCGCGGAATAATACTTTGCTTGGCCCCAATATTGGAGTGCAAAAAGATGGAGAATTTCCGGGAGATGATCGTCGGTTTCAAGCTGTGTTTGTTTGCTGTAAGCGTCTTTGACGAGTTTTAAGCCTTGTCGGTAATCCATTAGGCACCAACAGCATTGCGCCATGATGAGTAAGGCTTTGATCTCTCCGTCCACAAATAAAATTTGTTCCGCGCGGATAAGATATTGCTGCGCAACATTAAAGGTATGTTTAGGGGCCGATTTTATTTGGCCTTTAAGCTTAGTGAGATCATCTTCTAGCTGAATTTGGTTTTTATCCAACGTTCACATCCATGACTATCGAACTGGAAATCACACCTAATATTAAGTGGTTAGATGCATGTTTCTTTACCAAAGCGATGCGGATAACGTTTTGGTAAACGATCAGGGGCCGTAATGTATACCGTTACAACCCCTAATTACTACATCTAAATTACCAATAGAATAGCTACGATAGGAGCTGTTTGATTGTCAAAGGTGCATCAGAGACTTCTAACCTTTGTGCAGCGGTAAGACCTTGTTTATCCTGATAGCACAAATTATGCCAAGCTCTGAATATATCTAAAAGAGGTAAAATACCAGCAGGTCGTAATTTGCGACGTGGCTCGTTAATGAAGCTTTCGAAAAGAATCTGAAAGCGGTTTTGATAAAACTTCACATGACGAGTTGTCGCAACGTTAAACCATTTTTCAGGCTCATTTTGATCGCCAGCGAGGTAGCAAATGCCTTTGTGGTTTTCGTTTTGACTAGAGATTGCCCAGCGATCGCGCCACCAACTCATATAGGCGATATCGACTTTGCCAAAGGGAGTACTCATGTCCCAACTAGCGTCCTCTTCTACGTACATCAAGTCGACACTTTTCTCTTTAATGCGAGGTAAACAAACGCTCAGTGCAGCCGAACGTAGTAGGGGATCTTGAGGCATGTATAGAGATACACGTTTGTTTGGGCAGCACATATCAAGTACGTGCAAATAGTGTGCATATGAGGTGTATGGTGGACGGACTAATGCCCCTTTTGAAGGGTAATGAAATACAGATAGATTACCAAGAGGGTCTTCTACGTTACCGCGAGCCAAAATTGTTTGGTATTTTTGGTCAATTCGCTCTCTGAGGTGATGAGAAGGTTCCGCAAGCGGCTCACTTGCTTCCGCTGCGTACTCCTGGGAAACAAAACGAGACACCTCATCGTAAGGATTATGATCGAGCGTTGCGATTGGCTCTTCATCAGCGGAATAATTGACGTGCTGGCAAAGAATATAGCCAGAATGCGCTTCGCCAGAAACAATCCAATACACACCGTTATTGCTGTTCGGTTGCAATGCAATATAGTTTGAGGCCAATTCATAATGCGTTGCGTGGTTTACCCAGCGCGCATCAATGGTTGCCAGCTTACGGCGGCAGCGGCTAGCTATATGGTCAACATGATCGTAAAAGGTTTTTGGGTTAATACTAAGCTTGCGGCAGATTTCTCGTACTGAATATCCCGTAAACAACAAGCCCATCAAGTTCTCTTGAAATTGAAGCTTCTTGTTGGCACCAGACCACTTGTCAACAAAGGTACTTTGACACACTTTACAGCGGTAACGTTGGCGATCGCCACTGTAACCGAAAGCGTGATAGAGGTGTTTGTGAGTGTGGACAGAAAGTCCAAAGTTGTCGCAATCATCATTACGGCAAGCAGGCAACCCGTCACTGTGGACGTGCCGCAGGCGATGAAGTTCGTTCACGACATCGCGATTATTAAGTAAGGGGGGGAAAGCTCCACATTCACGGCATACCATCGCCGGACGCTTAGGGTTCGCATGTTGCAGAACGTAACGCTTTGCATCACTCAATCCAAAGTTGTCACACGCCAATGTTTTACAAAAGTTGAGTTGTAACCCATCTGCGTCTTTTGGCAGTTCGCCGTTAGACACAATCGCCCCCTCGGGATAATTCGGGCAGCCAGCATAACTCTGGCTGCAAATTATTACTTACTATTTGTTCTTAGATGTTGATTGCAGTTTCTAGTGCAACTTTCATCATGTCGTTGAACGATTTCTGACGCTCTTCTGAGCTTAGTTTTTCACCACGGATGATGTGGTCAGAAACTGTCAGGATAGTCAGTGCTTTCGCGCCTAGGTCAGCTGCTACGCCGTAGATACCAGCCGCTTCCATGTCTACACCTAGGATGCCTAGTTTTTCCATCTTCTCGAAGATGTCTGCTTCTGGTGTGTAGAACAGGTCTGCAGAGAATACGTTACCTACTTTTACAGGCACTTCCTGAGCGCGCGCTTGGTTAACGGCTTCTTCTAGAAGACCGTAATCAGCGATTGCTGCGAAATCGTGGTTGTTGAAACGGATACGGTTAACTTTAGAGTCTGTAGAAGCACCCATACCGATAACAACGTCCATTAGTTTCACGTCGTCACGTACTGCACCACAGCTACCTACACGGATAACGTTTTTCACGCCGTATTCAGCGATTAGCTCGTGTACGTAGATACAGCAAGACGGGATACCCATGCCGTGGCCCATTACAGAAACTTTTTTGCCTTTATAAGTGCCAGTAAAGCCGAACATGTTGCGAACGTCACAAACTTGTTTCACATCTTCTAGGAACGTTTCAGCGATGTATTTAGCGCGCAACGGGTCGCCTGGCATTAGAACTGTTTCAGCGAAATCACCTGGTTGTGCGTTAATGTGTGGGGTTGCCATAAGTGCTCTCCAAAGTTTTGTTTTGATAAAACGCCTCTATTATAGAACGCTATTACCAATTCTGTTGAACTTGTTCGTTTTCGTTGAGGCAATAATATCGGGACGTACAGTGGCCCCTTGAGAGCTTAGTCACAAAAACCACGCATTTAGAAACTGCAATTACTATTGATAACCAAATCTGTTGAAATCAAAAGAGCAATCGATTTGCTTTTGAGCAGTTTGTCGATTGCGCGCACAAATTCTTTGTTTTTGGGCCAAACTTTTTTCTGACAGCTGGTTGATCGAAATACTTTCGAGTGAAGTAAAACGATTAAATTGTACAACTTATTTTCTTGTACAATCTGGAAAGGCTTGCTATAAGTTATACAACAAAACTTTTTGTATAGGGATGCGTCATCATGGAATCTTCAATCAAAGTAGGTATCAGTTCGTGTGTTTTGGGTGAACGAGTGCGTTTTGACTCTGGTCATAAGGTGAGCAACTTTGTGACTAAAGAGCTCAGCCCGTATTTTGACTTTGTTTCGGTATGCCCTGAAGTCGGCGTAGGTATGCCAGTACCCCGTCCAACAATTCGTCTTGTTTCTAATGAAGAGCGTGTTGCATTGGTTGAAACCAAAAATCCAGAAAATGATCATACCGACAATATGCTCACTTACTCGGCCAATAAAGTAGATGAACTTCAAAGCGAGCAGCTTTGTGGTTACATCGTTTGTGCCAAGTCACCAACTTGTGGCATGGAGCGAGTCAAGGTTTACAGCAAGAACAGTGCTGCGAAAGAAGGTGTTGGCTTGTATACACAAACATTGATGCAAAAAATGCCTTGGTTGCCTGTTGAAGAGGATGGCAGACTTAACGACCCTGTATTGAAAGAAAATTTTATTACTCGAGTATTTTGTCTAAATGACTTTTACGACTCGATGGATGGTGAGCCTACTCGTGGCAAAATCATCGACTTTCATTCGCGCTACAAACTGACGTTAATGGCACACCACCCAGAGTCATACCGATCCCTTGGCCGCTTAGTTGCCGATGTCGCTAATTATGAAATTGAAGACTTTTACCAAGAGTATCGTTTAGGACTGATGAAGGCGTTAACGAATCGGGCTAGCCGCAAAAATAACACAAATGTGTTGATGCATTTACAAGGGTACTTCAAACGCTCACTAACTAAAGAAGAAAAAGAAGAGTTAGCGACAGTGATTCACGACTACCGTATTGGAATGCTGCCTCTGCTAGCACCACTTACGTTGATTAAGCATTACTTAAATACTTACCCAGACGAGTATTTAGCAAAACAGAAGTTTTTAGAACCGTATCCGCAGGAGATGAGATTACGCTATGGTTTGTAGTTCAGAAGAAAAACTATACGCGATCCGAGATGTCGCAGAAATCACGGGTGTAAAACCAGTTACGCTGAGAGCTTGGCAACGAAGATACAACTTGATCCAGCCTCAGCGAACTGAAAAAGGACACAGACTCTATCGCCAGCAAGATCTCGATACGATTCGCGAAGTCCAGAGTTGGCTCGCGAAGGGGATTTCGATTGGTAAAGTTAAGGGGTTGCTAGGAAAAAGCGCCGATGTCGAAGTCAAAAACGAGGTTCGCACACTCGAAGAAGTTGAAAACATGCTGCTTGCGCTGTCTACCCTGAATCGAGGAAAAGCAGAGAGTTTACTTGCCTCTGTTCTTAAAGAGTACCCACTAAAACTCGTTATTGATCAGTTTATTAGCCCAGTATTTGATGCGCTAGATATGGTAAAAGGATCGTTGCGATCCTTGCAGGTGGGGTTATTTCAGACTTGTTTAATCACTCGACTTGCCCTTGTTATCGATTCTGAAAACAAAGCCGCTTCCAAAGGAAAGTGTCTGCTCATTAGCTTTGAACAAAACAGAGAATCTGAGAGTTGGATTCAAGCAGCGAAGCTTTGTGAACAAGGGTATCACACGACTTTGATCGATAAGGTTGATGATGTTTCTGGTCTACTAGATCACGAGGTCATTGAAAATGGTTCGTTTATCTACCTTTTCTCCAATAAAGCACTAGCTGCTAAACAAGTAGCGTCCATCAAAATGCTTCACGCACAGCTAGGTGATCGGATGGGGTGCTCTGAAGTGATAGAGAAATTACACCTAACTTAGTAGACAAAAGATAGGAGCTACCATGATTTTAGTATGGTTTCGACGTGACTTGCGTACGTTAGACCACACGGCACTCAAAGCGGCATTGGATTCAGGTCAGCCTGTCGTCGCTTGCTTTATCGCGACGCCAGAGCAGTGGCGGGAGCATCACATGGCGCCGATGCAGGCAGACCTCATTGCTCGTCGCTTAGCTTGTCTTAACGAGGAGCTTGAAAGCCTTAATATTCCTTTTTTGTACAAAGAGGTGCCGTCGTTTTCCGATTGTACAGATGTGATTAGTGGGTGGGCGGAAACACTTGAAGCCACGTCTGTCATGGCAAACATTCACTATGAGGTGAACGAACGAGAGCTCGACACACAAGTAAGTGAAGCGTTAGCTTCTCACGATATCGAATTTGAACTGTTTCATGACAAATGTGTGCACGCGCCAACGACGGTTCTTAATAAGCAAGGCGAATATTTTAAGGTATTTACGCCATTCAAGCGTGCTTGGTTAACGCAGTTCCATATGCCGACGGTAGTAAAACCTCACGAGCAAGCGCCACTCAATAAAAAGGTACTCGAACAATTAGAGTCGGCTCGATTTAATTCAAGCTTCACATTTAGCTATCCTCGAGAATCCAGTGAAGACTGGCTGGCTTCGACTAATGATATTTTGAAGCAGCTTAGGGAATTTGCACGAGAGCGCAGTGACGCGTATCAAAGCGAGCGAGACTTTCCAGCTATTGATGGCACTAGCCAACTGTCTCCATACCTTGCGATTGGCGCACTATCGCCAAGGCAGTGTATTGCTCGTTTGTATGCTGAAAATCAACAAAATGACCTTACAGAAGGGAAAGCAACTTGGCTAAGTGAGATCATTTGGCGTGAGTTTTATCAGCACCTATTGGTTTTCGAACCAAAACTCGTCAAAGGCAAAGGATTTATCGATTGGGAGGATAAAATCCAGTGGTCCTATGATGAGAAAGCCTTTGAGCGATGGAAGACAGGAACAACAGGATACCCAATCGTTGATGCAGCAATGCGTCAGCTCAATCAAACAGGCTGGATGCACAACCGATTACGTATGATTGTCGCGAGCTTTCTTACCAAGGACTTACATATTGATTGGCGATGGGGAGAAGCGTACTTCATGAGTAAGCTGGTGGACGGCGATTTTGCAGCGAACAATGGTGGCTGGCAATGGTCTGCTTCTACGGGTTGTGACGGGCAGCCATACTTTCGTATTTTCAACCCGATAAGCCAAGGCGAAAAGTTCGATGTTAATGGTGAATTTGTGCGCCACTGGGTACCAGAAATCAAAAGTGTACCGAACAAATACATCCATAAACCTTGGACTTGGGAGGGCTTTTCTTTACTGGAATATCACAAGCCGATGGTTGATCACAAGACAGAAAGAGAGATAACCTTACAGCTCTTTAAAAGTGCCAAGGAATAGAGTGAAATGCTTAGCAAAAAGCGATCAATGAGTTTCGCAAAACGTACCCTGCTATCTGTGTCGTTATCTTTAGTGAGTGGTCTATCATTCGCTAAGATGTACGAATTACCAGAGGATGGAAGCCGTTTAATTGGTCGCCTTGAAAACCACGTCGTTCAAGAAGGCGAAACCATGGCAAATATCGCTAAGCTCTACGATGTGGGTATGCTAGGTTTAATGGCCGCAAACAAAGGCGTGGATCCCTTCTTACCAGAAGAGGGGCATGTTCTTACTATTCCGACACAGCTAATCCTCCCAGACGTACCTTATAAAGGTATCGTTATTAATCTAGCCGAGCTGCGCTTGTATTACTTTCCGAAAGGAGAGGATATTGTCCATGTATTTCCTGTCGGAATTGGCCGAATAGGGCGCGATACCCCAGTAATGACAACGCGTATCAGCCAAAAACGACCGAACCCTACATGGACTCCTCCAGCCTCTATTCGTGCCGAGTACAAAGCAAAGGGCATTGATCTACCAGCCGTTGTTCCTGCGGGGCCTGATAATCCACTTGGTATGTTTGCATTGCGTTTAGCTTACGGGAATGGCGAATACCTAATTCATGGTACCAACAAGGACTTTGGGATTGGTATGCGAGTCAGCGCGGGTTGTATTCGTATGGACCCAAGTGACATTGAGTGGTTATTTGACAAGGTTCGTAACGGCGAAGACGTTAACATCATTAATCAGCCTATCAAAATGACACTTGAGCCTGACAGAAGTGTGTTCTTAGAAGCACATGAGCCTTTGACTCGTAGTAATGGCGAGAAAGATGAACTGAAAGTGCCGAAAGAGTTAAAGTGGTGGCTGGATGAATTCGGTATGAAAAACGTGAAGGCTAAAGCAGCAATCGCTGCACAGAATGGGGTTCCTGTCGAAATAACCGCGCCTTAACGGGCGTTAAGACGCGGTATCAAATCTTACTTAGTGTAAGACTGAGCGATGTTATCGATACGCTCGTTAGCACGCTCAGCTTCTTCTTGAGCAGCCATTGCTGCTGCGCCTGATTTTTGAACGTCAGATTGAAGAGCTTGTACGTCTTGGCTTAGTTGGCTAACTTGGTTGCTTAGTTCGTCTAATTTTGCTGCATTTGCTGTTGCTGCGTCATCAGAAGAAGCACAACCGGCTAGTAGAAGTACTGAAGTTGCTGCAGCTGCGATCAACGTTTTGTTCATATAAGAACTCCTTGCTTATAGTGAAAGTCTCGCCACCAACTATTATTTTATACAGTAGCGAGGTTAAATGTGGTTACATTTTATCAGTACATGATGTAGCAAAAGTCAAAAAAACCCAAGAATTTCATGGAGTACCTGACGTCAACTTTTACCTGAGCTTAACAAAGGTGAATAGTCTATCTTCTCCCTCGCTCTCACAACAGTTTTCATAGCAGGTGTATTTGCCACGTTCCTGATATCAATAATTTAGACGATATTGACACAAATGAAAGTTTATTGGCCCAAATAACTGCTATTTACGTCGTTTTGTTGAAGAATAGAAGACATATCTGAAAGGCCTTTCACTGAACTTCACGTTCAGATGCACATCAAAAAGGCTAGGGTTTACTCTGAACTGAGCCACAAATGATGTTTTACCGTCACCACAGGGAATTAGTTTGTGTGATCTCTATCTATACTCCTATGATTTGCGGTATTATACCGAGCTTTATTTTTTTGCTGCGTTAGAGCGGAAACGACACTACAGAGCGCTCAGACGCTGACTGATTTATTGGAGAATACTTTGCAATTTAAAGATCTAGGCCTAGACAACCGATTGTTGAAGAACCTAAAACACTACGATTTTAAAAAAGCGACTGACATTCAGCAGCAGGCGATTCCTGTTGCGATTGCAGGCAAGGATCTATTGGCATCTTCGAAAACGGGTTCGGGCAAGACTTTGGCGTTTGTATTGCCAATGCTTCATAAGTCTTTAAAGACAAAATCGTTTTCTGCGAAAGACCCTCGCGCGGTTATCCTTGCTCCTACTCGTGAGTTAGCGAAACAAGTATATGGTGAGCTTCGTTCTATGCTAGCTGGCCTATCTTATGAAGCAGCACTGATTTTGGGTGGTGAGAACTTTAACGATCAGGTAAAAGCTCTGCGTCGTTACCCGAAATTTATCGTGGCGACACCAGGACGTTTGGCTGATCACTTAGATCATCGTTCGCTTTATCTGGATGGTTTGGAAACGCTGATTCTTGACGAAGCAGACCGTATGTTGGATTTGGGCTTTGCACCAGAGCTTCGTCGCATTCATAAAGCAGCCAAGCATCGTCGCCGTCAAACGTTGATGTTCTCTGCGACATTAGATCATGCAGACGTCAATGAAATCGCGGCTGAAATGCTCAATGCGCCAAAGCGTATTGCTATCGGCGTTTCTAACGAAGAACATAAAGATATTACGCAAAAATTTTACTTGTGTGATCATCTGGATCATAAAGAGGCGATTTTAGATCGTGTTCTTTCTGAGGCTGAATATCGTCAAGTTATTATCTTTACGGCAACGCGTGATGATACTGAGCGACTAACAGAAAAGCTAAACGAAAAGAAACTGAAGGCTGTAGCACTGAGTGGTAACTTGAACCAGACTCAACGTAACACCATTATGAGTCAGTTTGAGCGCGCAGTATTTAAGATCCTTGTAACGACTGATGTTGCTTCCCGCGGTTTGGATATTGCAACTGTGACACACGTCATCAACTTCGATATGCCAAAGCATACCGAAGAATACGTACACCGAGTTGGTCGTACTGGTCGTGCTGGAAACAAAGGGGATGCAATCTCTCTTGTTGGTCCAAAAGACTGGGATAGCTTTAAACGTGTAGAAGCATACCTACAACAAGATCTTGAGTTTTCAGTGTTCGAAGATTTGAAAGGTAAGTTTAAAGGTCTTAAGCCACCTAAACCAGATTTCCGCAATAAGAAAGCGACCGCAAAGAAAGCTCGCCCTCAAGCGAAAAAATCAGCGAAAAAACCAGCTAAGCGTGACAAGAGCTTCTACAAAAACGTATCTGTGGGTGATGATGTCTTCATCCCTAAGAAAAAACCAGCGGCACCGAGCTCTGAAGAGTAAAAGCTGCTGTAGTTTCCCATTGATTTTAGTTCTTAAAAATCCGAGTGTTCGCACTCGGATTTTTTATGTCTGTCGCTAGGTGAAATAGCCTCTTTCCATACTCACTCGTTTGTCAGTTTTTATATTTGTCTGGTTGTATATAAACAGCATAGAACGCTAATTTAGGAAGTTATTAAGTTTTATTACCTCGGTCAAAGCAAACGTTTTTCCTCACACACTAGATAAAAATCTCACATGATTATGAAAATGATAATTGATCTCATTTTTATTTAGGGGCAGAATACGCGCCATTGTATTAATCCTATAAATGAATTCGCTCTCTATATGAAATTTACTCATGTTTTTTTAGGGCTCATAATTACCTCTAGTTCTGGCTTTGCTGCTGATGATTTCAACTGGCTTCGAGATGATGCTCGTAAAGATGAACGAGTTCTTACCTACCTAACAGAACAAAACCACAAAACTGAACAGCACCAAAAAAGTTATCAGACGTTGACAAAAAACCTACTCACACAGTGGGGTACCATGGTGGCAGACAAAGGTGATAAGCCATGGTCGATCATGAGTGGAAGAGAGTGGACGCTAACGCGTCGCGATGGTCGTTACTTACTGTTATCCCGTGCGAGTCAACATGCACCAGAAAACGTGGTGTTCGATTTCGATGAACGACAATCTGCGCATCAGTACTACCAACTTGGTCAATGGCAAGTGAATGGTGACACATTACTTTTCACGGAAGATATCGACGGCAGCGAACAATATCGCGCCGTGGTTGTTGATTTACTCTCCGGCCAATCTACGGAACTGGCGACGCACGTCGATAGTGGCGTATTGTTATCACCTAACGGAAAAGTGGCATTCCTCGTTGCAAAGGAAAAGCGCACTCAGCGACCTCATCAGATCTTAAGTATCTCCACTGAATCTTTGGCAAAAACAGTCCTATGGAATGAACCCAAGTCAGATTGGTTACTTTCTTTCTATCGTGCGGCAGATAGCCGTTATGCTGTGCTGCAAAGCAACAACGAGTCAACAACAGAGCAGAAGCTTGTCGATCTAGAAACGGGCACTGTCTCAGATTCATTGCGAAAGCCTGAAGTGGGTGTTGAATATTACGCGGATGTGGCGAAAGGTTACATTTATCTTAAAAGCAACCTGGAAGGAAAGTTCGCCCTTTACCAAGCCGAACTCGCACCGCTTGGCGCAACATGGCAACGCTTTACCAATCCTCGTGAGCCGCTTGAACAGTTCTACCTTTATGATGCAGGAGTTGTGGCACTTAGCAAGCCAAACAATGTGTCGACTTTGACGGTGTATTCTTACCAAGGTCAGGAAAAAGTGATACTGCCATTGGAACACGATGGTCATGTCGCTTGGCTAAGCACGTTGGGCGATTTTGAATCAAACAAGATTCGTATCCGAAGCATGTCGATGACTACGCCTCCTCAGTGGGAAGAGTTCGATGTAAAAACGCTGAATAAATCCTTGTACTCTCAAGATGCTTACCAAGACTTTGATAGTCAGCGTTATGTATCCCAACGTATTTTTATTAAGCACGACGGCGTTTCTGTCCCGGTCTCTTTGGCGTATCGCAAAGACAAATTGCACCCACAATCTCCTGTGATGATTTACGGTTACGGCGCGTATGGTTTTACGATGAAACCGTACTTTATGCCTCAGGTTATCAGTTTACTCGACCAAGGTGTGATTTACGCTATCGCCCATGTCCGTGGCGGTGGGTACTTTGGCGATGAATGGCACGAGCAAGGCCGTGGTGTGCGAAAAGCCAATTCTATTGGTGATTTTGTCGCGGCCGCGAAGGCGCTGCAAACATTCGAACGTGGCAATAGAGAGGTTTTCGCCATCGGTTCTAGTGCTGGTGGCACGTTGGTGGCCGGAGCGGTTAATCAAGATCCTAAATTGTTTTCAGGTGTCGTACTTAAAGTGCCTTTTGTTGATGTGGTTGCAAGTATGTCGGATACCTCACTTCCGCTTACCACACAGCAGTATGGCGAATGGGGTAACCCAACCAAACCTGAACAATTGGCGTTAATGAAGGCGTACGATCCGATTCTCAATATCCATAAAGACGCTTACCCACCCATGTTTGTTCAAGTCGGTTTAATCGATCAGCGCGTGCCATATTGGGAAGGCGCTAAGTATCTCGCTAAAGTTTCAGCGTTAAGTGAGCGCAACGGGCCGTACTTGTTGCAAACTAATTTTAATTCGGGCCACCAAATGGACCCGCGACAAGCGCAAGAACAACAAGCAAAAGAATACGCATTTCTACTATCACTCATTAAAACATCTAAAGCGGAGCAGTAAATGAAGCTTACCCCAGTGTCAGCGGCAGTACTTTCGGTACTTGCTGCCAGTCAAGTGCACGCCGAATCTAAGGTTTTCTCAATGGAAGAGGTGGTGGTAACCGCCAATAAAATCGATCAGCCATTGTCAAAAGTGGCAGGTAGTGTCGCGGTTATCACAAACGAGCAAATCGAAGAAAGAGGCGAGACCGAGCTATATGACGTGCTGCGTAACGAACCTGGTGTAAGCGTGACGGGCGGTGCAGGACGTCCGCAAAACATTACCATCCGTGGTATGACGGGTAACCGCATTATGATCGTTCGTGATGGCATTCGTTCTGCGGATGGCTTCGGTGCGAATGACATTAATGATGCCGTTGGGCGAGATACTTTTGATTTATCCAATTTTGAATCGCTGCAAATCATTAAAGGGGCAAGTTCTTCGGTGCATGGCTCTGGCGCGATCGGCGGTGTGGTGATTTTAGAATCCAGCCAGCCGGGTGATTTCTTAAAAGACAAAGACTTCTACACCGATGTTTCCGGTACTTACACCGATATCAGCAACAAGTACAAAGGCACGAGTAATCTAGCTTTCCGTTCCGGTGATACAGAGAGTTTGTTTAACGTTTCATACTGGCAAGGACAAGAGACACGTAACTTTGATGAAGATTTGTATAACCGCGACCTCGATGGTTACAGCGGTGCTTATACGATCAACCACTTTTTCAATGAAGAGGTGATGTTGAAAGCCAAAGCGGAACTCTACACCCAGAATCAAGAGCGTTTGGAGGGTTCACCGTCCATTCAACCTGATGGAATTTGGCATATTGAAGACTTTGCTGAGGATGAAACCACGGAAGAGTACAGCGCTTATATTGGTGCAGAGGTGACTCCGATTAATCCAACTTGGTTCGAAGAGTTGGATACCAAAGTTTACTGGCGTCACACCGAAGTGGTGGAAGACACCAACCGTTTAATGCGCCAAGTGGATCACAATGGTTTGATCACCAAGCGTCGCGAGCTGGAACACAAAACCTTCATTGACGAAACAATTGGCTTCCGTGGCGATTTCACCAATACGATTTATGCAGCAAATGCTGAGCACCAATTGGCTTACGGTGTTGAGCTTTCTACAGACTATTACGAGCGCACAGATAGCGATTCCAAGATTGATTGGAACGGGGTAACGCCTTCGACCAAACAACCTTTCGCTCCTGCTCGTGCTTATAACATTGGCTTGTATGTTCGAGACATGGTGGAACTGGATAAATGGACCATCACAGGTGGCCTACGCTTTGATGCGCACCGTCTCACGCCAGACGGTGCGGGTGAAGTGGGCGGCTTCCCATTAAAAGACATGGATAGCTCAGAGGTATCTCCAAGTTTGTCGGTTTCTCGTGAGGTATTTGCCAACAACATTGCTTATGTATCTTATAACCATGGTTACCGTGCTCCGGAATACGATAAAGCGTATGGCTTCGTAAGCCACGACTTTGTGCCGCTCACGCCGTTTGTCATTGCACCAAACATGGATCTAGAAGCTGAAACTTCCGACTCATTTGAAATCGGTAACAAGTTCGATAACGGTCGTGCGTATGTCTATGCGTCTTTGTTCTACAACAAGTTTGAAAACTTCATCGACGTTGTGACCACGGGCTTTGACTCAAGCAATGGTAATTACATTAAACAATACCAAAACCTCGATGGTGTCGAGACGTATGGTGCAGAGCTTTCTGCGGGTTACGCGATCACTAAGCGATGGAACATCAGCACCAAGTTTGGTTACGTAGATGGCAAAGACGCGGAAGGTGAATACGTTCGAAGCATTACGCCATTCGAAGGTAACGCTCAACTGAAATACGCCAACCAAGACTTCAATGCTTACGTGGCTTGGAACTGGGCCGCGGCAATGGATCGCGTTCCTAAATGCCAGACCACGCTTGGTCTAGCGACAGATTGCGCGCAGACAAGTGCGTGGAATACGTTTGATATTGGCGCAACTTACCACGTTTCCAAAGACCTTCGTGTTAGCGCAAACATCATCAACCTATTCGACAAAGAATACATCCGATACCAAGACGTAGCGGGTATCGTTGAGGAAAGTAAGCGTTACTCAACTGAGCCAGGGCGCTACTTCACGCTGACTGCAAAATACGAATTCTAGGACGAAATCATGAAGCTAAAACCATTGGCGTTTTCACTGCTTATTGCATGTACCCCTGCGGCGCTGGCTGCAGAGTGGGATTATCCCTCAACGGATTCTGTGGTGACCAATGAAGCGCAAGCGAAAACTTATCTAGACAGCCACTACTCAGAAGCGGGCGAGTTTAAGTTCCGTTACAAAACCCAGTCTCAGCTTGGCAAGCATTACAATTTTGATGTTTGGGTTAACGGTGAATATCAAGCACAGCGTGCCCTCGTAGTAACAACCGATAAAAATCATCACGTTGTGCGAGTGTTTAAGAGCCTTGACGATACGATCATTCGCAACGGTAAACCAACGGTTGCAATGGAATTGGAATCGCCTCGCCAACTGCAAGCACAAGAGCCACCGGCTTTGAGCTCTGGAAGTCTGGTTGATGTTGAGGTTTCTTTATTCAACCCAGATCTTCGCACCATGCAACAGCAAGCAGCACCAGAATCGACGTGGTCAGCACTGTCCGATTACCCTCAGCCGATCGAGTACGTAACCAAGTCGATTGAGGTTTTAAAGTCGGGAGGTAAGTTCTATCTCTCTAACCCAAGATTAAAGCAAGTGGATGCGACGGGTTTATTTGCAGCCCCAGCACCTGGTGAAGCGCCTGTACTCGATACGTTGGACTTTCTCAGCGCAGAAGGGGTTCAAGCATTTGACAGTGTTGATGAGATGCAAAGCACCGAGTTTGGTGACAATGCGTTCCCACAGTTGATGGCTTTTTATCATCTTGATAGCTCGATCCAATATCTGACAAGCCTGACTTACGACTTGTTTGACGAACCGCTTCGTTTTGACGCTCGCGGTTTATCAAAAGATAACTCTACTTACTATTACGGTCCGAAAGCACTCATGCTGGGTGTCGGTGGTGTTTCTCCGGATGCAGTCGATGCTGATGTCGTGATACACGAGCTTGGGCATGGCATTCATTACCAAATCGTACCGGATTGGGCGTACGGTCACACTGGTGCTATCGCAGAGGGTTTTGCTGATTACTGGGCGGGCAGCGCGAGCTACCGCATTCAATATTTGGATGCTTCGCGTCGTGGTCAAGAATTCGAGTTAGATACGGTGTTCAACTGGGACGGTGTGTTTGGAACACGCAAAACAACTCGTAGCTTATGGAACCAAAGAGCACGTTACTTCGAGAGCTCAGAGTACCCAGCGCACGTTAGTGTGGGCGGTGAACTAGGTGACGAGCTATGGTCAACGCCGCTGTTTCAAGCGCTTAAAGCATCGGTTGAACGATACGGTGATGATACCGATAGGGTGTTCCGCGAGTTTGACGCCATTGTTCTTGAAGGCATGTACGGCATTGGTCGTGGCGTGAAAATGCATGATCTGGCGGAGTCGACCGTGTTTGCCGCAAACACCTTGTTCCCAAATAAAGACTACGCCCAATTCCTGACGGACAGCTTCAACAGACACAACTTACTTAAAGCGCCTCTTCGTGTTCGCTATGACGCTCGATACATCGCACAAGGTCAAGACGTTGGTTTGAGCCTGAGCCAAACTGGCCGTGAAGCGAGCATCAAAGGGCAATGGCAGCTAAACAACGCATCTGTTTTCGACTTTGATGAAACGCTTTCTGACTCGACCTCAATGAAGGTGGCGTTACCAAGCGGTCTAACATGTGGCACGCAATTCGATTCCTCTATTTCATTGGATTATCAATTTTCTGAAGGCCTAAAGACTCACCAGTGGAGTGAAAAGGTGATGCTGGTTAATGGTACGCCAGAGCTCGATATCCAGCCTCAACCAGTGAACTCCGCTTTGCCGGAACAGGGCGACAGACTGTTCTCTCAGACGCTATCGGACAAGTCACGCACGATTGATGATTCGTTTGCGGTTTACCTGAACATCGAACATGACTCACTGCAAGATCTGCAAGTGACGCTTGTGTCTCCACAAGGTAAATCGGTCGTGCTACTTAGCCATCAATCAAGCAATACCAAAGGATTTAAAGGTTACTTCACCGCTCAGTATGACGAGGAGTTACAAGCACTTGTCGGGCAACCGAGTTGGGGTACTTGGCGTCTCGAAGTGTCTGACCGCGTGTCAGGGAACTCTGGGGTGTTGAAAGAGTGGGGTGTGAGTCACTTTGCTCAGTATCAGTGTAGTGCTGATACCACTAAAGAAAGCAGTGGCGGTGGTTCAGGTGGCAGTGGTTCGCCTTGGACCTTGTTAGGACTTTTCCTGCTTTCAATGGTGAGAGTGATTCGCTCTCGTTAATTAAAATCAAAAGAAGATAAAATCTATGAAGTTTCAATATTCTTTCGTTGCTATGTCACTAGCCCTTGCTGGCTGTGGCGGAGGTTCTGGTGGTGACACGTCGGCACCGACCTATGATGTAGCTGGCACCATCGTTTCTGCAGGTACACTTCTTGATACGCCAGTATGTATCGATTTAAACCAAAACTACGTTTGTGATTCCACTGAACCGAGTGCTAAAACGGATAATGCCGGTAAATTTAGCCTGACTTCAAGCGACAAAAACGTACTAACCAGTACCATTCTTGCTCAAGTTGATCAAGGTTCAAGCCAAACGTTGCGTCTTGCGGCTCCGGGTCAAAATTTAGCAACGGGTAACACGGTCAATGGTGTAACAACGTTGCTCGCGGGTCTTGTAATTGACGGTAAAACCGTTGCTCAAGCTGAAGAGATTGTGAAAGCGCAACTCGCCGATGCCGGCGTTTCTCTTTCTGGTACGGTGATGTCTAACGCAGAAGCTAGCGAGCTAGACAAGCTAGAGCAAAACACGGTTGTGCTATTAGCTGCGATGCAACCAAAGCAAATGATCAAAGGCGTAGCGCTGCTTGCTCAAAATCTTAGCTTCCAAGGTAAATCGTTGGCCTCTGATCTTCTGTCTGAAGCGGAAGTAAGTGCATTTGCTGAAGAAATTGTAGCGGTTGCTGAACAAACGGTTGGTAGTAACGATACGGGCGCCGTTCTTTATTTTGCTGAAGGAGCAGCAGACGTAGTAGAGGTTCAAGCGTCTTACCCTGGTCAAGATGCGGAATACGGCTTCGACAAAGAGGACAAGCAAACGTCGACAGGCGCTGGCTTTAAGTTCGTTAAGCTAGATTCACAAGGTGCAGCTTTAGCTGCAGATGCGACTGAGTGGGCTTGTACTATGGACGAACGTACTGGTCTTGTTTGGGAAAATAAGAGTGCGGATGCGAGCTCGGTTCAATTCAAAGATCGTACATTCGTGTATGAGTCAGCAACATTCAAACCGTATTACGAAGATCTTGAAGTCGTTGGTTGTGTGGATGCTGCTGATGGCATCTGTTCAACAAGCCAATATGTTGAACATATAAACAAGCAATCACTATGTGGCATTAGTGACTGGCGCCTACCAACATACCAAGAGTTCTACGATGTTCTCGACTTAGGTGAGACAGAGAAAGATGCCGACGGCAATGTCTATGGTATGACGATAGCTTACTTCCCTCAACAGGGTAAAGGCAGCCCAGATGCTAAATCAGGTGCTATTTGGCTAAGTGATTTCACATTTAATAATTACTCTCCTGCTAACTACGAAGGTGCACTTCAATTTGCAGTGATTGCAGCAAAGGGCGCTGACCGTGGCCACGTAAGCTTTGTTGAAATTTATTCTGACAAAGTAGAGCGTGACACAGGCACGTCATTCCAATTCCCAATCCGTCTAGTAGCAGTAAAGGGCCAATAAGATGAAGAAATTAATAACTGTACTATCTCTTGCTTTGGCTTCTCAAACTGTAATGGCTGCACAAGAGTGTTCTACTGACTTTGCTAAAACGGCACCTAACACGCGTTATACATATTCTGAGAGCGGTACCGTAACTGACCTGAAAACAGGTCTAACATGGATGCGCTGCCCTGTTGGTTCAACGTGGAATACGGCAAACGAAGCTTGTGATGGCGCTGCGACTAAGATGTCATGGCAGTTAGCGCTATCAACCGCTGAGCAAATCCGCAATGAATCAGGTAATCATGCTTTATATGACTTCGCTGGCAAAAAAAATTGGCGCATACCAAACATTAAGGAGTTAGTCGCGTTGACAGAACGTGCTTGCCATAGCCCTGCGATGAACGGCACTGCATTCGCAAGTGGCTACACGCTAGAGGTGGGTGACTATGCTGGTTACATCTGGAGTAACACACCAAACGGTGATGGCTCAAACGTTATGGTGTTTGATTCATTTAATGGTGAGGTTTACAACTGGAACCCACTAGAGTCAACGAACATTTCCTCTGTTCTGCTGGTTACTGACGAGGAGTAATCACCCCGTTGGATTTTCACGAATCCAGATGTTAATAAGCTCCGCCAGTGCGGAGCTTTTTCTTTTCTAACCTTTGGAACTTATCGTGTTGAGCAGAGTATTTAAACTTGGAACTGCTTAAGCTGATGTTTTTGGTTTTCCGCTAAGCCAGAAAGCTCTTGAGCGGCAGCAGCGGATTGCGTAATGCCAGTGACGTTCTGGCTCACTAGTTCATAGATGTTCGTTAAGTTGTTGTTGATATCAGCCGTGACCTGCTTCTGCTCTTCTGATGCGGTCGCAACTTGAGTGTTGATTGAGTTCAGATCGGCGATAGCATTACTGATATTAGCAAGTGATTGGCTAACTTCTTGTGTCAGAGCTTGGTTGTCTGACAACATGGCTAAGCTGGAATGCATACTTTCATTTGCGTGACCAGATTGTTGCTGTAGCTCTTCTATAATGGTTTGGATCTCTTTGGTGGACTCCTGAGTTCGCGCTGCCAGCATACGTACTTCATCGGCCACTACCGCAAAGCCTCTGCCACTTTCGCCCGCTCGTGCAGCTTCAATCGCTGCATTCAGTGCAAGTAGATTCGTTTGCTCAGAAATACCTTCAATCACTTCGATCACGCGACCAATGTGTTCTGATTGTTCTTTTAGCGAAGTCACGACGGCAGCGGCTTCGTTAAGTTGTTCCGCCATCTTTTCACTTGCGCGAGTACTTTCCCCAAACATGCTTATACTTTGTGAGGTTAACGTACGTGCTTGATTTGATGCACTATCGGCTTCTTGTGCATTGGTCGATACTTCAGCTGCGGTCGACTCTAGCTGATTGATCGCCGAGGCTACTTGCTCAACTTCTTGCTTTTCTTGATCCGAGTTGACGCTGCTTTGAGTCATAACAGTTGCTAACTCGGTTGATGCTGATGCCACATCTTCACTAATGCGAACCAATGCACTTACAGTTTCACGCAGTTTTTCTATGGTCTGGTTTACATCCCGAGCCAGCTGAGACACTTCGTTTTTCCCGATGGCTTCGGCCTTAACTAGTAGGTTTCCCTTCGCGACTTCCTGCATCGTTACTTGAAGGTTACGAATCGGCGCAACGATGTAGCTGGCGAGTACCCAACTAATAAGTGAAGCGGCACTCAAGATCACCGCAAGCGAGACGGCGCTGTAAGTTAGCGTGGTTGAATGTTGTTCGCCATTCGTTTCGACTTCATCGGTGACGATTTGATTCAATTGTTTAGATAGTTTGTCGATGGCGTTGATCATCGCTTCGCCAGCTAATCGATACTCAGCCATTGCAGATTCGTACTTTTGATTGAAATCAGAGGTGGTGTAATCAGAAGAGTGTTTAGTGGTGAGCAGAGGTGTCATGGTAACGCGAGTGAAATCAACATAGTGATTCATGGCCTTACGCATAGCATTGACTTCATTTTGAACGCCAGGGAGATTGTCGATGGAGTTAAGAAAATCGCGGTTTTTGTTTTGTCGCTCAGAAAGCTCTTGGTTGAGAGACTGAACATCTTCGGCTCTAAATAGACTATAAATGGCTTTGATGCGCATGGCGTAAGTGTTGTCTACGATGCCGCTAAGTTCCTCTTTGTGAATGATTAGCTTATGGGTGGAAGCCGAAACCTTATTGAATGCTTGATCGAGTTTACCGATTCCGACACTCAGTCCAATGATGAGTAATATAACTGTGAATAGAACAGGCAGAAAAACCTGAAGTTTAATAGAAAGCGTACTAAGAAATTGACGCATGAGATTGACCCTCTATCGGTTTAATTATTATCTTTTTTATAAATAAGCATTTCGATTTTAATTGTTATATTTGCCAAATCAATGAGTTACTCATATCTAATTGTTATGAAATGTACCAAAATCGATGGGGTTATCATCTTGAACATGAGGCAACGTTATAAAAACGTTACGTTCAAATTGAGAGAGGGATAAGTCGCGGAATTAATAGTTAGAAATGACAACGTGTCATAGAGGGTTCAACTAAGTGAAACACAACTGTCATATTCAAATTCTAAAGTGAGCACCGTTCAAGTGAAACACAACGGCAATAAAGCCACTTAAGGAAATTGTGATGAAAAAGACAGTAATCGGTGCAATCGCACTTCTAGGCGCAATGGCAGTGACTCCTGTTTCTGCTAAAGAAACTATCTCTGCAGTGGGTTCTAGCAGCGTAACTCCACTGATGGAAGTTTTCTCTGAAACGTACATGAAGAAGAACCCTAACGTATTTATCGAAGTTCAAGGTCCTGGTTCTTCAGCTGGTGTAAAAGCAGCGAAAAATGGTTCAGCAGACCTTGGTATGTCTTCTCGTAATCTAAAAGACTCTGAAAAAGAATCAACACTAATCGAAGAAGTGGTTGCTCGTGATGGTATCGCAGTGGTTGTTAACCCACAAAACAAACTGCCAGGTCTAACAGCCGAGCAAGTGACTGCAATCTACAAAGGCGAAGTATCAAACTGGAAAGAAGTCGGTGGTGCAGACAAGCCAATCGTAGCCATTACTCGTGACACAGCTTCTGGTACTCGTGGCGCATTTGAAGACATCATGTCTCTAAAAATGAAGATTTCTGGTAAGAAAGTATCAGCTATCTCTCAACGTGCTCAAGTTGCAAACGGTAACGGCGCACTGAAAACAATGGTTGCATCTAACCCATACGCAATCGGCTACATTTCTCTTGGTACTGTAGACAACACTGTTAATGCGCTAGCAATCGACGGCGTTGATGCAACGGTAGCTAACGTTAAAAACGGTTCTTACAAAGTAGCGCGTCCATTCCTTGTTCTTTACAAAGAAGGCAAGCCATCAACAGAAACGCAAAAATTCCTAGACTGGATGCTAACTGACGAAGCGCAAGCGCTAGTTGACCAAAAAGGTTACATCTCAGTTAACTAATCCCATCGGGACTCTAAAGTTTGCTCAGCCCAACGTTTCGGGCTGAGCCTTTTCTATCCATTGTGTTCAACGGCATTGCCCAGAACCGTGAGATTTTTAAATGACCATCGCAACAAATAGTGAAAAGCTTATGAATACTGACGCTAGAGCTATCAGCAAGTCAGGCCTACGCGAGAAGCGTCGTGTAGACTGGAAAGAGCGCATCTTCCACGGCTTGTTCCTAACGAGTGCCGTAATCGGCATTGTTTCATTGGCCGTTATTGCATACTTCATCGTTCGAGAGAGTATTCCGGCATTCCAAGAAGCAGGCGTATCGGGCATTGTCTTAGGACAAAACTGGTTACCACCTGCGCTTTACGGTGTCGCCACCATGATTGTGGCATCTATCGTATCGACGGCTGGTGCTGTCATTGTTGGGGTTCCAATTGGTGTTCTGACCGCCATTTTTATCGCTGAAATCGCACCAAAGCGATTAGCAGACATCATCCGTCCAGCGGTTGAGCTGCTAGCCGGTATTCCTTCAGTGGTCTACGGTTTCTTCGGTCTGGTTATTATCGTTCCATTGATTCAGAAGGTATTTGATGTACCTGCAGGTAATACTATCCTTGCCGGTATCATTGTTCTTGGTGTGATGATTCTACCAACGGTAATTACGGTATCTGAAACGTCTATCCGCGCTGTCCCTCGTACTTATAAAGAAGGTTCTTTGGCACTGGGCGCATCGAAAATCTACACCATCTTTAAGTTGCTCGTTCCAGCGGCTCGCTCAGGCATCATGACAGGTGTGATTCTGGGTATCGGTCGTGCGTTGGGTGAGACCATGGCGATTATCATGGTTATGGGTAACGCGCCGGCAATGCCAGAAGGCATCCTTGATTCGGCTCGTACACTAACTGCAAACATCGCTATTGAAATGTCTTACGCAAGTGGTGTTCACGCGAACGCACTTTACGCTACAGGTGTAGTACTTCTGGTCTTCATCATGTCGTTGAACGCTGTACTACTGTACCTAAACCGAGAAAAAGCGAAGTAATCGCTCGTTAAAGGTGACTATTATGGATCGCGCAAAACTAAAAAAAGCACGCCAGTTCAAAGATAATGTCTTTAACGCATTTGTCTGGATCTCGGCAGCACTAACGGTAGGTTTCTTGTTCTGGATTATCTGGTACATCCTATCAAACGGTCTACAACACGTAGATTGGAACTTCATTACTGATAACTATACGCGCACAGGTGAAGAGCACGGTATCTTCCCAATGATTGTGGCGACCATTTACATGGTTATCGCTTCTATCGCAGTGGCAGCGCCACTCGGTATCATGACGGCAATCTACTTGACCGAATACGCGAAAGTGGGCAGTCGTTTGGTGAAAATCATCCGATTCTGTACCGAGTCATTGGCGGGTATCCCGTCGATCATTTTCGGCCTGTTTGGTATGACTTTCTTCGTGGCGATTCTTGGCCTTGGCTTCTCGATTCTGTCGGGTGCATTGACGCTAAGTATCCTAATCCTGCCAGTTATCATCCGTACAACGGAAGAAGCGCTGATGGCAGTACCACAAACGTACCGTGAAGGCTCTTATGGCCTCGGTGCTTCTAAGATTTACACTATCTGGCGTTTGATTCTTCCGAGCGCAATGCCAGGTATCTTAACCTCGGTCATTCTAAGTATTGGTCGTGTCATTGGTGAGTCTGCTCCAGTATTCCTGACAGCAGGTATGGTTGCACGTATTCCGGATTCTTTATTGGATTCAGGTCGTACGCTAACCGTTCACCTATACAAACTGACTACCGAACTGTTTACCGTTGAAGAATGGAATCAGGCTTACGGTACGGCAACAGTGCTTATCGTAGTTGTTCTCTTGATCAACATGGTAACGAAACTGATTGCTAGACGTTTTAACACCGCAACTTACTAACAACACTAATTAAGAACGCACGTTAAAAGACACGAATTCAAGAATTAAGAGATTAAGACAATGAACAAATTTGATATTGAAAACCTAGACCTATTCTACGGTGACAACCAAGCACTGAAATCGATCAACTTACCAATTCCAGTTCGCCAAGTGACGGCACTTATCGGTCCGTCAGGTTGCGGAAAATCAACGCTTCTACGCTGTTTGAACCGAATGAATGACCTAATCGAAGGCGTGAAAATTACAGGTAAATTGGCGATGGACGGCGAAGATATTTACGGCAACATTGATGTTGCTGACCTTCGCATCAAAGTCGGCATGGTATTCCAAAAGCCAAACCCATTCCCGATGAGCATTTACGAGAACGTGGCTTACGGCTTACGTGCTCAAGGTATCAAAGACAAAAAGACAATTGATGAAGTGGTAGAGCGTTCGCTGCGCGGTGCTGCACTTTGGGATGAGGTGAAAGATCGCCTTAAATCACACGCATTCGGTCTTTCTGGTGGTCAGCAGCAACGTTTATGTATTGCACGTACAATCGCGATGGAGCCTGATGTGATTCTGATGGATGAACCAACGTCGGCACTTGACCCAATTGCGACACACAAAATCGAAGAACTGATGGAAGAGCTAAAGAAGAACTACACCATCGTTATCGTGACTCACTCAATGCAACAGGCGCGTCGTATCTCTGACCGCACTGCGTTTTTCCTAATGGGTGAACTGGTTGAGCACAACGATACGCAAGTGATCTTTAGCAACCCTCAAGACGACCGTACTCAAGGCTACGTAAATGGTGATTTCGGTTAATCCACCGTATTTCAAGCATAACTAAATAACTATAAGCGATGGTAACTTTGCCCCTCTTGATGAGGGGCCTTTTTCTTTTTAAGTCGTAGGCTTAAAACATCTACCAACACAAAAATCTTGTAAATAAGTACAACTTTCCTCCCCAGTTTATAAAGCATGTAACTTATGTGAAACATGGCTTTAAAAGTGCTGAAGAGCTCTCGAATGTAACACTAAGTCTGATAATTTTGCGAATGACTTAACAGCTCAAATTTGAACGTATTGATTGCATATCATGGCCTAAGTAGTTTTTTTATCGAGGATAAAAAAGTAGATTAGGTTGGTAGGGTGAGTTTAAGAAGTTTTACAAGAAAAGTGTCTTCAACAAGGGACCATCGGTTGCTAGCGGAGGCAATCTTTGATCATTTAGAGAGTCTGTTCTCCCCTCAAGCCCTCGCTATTTTTGAAGATCCTTCAATTAACCCTCGTCATTCAATGAGCTTCTCTCGCGGAGAGCTTTACCCAACCCAAAACTATCCTGAGACATTCTGGGAGTGGGCAAGTCAGTTTGATACCTCTGAAAGCATCATACCTCTGGCGATTAACACTTGTAACTGGAATCACACCCGAGATTTAGGCGGTGATAGTTACATCATGATGCTCGACAACACGCCTATCAAACGTACCTACCTACTGATTCAATCTGTACATGCTCGCACAGCACATAATATCTATGAAGAAAGTTACGACGCAATGCAGCTCGCAGCGGCGCGTTGGCAATGTATTCGTGCTGAAAAAAATGCCTCGAAAGAGATCAGGCACAGAGATATTCGTGAAGCGCAATATGTTGATGAGATTAGCCAACGCGAGCGCTTTATCGAAAATATGAAGTTAGTTCAGCAAGTTGCACTCGAAATCTCTAATCCTGATTCTTTAAAGGACTTGTACTACAAAGCCGTCGAAGCGTTACGTGAACGACTTGGGTTTGATCGCTCTACACTGATGCTTCTCGATATGAAAAAGCGTAGCTTCAGTGGTACATACGGTACGGATGAGTCAGGAATTACGATTGATGAATTTCACACACAATATGATTTACACCAACTTAGCGAGGAGTATATCACCGCGTTATCTAGCCTTGAGAGCAACTTAGTGATTGTAGAAGACGCGCCAATATATACAGCAGGCAAGGTCATCGGGCAGGGCTGGAATGCGATGTTGATTTTACGCGATGGCAATGAACCGTTTGGGTGGTTCGCGCTAGATAACTTTATTCATCGTAAGCCGATAACGGCATATCAAAAACAGATGTTGGACTCGTTTGGTTCACTCTTCTCTCAAATTTACATTCGTAAGCGCCAAGAACAAAACGTACGCATGTTGCATTCAAGCATGGTTGAGTTATCACGTTGCACTACTGTCAGTGGAGTATGCAAATCGGCCGTCACTTTCGCCATTAAAAATCTTGGTATTGATCGAATGGCGGTGTTTTTAACTGATGAAAATTGCTCTTACATGCAAGGAACGTGGGGTACCGATATTCAAGGTAATGTGGTGGATGAATCTTACTTCTTTGGCGAAACCCAAGATTTCTCTCTTATAAATCTGGCTCGCTCAATGCCAAACGAAGTCGCATTTGAAGAATCAGTGCCTATTTATCATGACTATAATATTGTTGGCTTTGGTTGGGCTGCGATGACGGTATTGACTTCAAATAGCAGTGGTCCTATCGCCTTTATCGCTGTTGATAATTTGCTGACACGTGCGCCCTTAACTTCTCAGTTACGTGAAGTGATTCGTATGTTCGCGTCCAGCTTAGCTGAAGTATTGCAACGTACTCAAGCTCAAGAGGCGATTCGCGAACTAAACGAAAACTTAGAGCTGGAGGTTCAGAACCGAACAAAAGAGTTGGAGGAAGCCAATCGACAGCTTGAGGTACTTTCTAAGCTCGATCCTTTGACGCGTCTTGGTAATCGCCGCATGTTAGAGCATGTGATGCAAAAATATTGTGCCCTAGAGTGTGAAGACGACATGTCGTTTGGCCTGATCCTGATTGATATTGACCATTTTGGCTTATTCAATAATCACTATGGTCATCTCGAAGGCGATATTGCATTGATGCGAATTGGCTATATCTTGGATCATCATACCAAAGGTGAAGATGAAGTTTTTTGCCGTATCGGTGGTGAGGAGTTTGCGTTGCTCATGATTGGTTCTGAGCAAGAGGAGGTTCGATTGAGAGCAGAGTGCATTCGTCAGTGCATCGAGGGCGAGGGGATAAAGCATCGACATAACCCAGACGGGGAGTTACTTACCGTTTCAGTCGGTTATTCTTGTTATAAAGCGAAAGGCAAAGACTTTAATTTCGACCATTTATATCAGTTGTCGGATAAGGCACTCTATCAAGCGAAGAATCATGGGCGAAATTGTGTAAGGCGATACGAATACGTGCCCCAAGTTTTGTTGAGTAAGTGATGTTCATAAGAGCAACTTGATAGGGAAGAGGCGGCGGTTGGTGCTCTAGATAAAACCGCTAAAGCAAAATTTGGCCGGATAAGAGAATTGGCAGCTCATGAGAGCTGCCATTGTTATCTAGTTATTTATAGCTTTTCGAGTTGGTGGTCGGTTTTCGTTACGTTTGCTTTGCCAAGGTTTTGAATTTTCGCTAGCAGCGAATCAGGGCTCCAAGGTTGTTGGTTAGCACTAAAACGCGCTTGATTCATGGCATTAAGCTCTTGCTTAATTGCTTGTACGTCACCAGGGTTTAACCTGTCTTGATGAGTGGTTAAATACTCATTTACAGAGCGTTCAATTTTCGCAGCATCGCCCTCTTCGATGACTTTTTTTAGCGCGTCGATGCAAAGTGGTTGTTCAGTATTTGAAACCGTTCCACTCGCTGTTATTGACCGCTTTTTCCATGCCCAAATAGCGATTCCCAATGTCATTATCCAAAGCCCTAAGAAAACAAAGGTTAATGTTCGCCAGAGACTGTTTACATCGCCGCTTGATTCAGGACTAGGGGCTGACACTAAAGGCGCTGAAAGAGGCGATTCCGGCAACGTGATTAGCCCAGTGTCATTTTTCTCTACGTCTAATGTTAGCTCTGGTAACGTTGTTTTCTTCGCTTCATCATTTTGACTGTCCCACCAGTTCAAGTCGTATCCTGGTAAGGTATATTTCCCGGCCTCTGTAGGAATAATGACTTGCTTCACCGTCATGGTAACGGTGCCATCTCTCGCGCTATCGAACTTAGGTTGTTCGGGATACACGCGCAGTGAACTCGGGTAACTAATATTGACTCGTGGCAGATATTCGGCTTGTGTACCGCGAGCCTTAACTTGAATGGTTCGAGTGAGTGAAGAGCCTTGTTTTACTGTGTTGATTGCGTTAGTCGACAATAGATTACCTTGATCGTCTTGCCAGCTCTGTGTCATTTCTAACGCTGAAGCAGGAAGCCATTCACCTTTAAATTCGCTCGGAATCGGTTTGACCGTGATTGGCATGCGTTCCGCTTTGGTGTTGATAGGCATTATTTTGGTTGAGCCCGTCAAGCTGTCGCCATAAATATAAGAACCGGTCAGTTTAGGACCTATCAAGGTATAAGTGCCTGGTTGATTTGCCGTTAAGCGAAACGACTGCTCTATGACCGCTACTTCTAACCCATTTAAGATCTTCTGTCTTTGTTGTAAGCCACCCAGTGCCTCAAGCTTCATGCCTTCAATCTGCGGAGGTACTATTTGCGGGTTATCTAGGCGTCGAGTGTCCGCTTTAATTAGAAGTTGTATACGTAATGTTGCAGATTGCTGAGGGTAGAGCGTACTGTTGTCGACCGTAATATTGAAGCTAAATAGATCATCAAGATTGGGGTCTGTTTGGCTCGCGTTGACACGTAGTTTGATCGGCTCCGTTTTCATGCCATCAGCGGAAAAACTTGGAATAGTCAAAACACCTTCTTTCATTGGTGCAATTGAGATACTCCACTCGGTACGCACTGATTTTCTTCCGTTAATGTTATTGCTAGAGCGGCCATAACGAGGTTGACCCAAGAAGAAGTCTTTCTCTAGAACGTTGAAGTCGATTGCGTCTGAGCTGAGCTCAGTATCTGAAATGATTCTGAGGTTAATCACTTCATTCTTGGCTACTTGTGTTTTATTCACACTAGCTTGAAGTGTCTGTGCCATCACCGAGAAATTGGATATTAGGCTGGCCACAAAAATAAAGACCAGTTTTACGCCTTTGTTCATCACAGGCTTACCACTCCTTTTGAGATTGTTGTGGAGGTTGTTTTTGTTGCGCTTGAAGTTGCATTTGCGCACGGATCAAAAAGCTTGGGTCGCGAGCACTTTCTACTGCTTCTAGTCGACGAAACTCAGGATCATCCTGATGCATTTTTTCGGGATGCGCTTTAGCCTGTATTGGTTCACCTTGATCCTTCACTTGCTTGTCATCTCGTTGCGGTTGATGTTGTTCCGTTTCTTGTTTTTCTTTTTTATTTTCAGAATCTTGCTGATTTTGTGACTGTTGTCCTTGCGCTTCTTTCCCTTCGTTTTGAGACTTTTGTTGCTGTTGCTGTTGCTGTTGCTGTTGCTGTTGCTGTTGCTGTTGCTGTTGCTGTTGCTGTTGCTGTTGCTGTTGCTGTTG
>NZ_JAWOTD010000003.1:0-177435 GCF_033338715.1 Vibrio sp. Vb1337 | reverse complement strand
CTGTTTTAGCTTTTCTTCTACAACCGATAGGTTTTTCTTCGCGGCTTCAAAGTTAGGCTTTTCCTCTAGCAGTTTTTTATACAAATCAGCCGCATCTTCTAATTGACCATTTTGAGCGAGCGAGTTGGCGAGGTTATAGCGGCCGTTAAGGGAGGCATCATGAGAAAATGCTTCGATAGCGGCTTCGTAGTCACCTTTTTGATAACTGGCGGCTCCTTTCCAGCTTGGGTTTGTAAATAGGTTTTGCGCCTGTTCATACTCACCTTGCTTGTAGAGTTCCGCTCCTTGTTGGTCGGTATTTAAGAACGGATTAGCTTCTGCATGCGGTGTCCACGTTACTGGGACTACAGTCGCAACTACCATCCAAATCAGGCCGCGTCGAAACAGTAAAGCCGCAGGAAGAAGTAACAACGGCAGTAACCAAAAGCCACTGTTGAGACGAGAATCAGTTTTAACTTCTTCGCTTTGGGTCGCAGAAAGCTGGCTACCAATGTTATTAGTAAAGGCCGCGATATTTTCAACATCACGGTTGGTGTGCTGAATAGGAACAAATAGACCGCCAGTTTTATTCGCTAGCGTCTGTAGGTTTTTCAGGTTTGTTTTCGCTACGACGGTTGTGCCTTGTGCCGTTTTTAGCAGAGAGCCATCGGGCAGCGCGATAGGCGCACCGTTAGGAGTCCCGACGGCAAGAACAGAAATGCGAAACTTTGTACCTTGGACTAAATCTAACGCGCGAGACAGCTCAGACGTATCAAGATCATCCGCTAACACGATGATATCGCCTTGTTGCGTGCCGGCTTGAGAAAACTGGTTGATCGCCAGTTCAATCGCGGCAGGCAGGTTTGCTCCTTGAAAAGGCATCAGCTCTGGTGACAAATTTTCGATAATCCCCGCAAGCGTGCTGGAATCAGTTGTCAGTGGACTTAAGTTATAGGCATCGCCAGCGTAAGCAATAAGTCCAGTGGCTCCCTCTTTCCATTTTGGCAGCAAATCGAGCGCCTTATAACGTGTTTGTGCTAGCCGATTGGGTTTGATGTCTGTAGCAAACATAGAGCGAGACATATCAAGTACCAAGATACGGTTTTGGTTTAACTCAAAGCTTGGTCGAGCATTGGACTGCCAGCTTGGCCCCGCTAATGAAATGCAAGTTATTGCCCAAGCTAAACCCCATAGAGTGAAGTAATGCTTAGACTGCGTGTTTTGTCCGAGCATCCGCGATAGGTGAGGGGCAATCAGTGTGGACTTTTGGGCTCTAAATTTGTGATTAAGCAAGAGTGCTATAGGGATCACGATGAGCCCCAAAAGCCAATAAGGATTGAGGAAAATAAACTCAGCCATGTTTTCTCCTTAATAGGAATAACAGTACCGATAATACAAATGCAGCGCTTAATGGATATGGAAACCATTCAGACTGTGGGCGCCAAGTTTGTGTGTCGCTAGATACGGGTTCTAGCTGGTTGATTGTGTCATAAATCTTTTCGAGCTCTTCCGTATCTCGCGCTCGAAAATATTGTCCACCTGTCACCTCTGCCACTTTAGTCAGTGTTTGTTCATCTAAGTCGGCTGCGGTGTTGACTTTGCGAGTCATGAAAAACTCTTTCACCATCATTTCACCAGCGCCCACGCCCACGGTGTAAATAGTGGCGTTGTATTTTTTCGCAATTTCCGCTGCTTCTAGCGGCTCGAGCACCCCTGCAGTATTGCTGCCGTCACTAAGCAAAATCATGACTCGTTGGGGAGCATCACTGTCTACAAAGGTTTTTGTGCCTAAACCAATACCATCACCAATGGCGGTTCGTTGACCAACCAAACCGATGACGGTTTGATTAATCTGTTGCATGACGCTTTTTCGGTCTGCAGTGAGTGGTGTTTGCAAATAAGCATGGTCGCCAAACAAAACAACTCCGAGACGGTCACCTTTTCTCTTTGCTACGAAATCAGACAGAACTTTTTTGACTGCTGTGAGGCGATCGATATATTCGCCGTTGAGTTCCATGTCTTCCTGCTGCATCGAACCGGACAGATCGACGACTAACATCAAGTCCCGATATTTGGGTTGGAATTCAACGGGATCACCAAACCAAACTGGACGCGCACAAGCGACGACAAGAAGGCCCCAGATCGCGATTGAAAGTGCTTTTTGCAGCGCTTGCTTAGGCTTGCTGCGATTCTCATTGGTTGGTAAGTACGCCAATTTGATCTCGGCTTGTTGAGATTCTTGTGGCAGGAACTTGTATACCAGCCAGGGGATGGGCAACAAAAACAGTGCCCACCACCAGACAAATTCAATGTTTAGCCATTGGGCAAGATCGGTTATGAGTGTTTGCTCAGTCACGGTTATTTGCCTTTTTCTTTGGTGGTAAAGCGTAGGTTATCCAAAAGACACAATCGTCTACCAAGCTTTGATGCTGCCCTTGGGAAGAATTCTGATACAACGCTTCTTGCCACTGATGTTGTTTGTCTACGAATCGACTTTCTTTGGTATGGCTATCGAGAAATTCATACCAAGCGATTCCGGTTAATGGTGCGATCTCTTCACGCGGAAAGTAACTCAATGCTGCCTGGCGCAATATTTCCAGAGCAGAAGAGGGGGTATGAGGCGCGGTAGGTTGAGTTAAAAGTGTTAATGCTGTCTTTTTTGCGCGTAAGTGTTTTTTACGCCATCTCACATAAAGACAAATGCCGAAAACGAAGAGCAAGGTGGCTGCAAGCACCACCCACCATCCCCAAGCGAGCGGAAACCAATCCGGTGCGTTTGGCAAAATCAAAGGTTCAAGGTCTAGGCTTTGGTTGTTTGTTGTCATTATTATTACTGCTTAATAAATACTGCTTGTCAGTTTGTTAGCTTAATTGTGAAATTAAGGGCCAGCCACTTGATAGCGTGTTAAATGGAATTGCTATCGAATGGCACTGCTGCTTAATGGTTTCTTGATGTTGGGTAAAGTGGTTTTCGAGTTCTCTTCGTTGTCCTTTAGAGCCAAAGTTAAACCATTGACTATGCAGCCCATCCGAAGCTTTCACTTGACCTCTAAAGTCTGTTTCGCCTCTTTCTAACGGATCATAAAATTGAACAGCCCTTACGCTATTGTGTTGTTTGAGTCGACGTAGTTGTGCCAGTTCCGTTGGTATTACGTGGGCAAAATCACTGAGCATAATCAATTCGCTACCTTTTGGGGTGAGCGTATGAAGTGTCTCCAATACTTGTGCATACGGCAGTGTACGAGTGTCGTTGCTTGCAGTACGAGTTACTTGCGCATTATGTATGTCGACTATGGCGTTAAGAATCCGCAGCCCTTGTCTTTGTAAAGAAGAGGGGCGAAATTCAAGACATTGATGTCCGTCATCAATCACTGCGCCGATGCGATCTTTTTTAGCTAGAGTTAGCCAAATTAGAACACTGGCAAAGTGGGCCAATTGAACGGATTTGAGTACATACTTAGATCCAAAATGTAGACTAGAACTTAGATCAAGATAAAGAATGACCGCTTGCTCTTTATCTTCTGCAAACAACTTCGTATGTGCTTTACCGGTCCTAGCGGTGACTCGCCAATCAATGCTGCGAATATCGTCGCCAGGTTGATATTGGCGCACCTCCATAAAATCCATACCTCGCCCTTTTTGGCGACTGGTATGGTTACCACTCATCTGCGACCAGAGACTCTGTGCTGGTGGTAACCAACGTACAGATTGAGTGCGATATTGGAGCAGCTCTTCAAGGGTTAATGTCACCCCATTCGCATGAGGTGGTAATGAATGTGTAGCGGACATATCACTCACTCGTTTATGCACTGCCAACAAGGTTTAGCAGTTTATCGATGACCTGGTTTGCCGTAATGCCTTCCGCTTGAGCGTGGTAACTCAATAATAAACGGTGGCGCAGTACCGGATAAGCCATGGTTTGAACATCTTCCGGAGAGACAAAATCACGACCAGCAAGCCAAGCGTGCGCACGTGCACAGCGATCAAGAGCGATGGTGGCACGCGGACTCACACCCATTGACAACCACTTGTCCAACTCAGTGTCATATTCGTTGGCTTGACGTGTCGCCATAACTAAACGGACGATGTACTGCTCTATCGTTTCTGCCATATGAATATCCAACACTTCTTTACGTGCAGTGAATATATCTTGTTGGCTTAACATTGGGCGTTCAACCTTTACTTCGCCCTTTGCTTCTCCGCGGTTAATACGCAAGATAGATAGCTCATGCTCTGCATCTGGGTATTCCACTTCTAAATGCAATAAAAAGCGGTCTAGCTGCGCTTCAGGAAGGGGGTAGGTCCCTTCTTGCTCTATCGGGTTTTGAGTTGCCATAACCAAAAACAACTCTGGCAGCGGGTAGGTATGACGACCTGCTGTGACTTGTTTCTCTGCCATTGCTTCAAGCATTGCCGCTTGTACTTTGGCCGGTGCACGATTTATCTCATCCGCAAGAATAAGCGAGTTGAAGATAGGACCTGACTGGAAAGTGAATTCTCCGGTTTCTGGACGGAAGATATCGGTGCCGGTTAAATCGGCTGGCAGCAAGTCAGGGGTGAACTGAATTCGGTGGAAGTCACCTTCAACACAGTCTGAGAGTGATTTTACTGCACGGGTTTTTGCTAACCCAGGAGGGCCTTCAACTAAAATATGCCCATCCGCAAGAAGCGCAACAAGCAGTTGCTTTACCAGATCTTGCTGTCCGATGATCTGCG
Source organism: Vibrio sp. Vb1337 (assembly GCF_033338715.1). Classification (NCBI taxonomy): domain Bacteria; kingdom Pseudomonadati; phylum Pseudomonadota; class Gammaproteobacteria; order Vibrionales; family Vibrionaceae; genus Vibrio; species Vibrio sp. Vb1337. Next base: position 172,740 of record NZ_JAWOTD010000003.1, on the reverse strand, counting down.
ACTCTAAGTATTGCTGAAGAGTTTCGAAGTTAGATTTATGCATGCTTTGGACTCTCGGTATCCATGTGATTTTCGTGTTGAGTATTGGTCATTTTCCATGTGAAAAAAGTTCCAATGCTCTATTGCAATTTATCTTTTCAATATTGGGACGCTACAGAGAATTGCAAGTACGTGCTATCTCTGAAAGTGCTTATTTGACAGTGTGTTACATTTATTTTTCATAATATAATGAGAAATGCCTCTAGTTTTGTACATATGAGCCGATAAAGATTCCGTGGTGTGCGTGTCATGAGATATGCACCTGATTCCCCTTGTGGGGCCAATAACAAGTGATTCTTTTAAAAGGTCCGAATATGTTGAAACTTCATTCCTTGAGCATCAAACAGAAGGTTGTACTTGGCATTACGTTTGCTGTTCTAGCATCAACAATCATTGTTGGTGTTATGGCTCAGCGTCATGCGAGAGATGTATTGAGCCATCGTCTTATTGACATCGAGCTACCTGCGATGTTGCAGCAAATCAATACCGAAATTGACCGCGAAGTTGTCGAAATGCAACAAGCGGCAAAACAGCTGGCTACAAACGAATTTATTGTTGAAGCCCTATCTAATACAGACCGTGATCCGTCAGTAGAAGTTCAGTTGGTTCAGCAGCTCAATAACGTTAAATCACAGTATGGTCTTAATGATGCGTCGGTAGCGAATCGTCAAACGGCATATTACTGGAATCAAAACGGATTCTTACGTCAACTTAACCGAACGCAAGATGCTTGGTTCTTTGGATTTACGTCGTCTGGTCAAGAAACGTCCGTGAGTGTGTTCCAAGAGGCAAATGGCGAAGTGAAAATGTTTGCCAATTTCCAAGATCTTAATGGTACATCAATGTCAGGTCTCTCTAAATCTATGGGAGACATGGTTGCTTTGCTCAATGGGTTTAAAATTGAAGATACGGGTTACGTGTTCCTCACTAATGAACAAGGCCAGATTCAAATACACCGCCAACAAGGTAAGAACCAAACTTCTATCACTAAACTATTTGGTAGTGACGCAAGTGCGCTGTTGAACAAAAATAGCTTCAACCTAATTAATGTGGAGTTTGAAGGGCAGGATACTTTTGTTTCTAGTTTGTATGTTCCTTCAATGAACTGGTTTGTTATTGGCGTGGTTCCCGTTGATGAAGTATTCGCAGACCTGAATGCGACAGCTAAAAAAATGCTGTTTACGACCATCATTGTTGCCGTTGTATTCATCCTCATGGGCGTATGGTTGGCAAACAGCATTACGAAACCAATCCGACTGATTGCCGATCGTTTTACCGACCTTGGGCAAGGTGAAGGCGATTTGGCGCAGCGTATTGAAATTAAGGGTAATGATGAAATTGCTCAGCTTTCAAAAGGCTTTAATGGATTTATTGAGAAGATTCATGCCACGATGAAAGAGGTTGCTTTAACCAGTGGCTCATTAAGTCAAGCGGCAGAAAGTGTGTCAACGAAAGCAACATCCACACACGACAACAGCCAAGAGCAGCGTGATCAAACCATTCAAGTAGTTGCAGCTATCAACCAAATGGGTGCGACCATCAGTGAAATTGCATCGAACGCTGCTACCGCTGCTGATACGGCAAATCAGGCTTCAGATAACACTCAAACTGGTCGAGAAGTTGTGATGAAAGCAAAAGAGGTGATCAGCCGCCTAGCCGATGATGTTGAAACAACCAATATTGTTGTTACGCAGTTGGCATCGACAACCAAAGATATTGGCTCGATTCTGGGTGTAATTCGTGACATCTCTGAACAAACGAATTTACTTGCGCTAAACGCTGCAATTGAAGCTGCTCGTGCTGGTGAGCAGGGACGTGGTTTTGCGGTTGTTGCTGATGAGGTAAGAAACCTAGCTTCACGCACGGCTGATTCTACAGAAGAGATTCAGCGCATGATCAATCAGCTTCAAAGTGACGCACAAGACGCGGTAAGTGCTATGGAAGCGGGCAAAGCGGTCACCATAGAGGGGGTTACTTCTACCGATGAAGCAGTCGAGGTATTAATCAGTATTTCTGAACGAATCACCGACATCTCTGATCGTAATACACAAGTTGCAACGGCGACGGAAGAGCAATCCACGGTGGTGCATACCATTAATCAAAATATCGAAGAAATCAACGCGATAAATGAAATGACAACCGCGACAGCAGAAGAGTTGGCGGATGCAAGTCGCGATCTTCAAGCGCTCTCTTCTCGTTTAGACAAGATGGTTGGTAGCTTCAAGTTATAGAGTTGGATAGAATAGGCGAAGTTTAAAAGTTCAATCATTAATTTTAGGTAAGTACTATGAATGACTTCGAAAAAGAACTAGAGCAAATTTCTCAAGAAACCGCTCAGGAGCCAGAAGTAAAACTGCCGTCGCTAGAAGAGCAAAAAGCGATCGTCGCTGAGCTGAAAAAGCTGGAAGCGGAAGGTAAGCTGACGCCAGAAGTGTTAGAACAACACTTTGGTAAGTTTAACCAAAAAAACGCAGTTCCAATCCACTAAGTTAGGTGGTGTTTTGCCTCTAACGTGCGTGATTAAATCACCTGCTCAAACACAAAAAGGGAGTTTATACTCCCTTTTTTAATGTCTGAAAAATGCTAATACCTCTCACATACTTGCCACTTAAAAATTATTGACACTTCAATGAGTTATTAATTAGTACTAGTGATTTTCATACTTGACAATACTACCGCTCTATCTAAATCTATTGCGTATTTCAATAAAAACGACCAAGGGAATGCGATCAGGATGGAGCAGCAAAAAAAAAGAAACGTTATTTTAATCACGGAGGGAAGTCTACAGTCATCTCTGTTGAAAGATGTATTGGAGACCAAACTCGGTATTAGTGTTGCTCTAATCACGCCAGATAATCTGATTCACGGAGTGTTACATGAGTCTCTTGCATCAGCCATTATTGTTGATTGCAGCGTGATCACGGATGAAATTTTTCGCCGTTATGCGGAGTTTAAAGCGGCCAAGCAGAAAGACACGCTTGAAATCTTAATTAATTGTGAGCAATCCATATCGACAGAAGATCTCTTTGCTTGGCGTACTTTGGCCGGTATTTTCTATACCTCTGATGATATAAAAACGTTGCAAGTTGGTATTGGTAAGGTGCTTCAAGGAGATATGTGGTTCAGCCGTAAGTTTTCTCAGCAGTACATTACTTACCTTCGTCGACATTGCAAACCTATAAATAAGAATGTTTCCGCTATTCTGACCAAACGAGAGCAACAAATAATTACCTTTCTTTCCATGGGGGCGTCCAATCAACAAATCGCCGAACAATTATTTGTCAGCGAGAATACGGTAAAAACGCATTTACATAATATTTTCAAGAAGATTGATGTGAAAAATAGAGTTCAAGCACTTATTTGGGCAAAGGAAAATATTTCAGACAACTCGTTAACGGTGTAATGCTATTGCAATATTAGGTTGCCTAATTTAGTAAACTCTTAATAATTTCTGTGACCTGAATGTGTTAAAAGTGTTTCTTTTATGAGAAACACTTTTTTTGATTCTCTTTTTAATAACTTTAGAATTTAAAAAAGTAGCAAATAACTTTACTCTGTGAACTAGCACTTACATATCAAACTAAGTGCTGACGATTAACTACTAATTTAAGAATGTTAAGTCACTGAAAGTATGAGAAACATTATGGAACAGTATATGGAAAAGCCTGAAATCCTAATGCTCACTCAACAAAGTTTACAGAGTGAAAACTTTAAGGAAATGCTTTCTAAAAATACAGAAACTAAAATAACGATCATTGATACTAAAAACCCTAGCTATCATGAACTCATTCCGGAACGCTACTTTTTGCTTGTTGATTTTTCAGTTGAGATTCCTTCCGAAACTTTAGTTTATTTAAAAGATAGTAATAAAGTGCTAGGAACCATAATGCTTAATCTAGGTTATGACTTAGACACAGAAGAACTCGCTTCTTGGCCTCATGTAAAAGGTATATTTGGTCCAGGAGATTCAATGGACAAGGTTTGTCAGGGATTAAAAGCAATAATAAAAGGGGATAACTGGCTGTCTCGAAGATTACTTGATCAGCTAGTAAATTATTATCGAGGTAGAGAAGCAAATAACATTATCGAACCTGCTATTGAGGTTGAGCTTACTCGGCGTGAAGTTCAGGTTTTAAAAATGTTGAAAGAAGGTGGTTCAAATATGGAAATCGCTGATTCTTTATTTATCAGCGAGCATACTATTAAATCACATCTATACAATATTTTTAGAAAGTTAGAAGTAAAGAACCGTACGCAAGCTACAAGTTGGGCTAAGAGAAACCTGTAGTACTAGTATTAACTTGCTGTAATAAAAAGAAAATACTCTATAAAGTACTAAATTTTATATTTATTATTAAAATGTCAGTCTGAAATATCATCCCATATTCAAACTTATTCCTATTCAGTTGACTATTAGACTTCTCATGTCGTGACGAATCTAGTCAGACGTGGAACAGAAGGTCTATTCAATTAATAAGCTAAGAGGGAATAAAAATGAGCGCAAGTGACAATGACACGTATTTAGGTGATGCAGGTGTAAATAACCAATTTGCTGATTTCGATGGCGGCGATGATTTGTTTATCGGTTTTGGTGGTAATGACTCGTTTGTTGGCGGTGGCGGTAATGATTATGTGATCGGCGGCGACGGCGATGATCGCCTAACTGGTGGTGCAGGAGATGACATCCTTAGGGCTGGTACAGGAAACGACTACCTCGGCGGTGGTACCGGTAATGACTTGCTGTTGGGTTTGCTGGGCGACAATAAATTAAATGGTGGTGTCGGTGAAGATATTCTTGTTGCTGGTTCTGGTGACAACGTTTTAGTTGGCGGCAGCAATGGCGATAAGTTTGTGTTCACGGATAAGTTTGGTGGCCATGGCGAAGCCAAAGTTGTTGACTTCACCATTGGTGAAGACTCTTTGCACATCATTAGCGACTCTGTCACTGACTTTGGTGATTTAAGCTTTAGCTACGATGCAGTTGGGAATGCAGTGTTTACCGATGGGGCTGATCTAACAGTGAAACTTATTGGCGTGACTGAAACTGACATCAACACCTATGGTGCAGATCTGTTCGTAATCTAAACGACTGAAAATAACTCTGGATGGGAATTAGTTTGCGTGGCTCTGCCATGCTGAGGTGAACTAATCGGACACTCTAGAGCGATTTGAGGTTACCTTAAGCTAGGCGCTAGTATTTCTGGCGCCTACAATTTTCACGTTAAACGGAAGTAGTCGTGCAAAAAACGGTTTTCAAAGAAGTGAAACAAAAACTATGCACGCTTGCGGGCTTGCTGATCGTTTTTAGCCTTTTAATCAACTTATTGGTTCTCTCGATTCCGTTGTACATGCTTCAAGTGTACAACCGAGTGATATCCTCCTACTCAACCGATACTTTATTCTTGCTCACTGTCATCGTAATTGTCGCGCTGTTAACCATGTCCATCATCGACATTGCACGAGCACAAATGAGTAAATCTTTTGGTTATTGGATGGATACAAAACTCTCCGCTTTCATGCTCAAGCGCACGATTCAATATCAATCACATACCGGGAAGAGTTATACCTCGCAAACTCTGAGAGACATTCAGAACATCAAAAGCTTTTTGAGCAGTCAAGCACCTTATCCACTGTTGGATGCGCCCTGGACACCGCTGTTTATTTTATTTGTGTATTTATTGCACCCGATACTAGGTCACATCGCGTTACTTGGATCTATCGTATTGTTTAGCCTAGGTCTACTCAATGAGCTGATGACGCGTAAAACAATGCAAGAGAGCGAAGTCAGAGCGATTTCTCATATCAACAACGCAGAATTAGCCACGCAAAACTCCAATTCAATTCTCGCAATGGGGATGATGAATGCATTTTTAGAGAAGTGGCAGTCGCGCGTGAGTGAAGTGAATGTGCTTGAAGAGCGAGTTGCAGGTAAGTCCATCTACATGGCTAACTTTTCTAAGTTTGTACGTGGCTCATTACAGATATTTTTACTGGGAGGTGGTGCATGGTTAGTTATCCAACATGAGATAACGGCAGGGGCGATGATCGCGAGCTCCATATTAATGAGTCGGGCATTATCGCCGATGGAGCAGGCGATAGGCACGTGGCGAAGCGCGATGTCTGCTAAAGGCGCCTATAAAAGGTTGAAAGAAATCGATGCGATCGTGCGCCAAGATGAATCAGATATGCCACTGCCTAAACCAAAAGGACACTATGAGCTTTCCGGACTGGCCTATCGCCATCCTGGAGCAACTGAACCAGTGCTCTCATCGCTCAGCTTATCGATTCCTCCGGGTGTTGCTGTTGGGGTGATTGGCCCTTCTGGTACGGGTAAATCGACGTTTGCTCGGCTGCTATTAGGTACGGTTAAGCCGTTAGCGGGTAAAGTGACTCTTGATGGAATGGAAGTCTCCGTATGGGCATCTGAAGATCGCGGCGTGCATTTTGGGTATCTCGCTCAAGAGGTGGAGTTATTTCCTGGCACAATTCGAGAGAACATCGCGCGCTTTAAAGAAGAAGACCCGGCTAAAGTCATCAAGGCGGCGCAACTAGCAGGATGTCATGAATTAATACTCAAGAAAAACAAAGGCTATGATTGCATTATTGGTGAAAATGGCCGTGGTTTATCTGGGGGGGAAAGGCAGAGAATCGCTCTTGCAAGAGCCGTTTATGGCGACCCATCTATTGTGATTTTCGATGAAGCGAATGCCAACCTCGATGGTGAGGGAGAGGCTGCGTATCAACGTTTGATTGGCCATTTAAAAGCACAGAGTACAACGATTATCGTCATAGCCCACAATCCGAGTACGTTACGACAAATGGATAGGCTGTTGTATTTGGCTGACGGCCGAGTCAAGTTATACGGCGCTAAAGATGAAGTATTAAAACGTTTGATGGGCGAAGAAAGAACAGATATCCCAAGGGTAAGAAATGAGCAATCAACTGCCAACCGTTAATCAGAGTTCTACCGAGATCGTACATCGTTTTAGCCCCAAAGCGAGACTAAGCTTTCGAAAACCAATTTTACTCGGTGTGGTGACCTTAAGTGTTTTTCTTGGAGGTCTTGGCTACTGGGCTGCAACAGCCAAATTAGAAAGTGCAGCGATTGCTTATGGTGATTTGTCAGTTCTCACTAAGCGACAAGAAATCCAGCATTTAGAAGGCGGTATTATTGAAAAGCTATATGTACAGGAAGGGGATTTAGTCGAAAAAGGTCAGTTATTAATTCAACTTTCTAAGCGTCAAGCTATGGCTAAGTTGGATTCGTTAAGTGGTCGTTTTATCCATACTCTAGCAAAGGAAAACCGTTTAAGTGCGGAGCTTGATGAGCTTCCAACGATTGTATGGTCTGATGATCTTGAGAGCATTCCCCGTGTCGATATCGTCCAAGAAGCACAACTGGTTCAAAACAAGATCTTTGAAGCGAGAAAGCGATTCTTTGATAGTAAACTGAGTATCATTGAGCAGAGTATTTCCGGAGCAAACTTAGAGCTTGAAAACCTTCAGCAAACCAAAGTGATTGAGACGGAACGGCTCAACTTTATTGCTGAAGAAATAGACAGCAACCAAGCCTTGGTGCAAAAAGGTTTCTCGGGAAAATCTACCTTACTTCAACTCAAGCGCCTAGCAGCGGAGGTGAGAAGTACCTTAAGCCAGTTAGACAGGCAATCGCTCACCGTTAGAAAAAGGTTAGATGAGAACCTAGCGCAAATTGAAGAGTTGAAGCTTGAAAGGCTGAATGAGATTGTCGAGGAACTACGAAATACCAAAACGGAAATTGTCGCAATTCGGGAAGAATATCGCTCCGCTCAAGATATTGTCGCAAGAACAACGATCAACGCACCTATTTCTGGTCGCGTAGTCAACATGCAAGTGTTTACCGAAAAAGGTGTGATTGGCTCGGGTGAAACGTTACTAGAACTGGTCCCGCAAGACGATAAGTTGTTAGTCGAGGCTCGTGTTAATCCTCAGGATATTGATTTAGTGAATCCAGGCCAGCAAGCGCATGTTCGTCTGACCGCTCTGAATGCACGGACGTTGGCACCTTTAGACGGTACAGTGCTGACGATTTCTGCCGATAAGCTCTCGCAAGAAAACCAAGAAGATTTTTATCTCGCTAGAATTGCAATTTCACCGGAAGATGTGACAAAACATCGTTTAACCTCAGGTATGAATGCCGAAGTGCTTATTTTATCTGAGCCACGAACGCCATTGAGCTACCTAATAAAGCCAATTACAGAAAGCATGAATCGCGCCTTCAGAGAGGAGTAATTTCAAAAAGACTTGAGTGAGCACGGACAACAGACAAAATAATTTGTTATCGTTAGCTTTTACTGGGCCGTATTTTTATTCGAGGGAGCCGTGGAATGGAGAAAGTGCAGTTAGTTGTCGATTTTCTTCTCACTCATAAATTGATTTTTACCGCACTGATCTTTGCGATTATGTGGTTAATTCGTCGTGCAATTTTATCGATGATTCGTGGTGATCACGCTTTTCTCTCAGAAGATCAGCGTAGTTGGATGTCCAGAACTAAAAATGGCACCTTTGCTGTTACATTACTGATTTTATTTATTTTATGGCAATCAGAAATTAACGAGTTTGCTCTGAGTGTAACGGCGATTGCCGTTGCCATTGTAGTGGCATCCAAAGAAATCATTTTGTGTTTTACGGGTTCGATTCAAAGAGCAAGTTCACGTTCTTTTCGCGTTGGGGACTGGATTGAGGTCGGGAAGTTATGCGGTGAAGTGATTGAGCACAATATGATGGCGACGGTGATTCAAGAGATCGACCTGCATCATGGGCAATATCATTACACCGGCAAAACAGCGACATTGCCTAATAGTATGTTCTTTACCTATCCAGTAAAGAACCTCAACTTCATGAAGCGGTACGTTTACCACAACTTTTCTGTAGTGGTGAAAGACTTCGTCAATTTGTATCCACTGCTACCGATTTTAACTGATAAAATTGAAGAACATTGCAGTTACTTTGCTGATGTTGCACATCGTTACAATGCGATGATTGAAAAACATGCCGGTGTTGACCTTCCTGGTTCTGAGCCACATATGCATATTTCTAGTAACATTAATGGTGAACAAATTCTGCACGTGATGATTTTCTGCCCAACCGATAAAGCGAACCACTTAGAGCACTTAATTCGTAAGGACTTTATGGAACTTTATGAGCAACGTTTTCCTGTAGTGCGAGAAGAATAGAGCATCGTACTTCGCCTTTAATTTCAAACCCCGCTATCAAAATAGCGGGGTTTGTTTTTCTTAGCGTATTTTTAGGCTGTAACAATATTCCCAACTTAGCTGAATTTACTCTTCAGCATTAAAAATAGGAAGTAAGTGCTGCCTATAATAGCGACCAACGTGCCAGCTGCGACCTGACTTGGATAAATAGCGATTTGTCCTAGCCAATCTGCCCACAACATTAGGGTTGCGCCAATTAAGGCACCGACACACAGTTGCTCTTTCACTTTTCTTGCTCCTAACATCATCGCCATATGGGGAGCGACCAAGCCAACAAAAGATATTGGACCAACTGTAGCGGTAGAAAAGGCGCATAACAAAGCAACGATGGTGAGCATAAGCGTATTGGCTACGGTAGGGTTAAGCCCTCGTGCATTTGAGAATTGTCGCCCGATGGAAATTAGTGTTAGCCAACGAGAAATCGAGAATACAGCGGCAAGCAGAGCTATTATGGCCAAACATAGCATCAGTGCGGTGTCGGCTGTGACTCGATAAATAGAACCAGTTAGCCACAATAAAATTTTGTAACTGTCACCTGAGCCTTGAGCTAGCGAAAATTGAACGAGGGCTTCTAATAGTGCCGTTAGTGCGATGCCGGACAACACGAAGTTAGATGGATTAAAATGGCTTCGTTTTCCGATAATCAGCAATAACATCAATACGGACATACTTCCGAAAAAAGCGATACCCCAGCTAAATGCGGAGAGAAGCGACCCAGCGATGACTCCTGTCGTAATAATGGCAAACGTGGCTCCGGAAGACACACCGAGAATATCGGGACTTGCCAGAGGGTTATAAACAATGCGTTGCAAAATGATTCCGGCAACGGATAGCGCAATACCGACAGAAAGTGCGGTTAACATTCGCGGCCAACGCAATTGCCATTGGAACTCACCTGGCACAGACCATTGAATTCCGTTTATACCATGGGTAACGAATGAGTAAGCTAGAATCCCAACCAGACTGAATAGCGCAATGCTGCATACCGCGCGTTTAGAAAGCGCCGTTTTTCCTTGGCTCATTGAAAGGTTAAGTTGATCGGTTGCCGTCAGCTTTTTACGAGTAAACCAAATTAAAGCGGGAGCGCCAATAGCTGCAGCCGCTACGCCGCTAGGAATGGTTTCCTCTAACCATAAGCTCAGCGAGATAGCGGCAGAGTCTGTGATGATTAGTAGCATTGCGCCCAAAAGCATGCTGCTGATCAATTCGTCGCGCGGTGTTCTTGCCCCCATCGCTCTGGCAATATTGGGTGTCAGTAATCCGATGAAGCTGATAATGCCAACTGCGGTGATTGAGGCAGATACCAGCCAAATACCCATCACCATTAACGCACCAAACGCGGGTAATACCGCTAAGCCTCGGGCTGCTGCGCCTTCTTGTCCTAGTTTCATTAAGGTCAGAATACGTGGTGCGACGATCAAAATTACGATTGCGATAGCGCAGCGAGGCAATAACCACTCAAACCAATCCCAGCTGTATTGAGAAAGGTCTCCGGCTCCCCACATAAAAATATTCTGTGCGAACTGGGCGTTTAAAATAATAATGGCTGTGGCGATAGAACCGAGCAAGATATTGATCACCATCCCCGAAACGACCAACGGCAAACCTGTCATATTACGCACACCGGCAATTGATACGATCAGGCCAAACGCCACTAAAGCCCCAACCATTGCGGCTAATGCAGAGTAATCGGCGACCCAATCGACGAACCAAATGTTTACCACGACTAATGCAAGCCAAGCACCAGAAGAGGTGCCAAGAGTCAACGGCGAGGTGAGGTTATTCTGCGTTAATTGCTGCATTAAGCTGCCGGTGAGACCAAGCATGGCACCAACAAGCAGGGTCATACTTAACCTAGGAAGCTGCGCTTGCGTAAAGAATACGTCACGAAACTCGGTTGCTACCTCTGGTTTTGTTAATAATTGCCATTGTTCGAAAAGTGATAAATTAGTATCAATTTGTAGGCTAAAGACGCTAAGTAACGTAATCAGCGCCAGATAACCAATATAATGTTTCGTTCTCATTGTTCTGGTGCCAACTCTATTAGACTGTCGGTAATCGCTTCAGCGGTGTATTGCAAAGACATGGCACCGCCATACGCCCACACTGCTCTGACTGAATTTACCCGCTGCTTTTTCACAAACGGCATCGCTTGCCAAAGTGGCGACTCTTTCAGTTTTCGTTCTTCTGGGAAAGGTTGTACGTAGAGAACGTAGCTGTTTTGAAGGCTCTGAAGTCGATTGATTCGATCTTGCTTTACTCCCCACGCACGTGGGTCCTCTTTAATTGGAGCCTGTAATCCCAGTTTTCTAACCACGTAGTCAGTGGTGGAGTTTTCGGTTGCAAGTAATACAGTATTCGGGGTTGAAAATCGCATCACAAGAACGCTGAGTGGAGCAGAGTAATAATGGCGAATTCGCTGGCGCATCTGCGCAAATGAAGCATCTAATTTTGCCAATTTCTGTTCAGCAAGTGCCTCTTTATTGAATAGCTTGCCGAGCGTACGAAAGTGACGAATGGCCGTTTCAGCTGCGGCCTCATTTTCAGAAAAATTAGGTAAATAGATTACCGGAGCAATTTGTTTGAGTAACGGAATCAAGTCTTGCTGTGGAGACGCAGCAAGGATGACATCTGGTTTCAAACTGGCTATTTTTTCTAAGTTGGGTTCTGCTCGGGTCCCAATATCTTCAATTGACTCTGGTGCGGTTGGATTGACGACCCATTGGCGGTAGCCTGGTAAATTTGGGGCTGCGATTGGTTCTACGTTTAGCGCCAAAACTTGTTCTAAGATGTCCCAGTTTAAGGCAACAACGCGTTGAGGCGCATGCTCAAAACTATGCTCACCATATTCATCGGTAACGGTGATGACTGCATGTGCATTGGTCATAAAAAATACGAGGAGAAAAGCAGATTGTGTAACCACAGTAAGTAAACGAGCTATTATGCGCATACAACAGCCACCTTTTGGCTCGCTAATGTGTTAGCCGGGCTTGGGTGTTCAATCAGCTTAATTGGTGACTCATATAGTTTAGAAAGGCGTGCCTCGTCTAACAACATGTCGGCGTTGCCTTCAAAGGCAATCTTACCTTTTTTGAGCGCAACAATGTGGGTGGCGTAGCGCAGTGCTAAGTTCAGATCGTGCAGGATCACGATAATGCCTACATTCTCGGTTCGATTCAGTTCTGCCAGCAGCGCCATTAGTTGAAACTGATGGTGAACATCGAGCGCCGAGGTTGGCTCATCGAGAATTAAAATTGGCGATTGTTGAGCCAGTAGCATAGACACCCAAGCACGTTGGCGCTCACCGCCCGATAAGTCATCCGCCAAAGCTTGAGCAAAAGGTGTAACCCCTGTTCGTTCCATAGCCTGCGTGATGATCTGTTTGTCTTCGGTTTTCCAACGACCAAGTGCCCCACGCCACGGAAAGCGACCTAAGCGCACTAGCTCTTCTACCGTTAAACCAGCCGAAGAGGGCAGCTTTTGTGGCAAATAGGCGATCTGTTTTGCCAACTCTTTGGTTTTAAGTGATGAAAGGGAAGTATCGTTTAGTGTTACCGTACCTTTATCTGGCGACATTTGACCAGAAAGCAGGTTCACCAGTGTCGACTTACCTGAACCGTTATGGCCCAAAACGACAGTCAGTTCATTCGTTGGGATGTTAAGTTGGTCGATGCCGAGGATCTGACGTCCACCTCGCACGATCTCAATATTAGACAGTTGAAACATGGATGGCTCTTAGGAGAAAACTCCCCTCAATAGAGGGGAGTAGAAGTACAATTACCAGCGGTAGTTTGCGTTTAGCATAACAGAGCGAGACTGGCCGTAGTAACACCAGTAATCGCAACCTGAAACAAACTCTTTATCTAGGATGTTGTTCACGTTTAGCTGTGCTTGCCACTGTGAAGTGATGTCGTAAGTGACTGACGCATCCCAAAGAGTGACTGAAGGAACCGTTAGGTTCGAGCTCTTAGGGTTATCTTTTGACTCACCTACGTAGCGCACACCAGTACCGATATTGAGGCCTGGAATCAGGCTGTAGGCGCTGTAGTCTACCCATGCAGAAGCTTGGTGCTCAGGAATAAGTGCGGCTTGTTTTTTACCTTGGCCAAAGCTCTCATCTGTTTTCGCTTTAGTGTAGGTGTAGCTTGCCATCAGTTTTAGATCGTCGGTTAGCTGCGCCGTGCTTTCTAGCTCAACACCTTGAGATGTCACTTCACCTGTTTGTGTCGCAATCCATGTTGATGGGTTTGTGACCAATGCATTCTTTTGCGTGATGTCGAACCATGCAAGGTTGATAAAGCCATCCATAAAGCTTGGCTCATACTTCACCCCCACTTCTACTTGCTCGCCTTCCAGCGGTTTGTAAAGTTCATTGGTTGCCGTATCAATAGTGCTGATCACTTCAAACGACTGAGAGTAGTTTGCGTAAGGTGACAGGCCATTGTTTGCAAGGTACATCACACCCGCACTTAGAGATAGCTGACCATCATCACGAGATTCACTTTGATCAACGGTAGCGCCTTTGCCAGAGTTTTCTGTTTTCACCCAGTCGTAACGAGCACCGATGTTACCAATCCACTGTTCATGCAGTTTCAATTGGTATTGTGAATAGAGACTTGCTTGAGATTTCTCAATCTCACGTTTCACGTTGTTGGCAGGATCAAGAGGGGTGAAGTTGCCGTAAACTGGGTTCCACGGATTGATGGTGCCAAATGCATAGTTGTCCTGCTCGTCGCCATCGGTTTTGTGGAATTGCAGATCCATACCGATAAGCACTGTGTGCTCTGCGTTGTCTGTCATCCAGTTGCCGACAGCATTGTTATCGAACGTGATGCTCTGGTTTTTTCCGTCACGGAATACGATGCCTTGCGTTAACTCTTCTTTCGCTGGATCGTTGTTTGAGAACGCGTAAGAGCTGCGCAAGTACAACTCATTCGAACCGTAGTTGAGGTTTTGCGAGAGTGACCACGTGTCATTGATGTCGTGCTCTAGTAAGTAACCTAGAGAAAACTGCGTGCGTTCGTATTTATCGTAGTTTGGCTGACCAAGGTTAGTCGAAGGATCGATTTTGCCAAAGTTAGAACCAATCAGAGTACCTGCTGCCGGGAAGAATGGGTTAGTTGGTACACCGTCATCATGAAGGTAAGTTGCCAAAACGGTCAGCATTGTACGGTCAGAAATGTCGAACTCGACACTTGGCGCTAGGTAGAAACGCTCGTTATTTGTGCCGTCCAGTTCACCATCTTGGCTTGTTATCAAGCCAACCAAACGATAGCGCACAGTGCCTGCGTCGTTTGCTTCGTCAGCAATGTCAAAACCTACGGATTGGTGTTGGTTGTTGCCAACTTCGACTTTTACTTCGCCTTGAGGCGTAAACGTTGGTTTTTTCTGAACAGCATTCACGATACCGCCTGGTGCCGATTCACCAAACAGAATAGCCGATGGACCTTTAACGACTTCTACACTTTCTAGGCCGTAAGGTTCGACCAACCATGTGTAGTAACCATCGCGGAATAGGCGGTTGCCGTTTAGGTAAGTCGCTGCATCAAATCCACGAACTTTGAACCAATCAGTGTCGTTGTCTGCGCCATAAGGCTGAGCGGTTACACCAGACGTGTAGCGTAATGCTTCATCTAGCTTTTTCGGTGCACGAACACGAAGTTCATCTTCAGAAATGATAGATACGCTGCGCGGCGTTTCTGCTGCCGGGGTTTCTACTTTAAGTGCTTGCGCGGTGACCGTTATGGTCTCCATGGCAATCACGTCATCTTGTACGACGTCTTCTTGAGCTTGTGCTGTGAATGCAACCACTGCTGTAGGTGCTAAAGCACAAACCAACGCGTTGCGGATAGCGATGGTCAGTGAGTTATTCTTTTGCATAAATCTATTCCCGATAATTATGATTAACGCTAAGCTTAATTGTAATTATTATCATTTGAGCTTTTGTTTCGGTATTTTACTGACTTTTGTATCAAAAGATAGTAAAACGTTCGCAAATTCATTCGCGGTACCTAAAGTCATTGTTATGTTCAATTGGTTTGAAAAGCTGACCCAACCCTTTCCCCAGATGGAAACCGAAAAGCCACCGAAGACGCTATTTGGCTTTTGTCGTTTTTACACTCGTGGCTTTGAAGCCCCTTTACTCGTTATGGCTGTGTTCAGTGCGCTTATTGCCATTACTGAGGTGACGCTGTTGCGTTATATGGGCGAGCTCGTCGATATTCTCTCTAATCAAGATCGCGCAACATTCTGGCAAGACCAGGGTGAGCGCATGCTAATGATGCTGTTCTTAGTGGCGGTTGTGATGCCAGCTCTCGGTTTTGTCCACTCAATGGTGATGCACCAAACGTTATTGGGTAACTACCCGATGTCTATCCGTTGGTTGATTCACCGTTACTTGCTAAAACAAGCGGTTGGATTTTTCCAGCGTGACTTTGCAGGCCGAGTTGCGACCAAAGTGATGCAAAGTGCGTTAGCGGTACGAGAAACGGTCATGAAGCTGGTGGATGTACTGGTTTATATCAGCGTTTATTTTCTTTCGATGCTTTGGATGATGGGCGAAGCCGATGGTTTGCTAATGCTACCTATTGTGATTTGGATAGGAATGTACGCGGTTATCCAGTTCTACTTTATCCCTAAAATGAAACAAGTAGCGACGGAGCAAGCGGATGCTCGTTCTGTAATGACTGGGCGCATTGTCGATTCTTACACCAACATATCTACCGTAAAGCTATTCGCGCACTCGCAACGAGAGTTGGAATACGCAGAAAGCAGCATGAAGCAATTTTTGGTGACGGTTTACCGCCAAATGCGCATGGTGACTTGTTTACTGTTTAGTGTGGATGCCATCAACTATTTGCTGCTGATGTCTATTAGTGCCATTTCGGTTTATCTATGGCTAGATCACGCTGTAACAATTGGTGCTATTGCGATTGCCATCAGTATTGCATTGCGCGTACAAGGTATGTCGAAGTGGATCATGTGGGAAGTTAGCGCGCTGTTTGAAAACATTGGCACGGTAGTGGACGGCATCAATACGATTTCAAACGATGTTGAAGTGAAAGATGTACCAAATGCTAAGCCTTTGCAAATCTCCCAAGGTGAGATCTGCTTTGATCACGTAGGTTTTAACTACAGTGATGAAAAGGCAGTATTTGAGAACTTGAATCTGACCATTAAACCGGACGAAAAAGTCGGCATTGTCGGTCGCTCTGGGGCAGGTAAATCCACGTTGGTTAACTTGTTGCTGCGTTTTTACGATGTGAATACGGGTAAGATTTGTATTGATGGACAGGACATTTCTCAAGTTGAACAAGAGTCTCTTCGCCAACACATCGGTATGATCACGCAAGACACCTCTTTGCTGCATCGTTCAATTAAAGAGAACATTCTTTACGGTGATCCAGATGCTTCAATGGATGCCGTTATCGCAGCTGCTGAGAAAGCACATGCTCATGATTTCATTCAATCTCTACGAGACGAGCAAGGTAACGTTGGCTATGACGTTGAAGTGGGTGAACGCGGTGTGAAGCTGTCTGGTGGTCAGCGTCAACGTGTGGCGATTGCTCGCGTTCTGCTGAAAAACGCGCCAATTTTGATCATGGATGAAGCAACGTCTGCACTTGATTCAGAAGTAGAATCGGCAATTCAAGAAAACCTTGAAGTTCTGATGGAAGGAAAAACAGTGATTGCGATTGCTCACCGTTTATCAACGATTGCCGCGATGGATCGTTTGATTGTAATGGATGACGGCAAAATCATTGAGCAAGGCTCGCATTACGAGCTGCTGCAATTGGGTGGTGTTTACGCTCAGTTGTGGAAGCATCAAACCGGCGGATTTTTGTCTGAGCAAGGTGATGCTAAACTGCAAGTCATCTAATATGACGCTACACGAAAGAGGAGCAAATGCTCCTCTTTTTTGTGTCTGTCGTTTATACCGAGTAAGTAGGCGTTAATGGGCAACGTTAACTTGTGATTATTCATTGAGTTAGGCCAACTTAATGATGATTATGTTTATAACTCACTGTCGTTATTGAATTTTTTACGCTTTTTTTACGCGAACTCCGAATGGGCTTTTGCTAAAGTTTTCTACATCGAATTTTGGTTGATGTATTTTATGTTTGTTCAATGGCGAGATAACACCTTTCTCTTTTCTACTACCGTGATTGTTGGCGCGGTTGTCGTCTCATGGTTGTTAGACCAACTGTTTGGCTCTACAGCCGCAGTCCTGCTGATTTTACAGTTAGCGGTCGTGGTGGTGGCGTTTCAATGCAACTCGCGATTCGCTTATGCGGCGGCGGTGATCGAAGCGTTGAGCTTCAACTTCTTTTTCACGACGCCTCGTTACTCTTTGCAGATGTTTCGTCCGGAAGACATTTTTAATTTAGTCGTGTTTATGGTGGTGGCATTGATCACCAGCACCTTTGCGGATCTTTATCGTCGCCAGCAGGGCGAGTTAAAACAAACCAAGCTGCAAAACAGCATCCTGCTATCGGTGTCCCATGACCTACGCACGCCGCTGGCAACCATTATTGGAACATTGACCACACTCAACGAGTACATGCCCAAGCTCAATGACTTAGAGCGCAAAGAATTGCTCGACAGTGCGACTTCAGAAAGCCACCGTTTGCACCAATATATCGAGAACCTTTTACAGGCGACTAAGCTCCAGCATGGCACATTAAAAATTACCAAAAAAGATGAGCTGATTGCAGATATTGTGCGGGATGCGGTTTCTCGTTTGCCGAATTACACCGAGAAAGTGTCCATGAATATGGATGATTCCGTTGGTTATTTATCCGTAAGTCGTTCGCTCATCGAACAAGCTATTTTTAATGTGTTGGATAATGCCATGCGATTTTCACCAGAGAATGAATCTGTTGAGGTTTCTCTTTCTAAGCAGGGTTCGTCGTGCGTGATTGATGTTCGGGACATCGGGATTGGCATCAAAGCTGAAGATGCGGAAAAAATATTCAACCTTTTCTATTCCGGTGTGAACAACAAATCGGCCGATTCAGGCACCGGAATGGGACTCGCGGTTGCCAAAGGCATCATCACCGCACACCGAGGATATATTCAATCTATGCCAGTATCAGAAGGGACGCTGATCCGCATTCGACTTCCACTCAATCAAGGAGCAGAGCAGGCGTGAGTTACAAAGTTTTAGTCGTGGACGATGAGCCTCGCATTCATACCTTTATTCGAATTTCGCTGTCTGCTGAAGGGTTTGATTACATTGGCGCGAGTACCATTGCAGAAGCCAAAGCGTGTTTCGAAGCGTATTCGCCGCACGTCATTCTGCTAGATTTAGGCTTGCCCGACGGCGATGGGGCGGAGTTTCTCACTACGCTTCGTCAGACGTATAAAACGCCAGTGCTAGTGCTGACAGCTCGCGATCAAGAAGAGGAAAAAATCCGCCTTTTAGAAGCGGGCGCAAATGATTACTTGAGCAAGCCTTTTGGCGTAAAAGAGCTCATCGCGCGCATCAAAGTGTTGGTTCGAGATTTGGTGGATGAGCAATCCATCGCTGATGAGCTGGTGGCTGGCCGAGTCAAAATCATCAAAAGTACTCACCAATTTTGGTTAGATCAGAGGGAAATTCCACTCACCAAGAAAGAGTTTTCATTCATTGAACAGTTGATTCTCAAACCGGGAAAACTCATTGAGCAAACTCATTTGCTAGCGGTGATTTGGGGAAAAAGTCATGTCGAAGATACTCACTACTTACGCGTGTTAGTGAGTCAACTACGCAAAAAACTGAACGATAGTGCTGACGAACAGCGGCTCTTAAAAACCGAGCCGGGGCTGGGTTATCGTTTAGTGCTAGAGGCGTCCAAGCACCACTAAATTCCAAATTTAATCAACGTTAATGCCAAGGTTTAGTGCTGGTTATCGGCACTCGAACAGGATTCGTGTTGCCTATTTTCCGTGACGGAAAATCAGTCTAGCCCTTAACGCATTAGCATTTTCTATACATAAAACACAGTTAGGTATTGATATGGCTCACTTTACAGTAATTGGTCTAGGGCGATTTGGCGTTGCCGCCAGCTTAGAACTTATTCATCTTGGACACACCGTAACGGGGGTGGATAGCGACCCGAAAATCGTCGAAAAATACGTCGAGGAGTTAACGCAAGCGGTCATATGTGACGCAACAGACGAAGGTGCACTCAGAGAATTAGCGTTAGCGAACAGTGATGTGGTGTTGGTGGCGATTGGCGAAGACATGCAAGCCAGTTTGTTGTGTACGCTGGCGCTGAAAAATCTGGGTGTGAAATCCATTTGGGTCAAAGCGAGCACCAAAGCGCACCACACCATCGTGTCTAAGCTTGGTGTACAACGCATTATTCATCCGGAAGAGGAGATGGGCGTAAGAGTCGCGCAGGCACTCAACTATCCGATGGTGAACAACTATTTGGAAATGGGTCATGGTTTGTATGTGGTGGAAATCCACGTTAAATCCAATCTGCACGATACACCGCTTTCTAAGTTGATCAGCCGAGGCAGTTACAACATTCAGCCTATCTTGGTGAAGCGCGAAGAAGCCGTCTACACCAATATCAATGATGAGTTTGTGCTTAATGAGTTCGACACGCTGTTGCTTTGTGGTAGTCGCGCTGAGCTGAAATACGTCGCTCCAAGGTTGGTGTAACATGGTTTTGTGGCATCCCTCTATTATCCCGATCGAGCGAAAACCCAAAGCGGGCAAAAAATTGTTGGGCGCACCGCCGCTGATACTTAGCCTCAGCTTTGCGTGCTTGATCATGCTCGGCACGATCTTACTCAAACTGCCGATTGCCACCACAGAGCCCATCACTTGGATTCAAAGCCTGTTTACTGCGACATCGGCCATTACGGTGACGGGATTAGTTGTGGTGGACACGGGCACGGCGTTTACGCCTTTTGGGCAAGTGGTTATTGCTTTCCTGATTCAATGTGGTGGCCTAGGTTTGATGACGTTTGCCATCGTGACCTTGCTGGCTCTGGGCGGAAAAATTGGCTTTTTGGAGCGAGCCGTCGCGAGAGAGGCGTTCAACCAAACTGACTCGTCGACACTCATTGCCACTGCTAAATCTGTATTGATGTTCGCTCTGCTCGTTGAACTTATTGGTTTCACTATTTTGAGCGTTTATTGGAGTGAAGAGCTGGGCTGGGAAACCAGTTTGTTCCATGGTTTCTTCTACACCATCAGTGCGTTTAACAATGCAGGTTTTGCGTTGAGTGCCGATAGCTTAATGCCTTACGTGGACGACCCGGTCGTTAACTTCACCATTACCAGTTTGTTCATTATTGGTGGTTTAGGCTTCTCGGTTTGGATTGACTTAAAACGCAATCGCCGTTGGCATCGACTCACCGTTTACAGTCGAATGATGATCTTAGGCACGATGATCATTAACGTGGTGGCACTTATCGCGATTTATCTGATTGAATATGACAACCCCAACACGCTTGCCCCGTTGAGCGAAGCAGGGAAATGGTGGGCATCGTGGTTTCAAGCGGTGACGCCAAGAACGGCAGGGTTCAACACTTTAGCTATCGATCAGTTGGAAGATGCCACAACGGCGATCATTCTGGTGTTGATGTTTATCGGCGGTGGTTCATTGAGTACGGCAAGTGGCATTAAAGTTGTGACATTTATGGTATTGGTCTTGGCAACTTACAGCTATTTGCGTCGCGATGAAGCAACCTATGCATTTCAACGCGAGATTCCCAAAGAGACCATCAGCAAGGCATTGGCGCTGACTCTGATCTCGGTGGGGGTGACTTGGTTTGCCATATTCACGCTGTTACTGACAGAGAAAGCGTCTATGTTAGATATTATGTTCGAAGCGGTCTCGGCACTGGGTACGGTTGGGTTATCGCGAGGCTTAACGGGCAGTTTGTCCGAACCAGGTGAGTTAGTGATCATCTTCATGATGTTTATGGGACGATTAGGGCCTCTTACATTAGCGTACTTCTTAGCCAGTCCAAGAAAGAAAAAAGCGCGTTACGCGAGTACTAAACTGGCAATAGGGTAAATGGGCTAACTCGTACAAAGTGAGCAAAAGGCTAGGCAAAAGAGGAGTAACTGCTCCTCTTTTTGTGCTTGTTGTAGCCACGAAACTGTATACGGCAGTCTCTCTCACAACAATTTATGATTCATCTCTATTTTTTATCATTTATAAATTGTCGTTTTTGAGGTGTTGTCCAGAATGGCATTATCCACGTGCAACATAAGATTGCCGGGAATAAAAATAATTACAATACTGCCTTACTGGAAGATACATGAAAATCAAACCTCTCCCACCTTTAAATAGCCTCGTTGCGTTTGAAGCGTCGGCGCGGCACTTGAGTTTTACGTTAGCCGCTGACGAGCTAAACGTGACCCAAGGTGCTATCAGTCGCCAAATTAGACAATTAGAAGAATACTTAGGCAAGGCTATGTTCACGCGAGCCAATCGAAGCATTAATTTAACGCCTACAGGTCTTCAATATTATCAAGCTGTCAGCCAATCTTTGCTCGATATTGCTCAAATCACGGGTGAAGTGAAGAAGTGGCAGGGCGAACAAAAGATCACGGTTGCGACGACAAATGCAATGGCAGCCTTGTGGTTGTTGCCTAAGGTTGCTCAATTTCAAAATGAACATGATGACATCGATATAAGAATATTGGCCTCAGATAATGTGTTGGACTTACGCCGATTAGATTGCGATATAGCCTTGTTTTATTGTCGCACTCCACCTGCGGAAATGGACGTGACAACGCTATTTTCAGAAGAGGTATTCCCTGTGTGTAGCCCGCTTTATTTAGAGAAAATCGGCCAGCCTAGTGAGCCAGAAGAAATCTTCAATAAAACGTTACTCTATCTGGAAGAGTCTCAAAGAGATTGGGTGAATTGGGAGCAGTGGTTTGCGAGTGTAGGATTGCCAAATATTTCGCCTCGTAATCGCATGAACATCAATAACTATCCAATGCTGTTACAAGCGGCAATTAATGGTCAGGGCATCGCGTTAGCCTGGGGGTCATTAGTGGACGACTATTTACAAAGCGGTGCTTTGGTTAGGCCAGTCGAACACGTGCTTTCAACACCTTCCAATTTCTCTATGCTTGAACCTAAAAATAGAGGTTTAATCCCAGCAAGCGTCAAGCGTTTTAGAGAGTGGCTTTTGCAACAGTTGCCAGATGAGGTAGGTGATCGAGGTTTAGCCTAAATCAGTAAGCAGAGAAAATAACAGAGTTTGGTCATGTTAAAAAAGCGGGAGTACTAGTTCCCGCTTTGTTTTTATTGATTTATGAAACGACGCACTAAGTGAGTGCTGGTCCTTGATTGAGTGTGGAATCATCTTTCAGCGAGGATGTTGAAGCGATAGGCTCGGAAGCCACAGTTTTGCTTTCAACAAGCGGTTCAACAGGACCATCAAGTTTCTCTTGCTCTGGGTGAACATGCTCAGGAAGCATTGCCCATGGCTTAGGTTCGCGTCGAATACTATGGAACAGCGTTAAGCTCATCACCGCGATAAAAATCGCGATAGGGAAACCGGCAATAATGGAGGCCGTTTGCATTGCTTTTAACCCTCCGGCGTATAGAAGCACTCCCGCAATGGCGGCGATCATGATCCCCCACAATACGCGTATAGAGGTAGGAGGCTCACTGTGCCCAGCGGCATCGAGGGTACATAGAACCAAGGTACCCGAGTCTGCGGAGGTAATGAAATAAGTACCGAGCAATAGACACGCAAGCACGCTAAGGAGTTTACCAAACATACCTGTATCTAGATTGTCGAATAGCGTAAACAAAGCGCGCGTCGTATCGGCTTTAGTCGCTTCAAGAATCGGGCCGCCAGAAAAATCCGCAGGTGGTATTTGTTTGGCTTCTTGTGCCGCAGTGACTTGCTCTTGATGAGCAAAACGAGCGTCTTGCTCTACCTTCAACGCTGCACCACCAAATACTGAAATCCATAAAAACGTGATTAGCGTAGGTACGATTAATGCGCCACCGATAAGTTCACGTATTGTGCGTCCTTTAGAGATACGAGCCACAAACATGCCAACGAAAGGTGCCCAAGTCATCCACCAAGGCCAGTAATAAGCCGTCCACCAGTTTTGCCAGCCAGAGTCATTCTGTGCATCGCTCCATAAGCTCATACCGACAATGTTTTGTGCATAAAGCCCCGTACTTTCGAGTAGCGTATTTAAGATATAGCGAGTTGGACCAATGTAAAGTACGACTAGCACGAGTGCGAGTGAGAGCAGCATGTTCCATTCTGATAAACGGCGAATACCTTTTCCTACACCAGATAGCACCGACGCAACCGCACAAGTACAAAGGGAAACGATAATAAAGAGTTGAATCCCCAAACTAATATCTAGACCAAAGGCTTGATTCAAACCAGAGTTTATTTGGATAACTCCCATCCCCAAGGTTTGAGAGATACCGAAAGCAGTCACCGCGACTGTTAGGATATCAACCGTGTGTCCGATAGGCCCATAAATACGATCACCAATCAAAGGGTACAAGATAGAGCGTAGGGTAAAAGGCAGATCTTTACGGTAGGAAAAGTAAGCTAATGCGAGTGCAACAATGATAAAGACAGACCAAGGATGTAGACCCCAGTGAAAGAATGTCAGTTTCATTGATGTTGTTGCGGCTTCATTGGTCAGGCCTTGAGTAAATGGGTTGTCAGCGTAATGCCACATCGGTTCGGCGACCGACCAGAAAATTAAGCCTATCCCCATGCCTCCGGAAAAAAGCATGGATACCCAAGACAAATAACTAAACTCTGGTTTTTCGTCATCTTTACTCAAACGAATATGCCCATATCGACTAACCATAAGGTAAAGAAGAAAACCGACAACGAGTGAAACAAGTCCGATGTAAAACCACTTCATATTCTGTAGCAAAATACCGGAAATCGTTTCGAAGTATTGGCCCGCTTGATTGGCGAGAATGGCGCAGAAAAGTACAAAACCGATAACGACGATCTTTGATGCGATTGTCACAGTCGGATTGAGTCCTTTCAATATCCCAGATGTTGCTCTCATAGGCATCCCTCACAGTGCGTTTGTTTTAGCGTTATTGTTTGTTGCGTTATTGTTAATTTTTGAAAGAGAGTAGAGAGAGGGCTTTTGTGTTTCAACTGATTAATACTCATCGGTTAATGAGTATTAATCATGACAAGAAGATTATTGTTAATTAAAAGGTTATTTTTTGTTTGAGATCAATGCATGAATGACAAAAACTCATCCAAGCCCGGCGAAAAAGTCGTTTGTTTGTTGCCGGGTTGTTAATCAAAATCATCTCCACTAACACAACACGATGTTGTACGCACTGGATGCAACTCGACTCTCGGAGATAAGAATATGAGCAATGTCAACCAAACCATTATTCCTGTTGAACTTGTTGATAATGTACTGAACCCAATCAGTGAAGCAACAGGAATGCCGAATCAGGCCTACACCAGCGAAGAGTATTTTACTTTTGAGCGTGATCAGGTGTTTGGTAACACTTGGGTATGTATTGGTTTTGCATCAGACCTGCTTAAAAATGGTTATGTGATGCCACTTGATTTCATGAATCTTCCACTACTCATGATGAGAAATCGCCAAGGTGAAGTCCAAGTTTTCCACAACGTATGTAGTCATCGTGGTATGAAGCTGGTTCATGAGGCAGGCGAAGTTCAAGGCATGATTCGCTGTCCTTACCATTCATGGACGTACGATCTTGACGGCAATCTAAAAGGCACACCACACATTGGTGGTATCGCAAAACATAAAGATGATCGATTTAAGTGTGAAAAGCACGGCCTTAAGCCACTTCGTTCAGCCATTTGGATGGACATGGTATTCGTCAACTTATCGGGCAATGCAGACAGCTTTGAAGACCATATCGCGCCGCTAGAGCAACGTTGGCAGCAATTCTTAGGTGAAGAAGGATTAGGGCTTCTTCGCCGCGTGAACATGGGTGGCAACTTAGAGATAGAAGTGAAAAGTAACTGGAAGCTTGCCGTAGAAAACTACTGTGAAGCTTACCACTTACCTTGGGTGCATCCGAGTTTGAATAGTTATTCTCGCCTAGAGGATCACTACAACATCATGTTTGCAGAGCGTTTTGCTGGCCAAGGTAGTCTCGCATACAACCTCTCTGATACTGCAGGAACACACTTACCTAAATTTCCAAGCTGGCCAGAAGATAAACTGCGTCATGCAGAATACGTTGCACTCTTTCCAAACGTGTTGCTTGGTATTCAAGCCGATCATGCCTTTGCGATGATGATTGAACCAATCACTGCGAATAAGAGTGTTGAGCACCTACGTGTTTTCTATGTGGGTGATGAAGCAACGAAAGATGAGTTCGCTGCGTGCCGTACTGCTACCGTTGAGTCATGGCGAGTCGTATTCGGCGAAGATATTGGAGCGGTCGAGGGCATGCAGGAAGGTCGTTACTCACCTGGCTTTGGTGGTGGTGTGTTCTCACCAGAAATGGATGTTCCGACGCATTTCTTCCAAACCTGGTTGGCAAAGCAAGTGAAAGCGGCACTGGAGCAGTAAGATGATGCATTACCTTAATTATATTGATGGTGAGTGGTGCGATTCAGAGCAAGCGCTGACCGTCATGAACCCTGGAACAGCCGAAGCGTATGCGACGATTGCAGAAGCCACTATCATCGATGCAGATCGCGCAATGGCAGCGGCACGTCGAGTAGTCAATCAAGGTCTTCTTTCGGACGTTCGTCCAGCCGTCAGAACCGAGTGGATGTTAAAAGCCGCCGCGGCTATTCGTGAAATGGTTGATGAAGGTGGGTTAGTTGCCTGCCGTGAAAATGGGAAATCTTTGCAAGATGCCAAAGATGAGTTTTTAGAATCGGCACGTTACTTCGAATACTACGCTGGCATGGCCGACAAGCTGGAAGGCTCGTCAATTCCGTTGGGTAAAGATTATGTCGATTTCACCCAATATGTGCCGGTTGGTGTGTCAGTGCAGATTGTGCCGTGGAATTTCCCAGTTTCTATTTGTGCACGCTCATTAGCTCCTGCATTAGCTGCTGGTAACGCAGTGGTGATCAAATCGCCAGAGATTTCCCCACTCGCTATGACGTTGTTGATTAAAGCGATTGAAAAAGCGGGCTTCCCAAAAGGCACGATTAACTTGCTATGTGGCAAAGGCTCAGTCGTTGGCAGTCATTTGGTGCAGCACCAAGAGGTCGATCAAATTGTCTTTACGGGTTCTGTTCCAACTGGCCAACGCATCCTGCAAGATTCAGCGCAACGCGCCACACCATCTGTGATGGAGCTGGGTGGTAAATCGGCCGCTATCGCACTGAAAGATGTGAGCCTCGAAACACTTTTGAAAAGCGTCCAGGTCGGTATTTTCTTTAACGCTGGTCAAGTGTGCTCGGCAATGTCTCGTTTGCTGATTCAAAAAGAGCGTTATGAAGAAGTAAAAGCGGCGGTAGTGGAAATGGCAAAAAGCCTAACTATTGGTCAAGGCGAAAGCCAGCCGGACATCACACCCTTGGTATCGGCTGATCAACAAGCGCGCGTGCTTGAAATGATAGAACAAGCAAAAGCCGACGGCGCGAATATCCTAACGGGTGGCTACGCACCTGATTTATCGGGTTACTTTGTGGCACCAACGGTGATTGAAGCCTCACCAGATATGCGTATTGCTCAAGAAGAAGTGTTTGGTCCTGTACTGGTAATTACACCGTTTGAAACCGATCAAGAGGCTGTTGAAATCGCGAATGGCACCGATTTTGGCCTAGTCGCTGGTGTCTTTGGTGAAAGCCTAAACCAAACATTGCGTGTGGCACAGCAACTGCGTGGTGGACAAGTGTTCATCAATGAATGGTTTGCTGGTGGCATCGAAACACCATTTGGTGGCGTGGGCTTGTCCGGGTTTGGGCGAGAAAAAGGACAAGAAGCGATTTATAGCTACGTCCAGACACGCAATATTGCCATTCGTTTGCAGCAAGACAGCAACGTATAGCTACCGTGTAACTGTATTTTCATCACCTCGTACCGGCTTGGATTTCAGACCACAAGCTAGGGCGAGGTTGATGGAATCACAACAAATCTGACAGCGGTTTGTAAACACGGAAATTCTGAACAAGGTAGTTGGAGTATAAGTGATGAGAAAGTGGCTCTGTATTATTTGCGGCTTAATCTATGATGAAGCACAAGGTTGGCCATCCGATGGCATTGCACCAGGAACAGCATGGGAAGATGTACCGGATGACTGGTTATGTCCTGACTGTTTAGTGGGTAAGGCCGATTTTGAAATGATCGAAATTACCGACGATGCGCCACTAGAAGAGGTTGCAGCGGTGTCTTCGGTGTCGGTAGAAGCGTCTGTTCAGCCAAATACGGCTCAGCCTCTTCCATCTGAAGTTACTCAACCTGTATTCTCAAATGACCCTATCGTTATCATCGGTAGTGGCCACAGTGGTTACCAGTTGGCGGCGGCACTTAGAGCACAATCCGAGACGGTTGCTATCACCATCTTTACCGCTGATGATGGCGCTTTGTACAGCAAACCAGCATTGTCTAATGCACTGGTCATGAATAAAGACGGCGACGCGCTACAAAGTGAGAGCGCGTTGGAGTGGGAAAGCCGTCTCAATATCCGAGTTTACCCGCATACCCGTGTTGAACAGATCGATCGTGCCAATTCAACGTTACATACCTCCATCGGTAAATACGCCTACAGCCGCTTGGTACTGGCAACAGGTGCATCACCGATTGAAATCCCAATTGAGGGCGATCGCTCTTGGGTTATGAGTGTGAACGACTTAGTTGATTACCGCCGTTTCAGAGCGGAGCTGCAAGACAAAAAGCGCATCGCGATCCTAGGTGATGGCTTAATTGGCTGTGAGTTCGCAAATGATCTGATCGAAAGCGGTTATGAAGTAACAGTTATCGGGTTGGGTCAATGGCCAATGGAGCGTTTGATCCCGCAACAGTTGGGTGAATCATTACAAAGCGCACTTGCCGATCGAGGCGTGCAATGGGCTCTACAAGACAGTATCACCAGAATCGAACCAAGGTCGGAATCTAGTGCGGTTTTACATCTAAACAGTGGCAAGCAGATTGAAGCAGATCTAGTGCTGAGCGCGGTTGGACTCAAGCCAAATGTTTCTCTGGCTGAGCAAGCAGGGCTCGAAGTGGGCCGTGGCATTAAAGTGAATCAATTCGGCCAGACGAGTGATGAGAATATTTACTCGCTAGGTGACTGTGTTGAAACTGAGCAAGGTTGGCAGCCCTATATTGCACCGATTAATCAAATGATCCCTTCTGTAGCGAAAAGCTTGCTAGGCGATGTCGCCCCTATCTCGTTAACACCAACTCCAGTGATTGTAAAAACGCCGATTCTTCCACTCACGATTTTCCCGGTAGCCGCTGAAGAACAGGGACAATGGTACATCGAGAACCAAGCAGATGAATTGACCGCTGCGTTTTATTCACCAGAAGGAGCAATGCTCGGTTTTGCGTTGCTAGGAAGAAAAGTACAGTCATTACGCGGCCCTTGGCTAGATCAATTGTCATTGAAACTGTCAGCAGCGTAGCGGAGAAAAAAGATGATTCATTTACCCAATGATGACGTGACGTGTGGTTGGTACCATGCGTTGCCAAGTATTCCAGAAAAATCGGCGTTAAAAGGTAAACAAAGTGCTGACTATGCCGTGTTAGGTGCCGGTTTCGCAGGCCTAGCTATGGCAAGACGTATAGCTGAACTTATGCCTAATGCACGAATTATACTGATTGATGCGCAACGTATCGGCCAAGGGGCTTCAGGAAGAAATTCGGGCTTTGTTATCGATTTGCCTCATAAGTTTTCACTTGAGCATCCCGACCCTGAGCACAAGCAAAAGTTATTATCACTCAACCGTTCTGCGATTGCTCAGCTAAACACTTTAGTGTCGAAGCACAGTATTTCTTGTCAGTGGTCAGCAAAGGGCAAATATCAAGGAGCCGTAGGGGCGCGCGGTGAAGCGTATCTCGATCACTTTGAGCACCTAATGAAAGACCTTGGCGAACCATACTTCCATGTTAATGGCAGTGAGCTGGCGAGAGTCTTGGGAACAAACTACTACAGCCGCGCAATTTACACGCCAGGTGGTTATTTAATGCAACCTGCTGCTTTGGTGCGTGGGCTAGGGGAAAGCCTTCCAGAGAACGTCGAGGTGTTAGAGAACTCGCCAATCCGCAAGCTCAGTAAAGAAAACGGTTGCTGGGTATTACATGGAGATAGTGGCTCTGTTGAAGCCCCTGAACTGCTGCTTGGGACCAGCATTTTTACTCGGGAGTTTGGTTATCTTAAAAACAGACTACTTCCAGTGATGACGTTTGCAAGCTGGACGCGTCCATTAACCGACGCAGAAATGCAACGATACGGAGGTGAGTTGAATTGGGGGTTAACTCCAGCTGATCATGCGGGAACGACGTTACGTATGACCGCCGATCGACGTATTTTGATCCGCAATACTTACAAACACGTGCCGAAATATGGCTCAAGCTTGAACGATAAAGTCAGAGAACAAATTCGCGACGATCATCGTCAGGTCTTTCTGGCGCGTTATCCCGAGCTGGCCGACGTACCATTTACTCACACATGGGGTGGGGTGTATGCAATCTCTCGTAACTTTACTAACTTTTTCGGTCAATTAGATGAAGGTGTTTATGCCAGCGCTTGTGACAATGGTGTTGGTGCTGCGTGGGGAACCATTTCTGGAACACTGTTAGCTGACTATGTCGTTGGTGCGACATCTAAATCATTGGATGACATACAGCAAGTGACAGGAATGCCTTGTTTGAATCCGCCAGAGCCTTTTTTAGGTTTGGGAGTAAAAACGCGTATCCAATTAGCAAAATGGCAAAGCCGGAGTGAATTATGAAGCCAGTCAAACTTGTTGATAGTAAAAGTCTAGATTTCAATGTTCGTGGTGATACGCCAGGAATGGCGTATGTTGCCAGGGCGTTAAGCCCAGAAATTTCACCAAACATAGGCGTAGGCTTTGCTAAATGGGAAGGCGCTAAAGTGGCTTGGACAGTGCTTTATGATGAGGTTATTTTCGTGATTGAAGGCTGTTTCGAGCTGACCGCAAATGGTGAAACACATTTTGTGCACCCAGGTCAGATGCTGTGGATACCGGAAGGGACTGAATTGGTTTATGGTGGGCATGCTCTGTTCGGCTATGTGGTTCATCCAGGAAACTGGAAAGAGTTACATGGTATTAAATGACTTTTATCATTTAGTTGTGTTTCGGAAAGGCAAAATAAAAATCTGATTTTTAACCATAACTTTTCGCAAAAGAACTTAATCTCAATGGAGCAAGGGTTTCATACTTGCTATGTTTCTTGGTCACGTTTCCAGACGTGTTAGACCTTTCTCAATTGCTATTTTATCTATCAAAAAGGGAAGCCTTGGCTTCCCTATAATGAGTCTTCTTTTGGCTTGGCTAAATCTTTCATTTTAGCTCAAATTTACCCTGCATGATTGCCCAGTGACCCGGGAACGAACAGAAGAATGAATAGTCACCGCCGGCTTTCATTTTCTCAGTACTGAACGTAATGCTGGTGCTTTCACCGCCACCAATTACTTTTGTGTGAGCGTAGACGCGATCATCATTTGGTTTTACGTAGTTATTTTCTGCTCCAGCTGCCATGCCATCAGTACCGACTGCTTGTAGGTTGGCTGTGTCAGAGATGACCACGTTGTGACCCATCGATTGCGCTGGCATCTTACCTGTGTGATTCAGCGTTAGTTTTACCTCTTTACAAGTGGCTGGTACGCTCAATGTTTTAGTAGAAAACTGCATCATATCGTTAGCATCTAATGACACTTCACACTCGGCACTGGCTTGGGCACCAAAG
The DNA here is from genome assembly GCF_033338715.1 of Vibrio sp. Vb1337. NCBI lineage: Bacteria > Pseudomonadati > Pseudomonadota > Gammaproteobacteria > Vibrionales > Vibrionaceae > Vibrio > Vibrio sp. Vb1337. The sequence goes on along the minus strand of NZ_JAWOTD010000003.1, from coordinate 141,597 downwards.
CTCATTCCTACTAATGCGAAGGTTGTTGCTAATAAACGTAAAGACATATAACACTCTCCATTTTGTATTTTAGGCTGACTTGGATTGATCTTATCCAATAGTTCTCATTATCAGCCAATTTTCACTCCAAAAACGTGCTTCAATCGGTATATTGACGTTTTGTTGCAAGCTTGTACTGGTCAGTTCCGCTATTTGATCACTCAAATGCCTTATTTCATGCGATTGCGTGAGTTAAATCAAAAGTCGTGATTAGCCAGAGTTAAGGTGAAAATAATCTCTCTAAACGGGTGGCAGAATTGTTTGGTTTTACGGTATTGGAGAGGTTTCAAGAAAGAAGCTCAGCTAAATTGCTGAGCTTCTAGATAACAGACGACAAGTAGGCCTAGCGAGTTTGCTTTAACGTGTGCAACACATCATGCAGTGAAGGTGCGACAGTATGGCCTAATTGCTTTATTTCGTCACAAGGCTCAACCAAATCAGGAATTTGATAAGTGATCATGTTCGCTGCTACCGCAGCACGTACGCCATTATTTGAATCTTCAAAGGCGAGACATTTGGTTGGATCTACGCTTAGACGACTTGCTGCAAGCAGGTAGATCTCTGGATCAGGTTTGCCGTGTGACACTTCACAGCCTGTCGTTAAGTTGTCGAAATACTTGCTTAGGCCCGCTAACTCCAACTTCTTCTGTGCCACTTCTTTTGCTGTAGAAGTGGCGACTGCAATTGGCAACCCTTGGCCTTTCAACCACTCAAGCAGCTCAATCACCCCTTCTTTTACCGGTATCGCTTGGTGCTTAACCACAGCGTCGTAACGGTCGCGCCACTCTTGGTGTAAGCGGTCAAGATCATCCCCATAAGCTTTACGAAAAATCACTTCAATGCCCGCTGCATTGCGACCAATGATTGAAAGGTAAACATCTTTATAGAAGGGTAGGTTCTGGGCTTCACATGCTTCTTGGAAAATATGCATACAGACGCGCTCAGTATCAAGGAGCAAACCATCCATATCAAAAATAGCAGCTTGGTAGTTCATTACATTAAGACTTTTTGGTTGGGATGGCGCATTTTGACACAAGCAGATCGGTTTTTCTTCTAAAAATTAGAACTTGATTTTGATCCTATGAGTTCACATTGCCTCTGAACACACTATACACAGAGTCTATAAACTAGGTGTGAAATATAATGTTTTTAAAATTAGAAAAATTTCAGTTAAATAGATAAAACTCTATCTTAATATAAGCTAGAGTTTTATTAATATTCTATTGTTATTTTAACTATTGGATAATTTATTAATAGTTGAAATTAATAATAAAATAATACCAAGTCACGATTGTTTACGACTGCATGAGTGTACCAGCTCTTGACTTCAGATATTTGTTGCTCTGATAAGCCTCCGAAGTCAACGTTATCTTGGTGAATATCTTGATTTTTTATCATAAAAACAACAGGGAAATCGTCAGGGAATGGGAATTTTATAGGATAATCGGTATTAGTGAATGGAATATCGCAGAAATCGTTTACATCGCAAGGATACCAAGAGTTATTGGATAAGTAATAACCAGTTATCTTACATATAGCTTCAAGCAAGTAAGCATAGGCGTAACCTAAGTGACTGTATTTTATCTCTTCAGACAACATTTGCATAAGAAGCTCTTCAGCTCGGATGCTTTCGCCACTACTTTCCAGCATTTCATTAATCACTTTAAAGGAGTCTTGACACCTTTCCATGATGGCTTTTTCTAGCTCTGGATTACGCTCATTCTTTAGTACGTTAAAAACCTTTTCAGTATCTAATGAATATACTGTCGCCCCATATCCCATATTTTATTCTCCTCACTTTTATACAGTTAAATTCATTTAAGTGTTTTTATCGAAGGGATTATATTTTGATGTTTTTTGAAGGTAAAGTGTATATATAGAGGTTGTATTTATTATGATGAACTTTGAAAGTTTAAATTCTTAAAATAAATACTATATATTTAATTTTATTAGATCTAGCTCATAAAAATACCTTAACTATTATTGTGTTTATTGTTAAGGGTTATTAAATCTGTGAGGTGGTTCAAGACAATAAAATTTAGAAGAAAATACCGTCAAACTTAGGTGGCTATTCTATCTGAGCACTCAGCTCACTACTTATGGTGGGCTGAGTGCGCGGTTGGGCATCAGGCACATTATTTGGCGATGAATATGCCATATTAGGTGATATTCGTTAGTGTCTATTTTATCCCTAGGCGTTTTGCTAACCGGTGTAAATTACCGTTATCTAATTCAAGCTGACGTGCCGTTGCTGCCCAGTTGCCTTGGTTTTCTTCCAGTGCTCGAACAATCATCGCTTTTTGGAAGGCGTCTGTGGCAGGCTTTAATCCACCTTCTGGTAGCTCAAGCCGAGAGTTTTGCTCCGTTTCTTCAACGTTCTTGATGTTCTGATTCGGCGTTCGAATATCAAAATCTTGCTCAACCAACTCAATGTCCATGGCGTGAGTACGTGCTTTTGCCAAAACACCGGCACGTTTAATTACATGCTCAAGCTCTCGCACGTTGCCTGGCCATGAATAGTCTTTGAGTGCTTGCACTAAAGTGGGGGACAAACGAATGCTGTTCAATCCCAATTTGCTTCTTAAGCGTTCGGCAAAAAAGCCTGCGAGTAATACCACATCGTCTTCACGTTCACGAAGAGGTGGAACATGAAGCGGGAAGACACTTAAACGATGATACAAGTCGGCTCGGAAGCGACCAGCAGTCACTTCTTCATGCAATATACGGTTTGTGGCGGCGACGATGCGTGTGTTGACTCGAATATGGCGGTCATCACCCACACGTTGAATGTCTCCATATTGTAGAGCTCGAAGTAACTTGGCTTGCAGCTCTAACGACAGTTCGCCGACTTCATCCAAAAATAGTGTGCCGCCATCGGCTTGTTCGAACTTACCTTTACGATTGCTGATTGCGCCCGTAAATGCGCCTTTGATATGTCCGAACAACTCGCTTTCCGCGACCGATTCGGGCAGCGCTGCACAGTTGAGGTAAACCAAGGTATTGTTCGAGCGGCTAGAACGATGGTGAATAGCGCTGGCAACCAACTCTTTACCTACGCCCGTTTCGCCCATGACCAGCACGGACAATTCCGTATCGGCGACTGCATCAATCTGCTCTTGAAGATTCTTCATTCCCTGAGAGTTGCCAATGATTTCGTTGCTCAAGGTGCGTTTCTCAGCGTAAGAGTCACGTGGCAGGCTCGCTTGTGTCTCTAGTTGTTCTAGTAGGAGTGCAGTGTGTAGGCCACCTGCTGCCAACGCGCTGACAAAACGTAACTCTTGGTTGCGTAGCCCATCAAATTGATTGGGGTCGAAGGCGTCAATCGTAATGGCACCAATCAGTTGATCGTCGATCAGCAGAGGTAAACCAATGCAGGAATGGACATGCAGTTTGTCATCGTGGTTTGGAATCAAGCCATCGTATGGATCAGGTAAGTCGCTGTCGGAGGGAAAGCGCACGATATCGCCTGCTCGGGCAATGGCTTCTAATCTTGGGTGCTGCTCAATGGAAAAACGGCGTCCAAGCACTTCTTTCGCCAATCCATTGATCGCTAAAGGTTTAAAGTGCTGGTCTTCATACAAAAGAAGGGCAGAAGAGTCACACTTCAATACATCTCGAATCGTGGTTAATAACGTATCGAAGCGAGCCTGTTGAGTGAGCGCCGAGTTAAGGTCTTGCGTGATGTGTAGCCATTGTGCGATTAAAGAAGTCATAGCCAATACCAGTTGTGTCAATATGACTATTGTAGTGTCTTAATGACAATTTTCAACTGTGTCTAAATGACACTTGTTAAAGTTGATTTTTAATTAAGGTTTTGAAATATATAGTAATTAAAAGTTGGCACGCCCAGTGCAATACAAGAAGAAATTATTTTTGTTTATCCCGTCATTCAAGGTAGTAATTATGACAATTCACGTAAAAAACAACATTCACTGGGTAGGTCAACGCGATTGGGAAGTTCAAGACTTCCACGGTACAGAATACAAAATGACAAAAGGTACCAGCTACAACAGTTATCTAATTCGTGAAGAGAAAACCGTATTGGTTGATACGGTCGATCATCGATTCAGTCAACAATTCATCCAAAATTTAGAAATGGAAATCGACCTTAAGTCTATCGACTTTATCGTAGTAAACCATGCTGAAGAAGATCACTCAGGCGCATTGTCGGCATTGATGGAGAAGATTCCGAACACGCCAATTTACTGTACAGAAGCGGCGATTGATTCGATTGTGGGTCATCATCACCATCCTGAGTGGAACTTCAAAACCGTAAAAACGGGCGATAGCATTGATATTGGTAACGGTAAGCAATTGGTCTTCGTGGAAGCGCCGATGCTGCATTGGCCGGACAGTATGATGACTTACCTAACGGGCGATGCAGTGTTATTCAGTAACGACGCATTTGGTCAGCACTACTGCGATGAACGCTTATTCAATGATGAAGTGGATCAAAATGAGTTGATGGAACAGTGTTTGCGTTACTACTCAAACATCTTAACGCCATTCAGCAGCTTGGTAACCGCTAAAATCAAAGAAGTGCTGAGCTTCAATTTGCCTGTCGACATGATCGCCACGTCACACGGTATTGTATGGCGCGATAATCCGGTTCAAATCATCGAGCAATACTTAGCATGGGCAGACAATTATCAAGAAGATCGCATTACGATTTTCTACGATTCAATGTCAAACAACACTCGAATGATGGCCGATGCCATTGCGCAAGGCATTCACGATGTCGACCCTGGCGTGGCGGTCAAAGTCTTTAATGTCTCTAAGCATGATAAGAATGAAATTCTCGCCAACGTATTCCGCTCAAAAGGCATCTTGGTTGGTTCTTCTACCATGAATAACGTCATGATGCCGAAGATCGCAGGCATGCTAGAAGAAATTACCGGTCTGCGCTTTAAGGCGAAGAAAGCCGCTGCGTTCGGTAGCTACGGTTGGAACGGTGGTGCGGTGGATCGTATCCATGCTCGATTGACTGACGCAGGCTTTGAAACCGCAGTGAGCTTGAAAACAAAATGGCGACCAGATGGTAAAGCGATGCGTGAATGTCGCGAACATGGTCAGAACATCGCGAAATTGTGGGCAAAGCATGACCTGACTAGTCCTGTTCTTGCTCCGGCGATTGCTGCGTCTGCACCACAAGTTCAATCACAACCCGCTGCACAAGTAGCAACACAAGCGGTAGTAGATGCTGCTCCTAGCAACCCTAGTGCCGAGGCGCATCCTGCAGATTGCCAATGCATGGTTTGCACCGTTTGTAATTGGGTATACGACCCAGCTAAAGGCGAGCCTAATCAAGGCGTTGAACCGGGTACGGCATGGTCTGAAGTGCCAGATTACTTCTTGTGCCCAGAATGTCACTTGGGTAAAGACGTCTTTGTCGAATACAACGGGTAAGGGGGCGAATATGCAAGCACCTATTGTGATTATTGGTAGCGGCTTTGCGGCTTACCAATTGGTGAAAACAGTGCGTCGAATGGACGCACATATTCCGCTGCAAGTGTTTACTGCTGATGATGGCGCGGAATACAACAAGCCTGATTTGAGTCATGTATTCAGCAACAAGCAAACCGCCCAAGACTTGGTAGTTAAAAGTGGTGAGGCGTTCGCACAGGAACACAACATCGAACTGCTCGCCCATACCATGATTGAGCATGTCGACGTGCAAGCTCAGCAAGTGGTCGCCAACGGCCAAACCTATCCTTACTCCAAACTGGTGTTTGCGACAGGCGCGAAAGCTTTTGTGCCGCCAATATCTGGCGATGCAGCACCTGAGGTGATAACGCTGAACTCGCTACAAGAATATCAATTAGCGGAAGAGCAAATCAGCCGTGCGGAACGAATTCTAGTAATGGGTGGTGGTTTGATCGGCGTCGAGATCGCCATGGATCTCGCAACCAGTGGTAAAGCGGTTACGGTGGTTGAGCCAAATTCCCGTTTGCTCGCTAACTTGATTCCTGAATTCATCGCATTGCCGCTCGAAAACCAACTTAAGCAGCAAGGTATTCAACTTGCCTTGGAGACTGGGGTAGTTGCGATCAATCACTCAGATGATTCGCTGGTGGCAAGCTTGAGCAAAGGTAAAGCAATCGAAGCCGATGTAGTGATTTCAGCGGCGGGTTTACGTGCTAACACTTGGTTAGCGAAGGCTTGTGGGGTGAGCGTGAACAAAGGCATCGAGGTGGATGCTCGATTACAGACATCAGTAGCTAATGTATTTGCATTAGGCGATTGTGCTGAGATCCAAGGTCGAATGATGCCGTACCTCCAACCGATCGTGCTAAGTGCCAATGCTTTGGGCAAACAGCTACTAGGGCAAGAAGCAGAGCTGAAACTACCGCCTATGATGGTAAAGGTGAAAACGCCGAGCTACCCAATTCAATTGGCAGGCGATTTTAGTTCGGTGACGAACTGGATCGTGCAGATTTCTCAAACAGGCATTGCCGCTAAGGCAGAAGATGAAAATAGCCGACTTATGGGCTTCGTCGTGACGGGAGAGCAAGTTACGCAAGCATTTCCATTACTTCGAGAGTTGTCTCAAGCCGCGCAGGCTTAACCGATTTAAACGAAAAGAATTGTAATTAGAGAGGGTATCATTATGTCGCATCTACGAATTCCCAAAGACTGGACTGTTCAACGTTCAACGCCTTTCTTCACTAAAGACAATGTGCCAGCAGCGCTGCTGACTCATCACAATACCGCTGAGGGAGTGTTTGGACAGCTGTGCGTCATGGAAGGGCAAGTGACCTACTACGGCTTTGCTGATGAACACGCAACAGAAGCAGAAGTAGTGGTGGTGATTAATGCAGGCCAGTTTGCTACCAGCCCACCGCAGTACTGGCACCGTATTGAGATGAGCGATGATGCTCAGTTCAACATCAATTTCTGGTCGAATAAAGACAAGAGTGGGCAAGCGATGTTCCACGCTAAGCAGTAGTGAACCTTTGTAAGTGCTTTGACTGTTACGCTAATCGTCAAGTAAAGGGGTGTAGAAGGCGCAATAAACGGACTGCAATGCAGGATCATCGAGACCGAGGAAAGAGAAATCACGAGTAATGATTTCAATTCTTTAGTAGCATGTTACGAAACATTTCAGTCAGGTGAACTAAGGGAAGCGTGCAATGGAAAAACAACGAGTAGCATTTATTGGTCTGGGTGTGATGGGATACCCAATGGCTGGTTACCTAAGTAAAGCGGGCTTTGAAACCAAAGTATACAACCGCACAAAAGCGAAAGCCGACAAATGGGCTGAAGAATACCAAGGCGTAGCTTGTGAAACACCACGTGAAGCGGCAGAAGGCTGTGACATCGTTTTTACCTGTGTGGGTAATGATGATGACGTTCGTAGCGTTGTTTACGGTGAAGAGGGCATTCTGGTCGGCTTGAAAGCGGACGCAGTGCTAGTCGATCACACGACCACTTCTGCAGACCTAGCGGTTGAGCTGGCTGAAGCGTGTGCTAAGTATGGTAATCACTTCATTGATGCGCCAGTTTCTGGTGGTCAAGCAGGCGCAGAAAATGGTGTTCTAACCATCATGTGTGGTGGTGAACAAAGCATTTTTGACCGTGTGTCTCCGGCGATGGATGTGTACGCGAAGCAGATGACGCTACTGGGTGAAAACGGTCAGGGTCAACGCTGTAAGATGGTAAACCAAATCTGTATTGGAGGCGTTTTACAAGGTCTGAGTGAAGCTTTGTTGCTGGCACAAAAATCAGGCTTGGACATCGCTCAAGTTGTAGAAACGCTTAAGCATGGCGCTGCAGGTTCTTGGCAGATGGAAAACCGCGCAAATACGATGGCTGAAGACAAGTTCGATTTTGGCTTCGCTATTGATTGGATGCGCAAAGACTTAGGTTTCTGTCTGCAAGAAGCTGAGCGAGTGGGTCTAGAACTTCCACTGACTAAGAAAGTGGATGAGCAATACGCAGACCTTCAACGTGATGGTTTAGGTCGCATGGATACATCAGTACTGATCAAAGCGGTAGCTAAAAATCAGTAGTTGATGAATCAGTAATAGATAAACAGTTCTTTGGTATCAAAGAGCTTAAAGAAATCTAAGTTAATCATAATGAATCTCCTTGAGCATGGTTTGTGACTTGTGATTAAGGATTAGTGATTTGAAATCAGGAGGTGCTGTAGAGCACCTCCTTTTTTCGTCTTTAAATCACGCAGTGTAATGATTGCAGCGTTCGCTTACTTGTTTAAGCCTAGTGCAATTTCAAGACCTTTGCCGTACGCTTCGTCCGCTTGGTATGCGTGTTGAACGTGGCGCTGTTGGATGAACTCTGGCACACCGTCCATTGCGCGAGCTGTGTTATCGAACAGAGTTTGACGTTGCTCTTCGCTCATCAGACGGAATAGGTCACCCGCTTGGCTGAAGTAGTCTTCGTCTACACGATGATCGTAGTGATCAGCGTTGCCATTGATGCGTAGAGGTGGCTCAGAGTAATCTGGTTGCTCTGCCCATTCTTGTTTGTAGTTTGGCTCGTAACCCAGTGTTGAACCAAAGTTGCCATCAACGCGCATTGCGCCATCACGGTGGTAGCTGTGAACAGGGCAACGAGGTGCGTTCACTGGGATTTGATGATGGTTCACACCTAGACGGTAACGCTGAGCATCGCCGTAAGCGAACAGACGACCTTGTAGCATCTTATCTGGAGAGAAGCCGATACCAGGTACAACTGCTGCTGGGTTAAACGCTGATTGCTCAACTTCTGCGTAGAAGTTTTCTGGGTTACGGTTCAGTTCGAACTCACCAACTGGGATCAGTGGGTAGTCTTTTTGAGACCATACACGTGTTAGGTCGAATGGGTTGAAGTTGACTTCATCCGCTTCTAACTCAGGCATGATCTGTACGTACATCTTCCATTTAGGGAAGTCTTGACGCTCAATCGCTTCGTAAAGGTCACGGTGATGGCTTTCGCGGTCTTTACCTACGATGGCTTCTGCTTCTTGGTCAGTCAGGTTCTTGATGCCTTGTTGAGTTTTGAAGTGGAATTTCACCCAGTAACGTTCGTTTTCTGCGTTGATGAAGCTGAATGTGTGGCTACCAAAACCATGCATATGACGGTAAGAAGCTGGGATACCACGGTCACTCATTACGATAGTCACTTGGTGGAATGCTTCTGGTAGTGATGTCCAGAAATCCCAGTTGTTGGTAGAGCTACGCATGTTAGTGCGAGGGTCGCGTTTTACTGCGTGGTTTAGGTCTGGGAATTTTAGTGGGTCACGTAGGAAGAATACTGGTGTGTTGTTACCAACCAAGTCCCAGTTACCTTCTTCAGTGTAGAATTTTAGTGCGAAACCACGGATGTCGCGTTCTGCGTCTGCTGCACCGCGCTCACCAGCTACAGTAGTGAAGCGAGCGAATAGTTCTGTTTTTTTGCCGATGTCAGAGAAGATCTTAGCGCGAGTGTATTTTGTGATGTCGTGCGTTACTGTGAACGTACCGTAAGCACCAGAACCTTTTGCGTGCATACGACGCTCAGGGATCACTTCGCGGTCAAAGTGTGCCAATTTTTCAAGGAACCAAACGTCTTGTAATAGTTGAGGGCCACGAGGACCTGCAGTCATAACGTTTTGGTTATGTGCGACAGGGCAACCTGCTGCTGTAGTCAATTTCTTGTTTGTCATTTTTCTTCCCCCTCCAGGGTTCAATACCTTAGAAACTGTAGAGGAGGTTATTACGGAAAAGCTGGGGGAGAAAACTGATATTGCTTATCAATTCAATAGATGGTGACTATGGTCGAAACTATATTAGAATCAGAAATTTACTACATTAGCTTGATTGACATAACAATCGACGTTATCGAAAGCGATTGACTGGGGGGAGCGCTATCCAGTTAGCGTGTCTGCGATGCTAGTAATATCGCCCCTTAAATGAAGTTTTACGTGTCATCAAAGGGGCGAAAGGGGGGAAGTAATTAAGAGTACTTCACTTCAAGTTGTTCAGCTTTTGCAAATGCTGGGTGTGTCGCGAGCTGTTTCCCATAACGTTCAATATTAGGGAAGTGATTAACTAAACCAAACTTTTGAACCAATTCGACAATGAAAGACATCATGATGTCTGCGCCAGTCAGACGCTCTTCTACTAGGTAAGTTTTGCCTTCTAAGGATTGCTCGAAGTAGCCTAGTACATTCATTGCTTCCTTGTCGGCATAGCCTGATAAAAACTGAGTTTCATTTGGCTCTTTGCTTACGAAGATTTTTAGCAGCATAGGTAAAATTGCAGAGCTTTCTGCAAAGTGCATCCATTGCAAATATTCTGTGTGTGCTTTTGTACCACGCTCAGGAGCAAAGGCTCCGTCACTGTATTTCTCAATCAAATATTCGGTCATTGCACCTGACTCAATGATAATCTCGCCGTTATCTTCAAGAACAGGTGACTTTCCTAATGGGTGAACACTTTTTAGTTCTGGCGGTGCCATGAAGGTCACGGAATCACGGACATAGGGTACAATCTCGTAATTTACATCTAGCTCTTCAAGTAACCAAATGATGCGCTTTGAACGAGACTGATTGAGGTGGTGAAGTTTAATCATTTACATATCCCTTTTTATAATGGGTCGTTAATCTGTACTACAAGTTTGCCGAAATTCTTACCTTCCAACAGACCGATGAATGCTTCTGGCGCATTATCCAGTCCTTGTACTAGATGTTCGCGGTATTGGATCTTTCCTTCTGCCAACCATTGATTAATATCTTGCGCAAATTCACCGTAACGATGTCCGTAATCATCAAAAATGATGAAGCCTTGCACCTTGATTCGTTTGGTCAGGAGCTTACCCATTAGTAATGGAAGGTGGTCGGTACCTTCAGGCAGCTCTGTCGCGTTGTACTGAGAAATCAAACCACAAAGTGGGATACGCGCATTTGTATTCAGAAGTGGCATTACAGCCTCGAATACTTTGCCACCTACGTTTTCGAAGTAAACATCGATACCTTTGTCACAGGCATTTTTCAGTTGTTCTGCAAAGTCTTCAGCTTTGTGATCAATACACTCATCGAAACCAAGCACCTCTTTAGCGTAACGGCATTTTTCTTCTCCGCCTGCTATACCAACAACTCGGCAACCTTTGATTTTACCAATTTGACCAACTGTTGCGCCTACAGGCCCCGTAGCAGCTGCTACCACGATGGTTTCCCCTGGTTTTGGCTGACCAATGTCGAGTAAACCCATGTACGCGGTAAATCCTGGCATACCTGCAACGCCTAACGCGTAAGAAGGGTTTTGCGGTTCTTTACCAAGTTTAATGACCATCTCACCAGTTGAGATAGCGTAGTCTTGCCAGCCAACAGTGTAGGCAAGAACCCATTCACCCGCTTCGTAATCTGGGTGGTTTGATGTTTCTACCTGACAAACTGTACCACCGACCATTACGTCATCAATTGCAACAGGGTCAGCGTATGATTCGGCATCACTCATGCGACCACGCATGTATGGATCTAGAGATAAATAAACCGTTCTCAATAGCATTTCACCCTCTTTCGGAGTCGGTTTCGTTACCTCTTCTAAACGAAAGTTTTCTTGTGTCGGTGCACCATGGGGACGTGACGCGAGTACGATTCTGCGATTTGTTGCGTTAGTCATATCTATCTCACTTGTTGATTAGACCGGTCGTCTAGTATTTATTTCAAAATATCCCGCTTATTTAAAGCGGGAAGGTTTACTGTGTTAACACTGACGCTTTTTCTGACAGTGAAACGTGTGTAGGGTGTTCATTCTCTTCCACGCCGCCCGTTATGGGCAAGTGCGTGTATTCTGCAGTAAGTGTTGAGTATAGGTCAGACTTTGCGTCAATGCTGCCTGATCTTGATAAAGTTTGTTCAGCAAGCTAGCGCCATTCCAAAGGTAGTATATCTGCCTTGCTAATAACGCACTGTCACCATTGGGGATTGAGCCATCTTGAATGCCGATGTCAATGCAATCCGCTATCGCTTGAATGGTTTTGTCTGCTCCTTGGCGTAATGCCAAGCGCATTGACTCAGAGAGATCGGAGACTTCTGCACTTAACTTAACCAATAAACATTTGTTCGCATTACACACGTCGTCTTCTACTTTGACCATTTCTTCGAAATAGCTCATTAGGCGTTGGTAGCCACTCAGTTCAGTATTGGTAAAGCGTGCGTTTAAACGCTCAAAATACTTAGTAAAGTAGTCTTGAATCATCGCTTCACCAAATTGTTCTTTGGATTTGAAGTAATGATAAAACGAGCCTTTTGGCACTGCGGCCTTTTTTAATAGCTCTGAAAGACCAACACTCGTGAACCCTCGGTTTACGATCAACTCGTATCCGACGTCGAGAATATGTTGGCGTGTGTCATTCGTCTTTGCGTTCATGGAGTGTACTATAGAATGAATTAGACCAGTCGTCTAGTATTTGTTGTGGGTTATTTAATCAGCTCATACTCAATAACAAAGAGCGTGTCGGTATTTGGGTAGATTTCTCGAATTAACTGCTTGAGTTTTGGTAGTTCGATGGCTTCTTGTTCTGCATGAAACTCATTAATATCTTCAAAGTGAAGTGGTTCTACAGAACGTATCTTGATATCGCAGACTTTACGATCCGTTTCTAAGGTAAAAACTTCGACTTCTGTATTGGGAACGTAATGGCTTTCTGATTCATCTCGAATCGTTATCGTCTTTTTGCCTGACGTGATCAACGGGGTTAAGAATTCAAAAAAAGTAATCTTGGTTGGATGAGATGGCATGATGTACTCGTTAGTCTGGTTGTTTGGCGTAATTATATACCCAAATCCCCCAGAGATTCCTGTATTACTAGAACGATCGAGTGCGGATGAAGCGAATTAACTTGGCACTAAAGTAACCTGAGATAACGCCTATCCAGTTGGTGCTGAGATCATCAAAACTAAATGATCGATTTGGAATAAAAAGTTGGCTTATTTCTTCCATTGAAACGATAGCCAACAGCAGTAGCAAAAGACGAATCCCAAAAACGTCGGTTTTATTCGAGCTCACCAGAGAAGGGAACGTGAAGACCGATAAAAAGCCGATCAATAAACTGAAAGTAAAGTGAAGCGTACTTGATCCGCCTAAGTAGGTTTCCATTTGCAGGTAAGCAGTATGGTGTAGGTCAGAGCTTTTCCACAAAGAGAGTGAAGCGGTTAGCATCAGGACTAAAACAAAACTCGTGCGTGCCAGTATTAAAGCCATAATTAACCTATTGGAAAGAAGCCTAAGTAACGTTTTACAAAGTACAGTGCAGCTAAATTCTGGATAGCCATGCCAATTGCCATTGCCCACGCTGCACCAATCACCCCAAACATTTGGCAAAGCGTAACAAGTAGGCAGATGGACACCGTACCGGAGGAAATTGTAATGTATTTCATGGTTCTCTCATGACCACTCATTAATAATAAAAAACCTACTGAACCAGTCGCAACATTGACTAACTGCCCCAGAGAAAGGACGACTAATAGTGGCGCCGCGGCGAGAAACTCCTCACCAAAAAACTGCATTACAAACTCGGGGAAGAGGGTGCAAATAATTACGGGTACAATCGCTAAACCAACATTAGCTCGGCACGCCAAGCGGCTCAGGTTCTGCAGTTTGCGCATTTGACGCTCTTTGTAGAGAGAGGCAAACATCGGGGCGACCACAAAGTTAATGGTAATCAGCACGAAGCCAATCAGTAGTGATGTACGTTGGGCTGCGGCTAACAAACCGAGTTCCGCTGTTGAGATAAAAAAGCCCGTAATAACAAGGCTTCCCCATTGAAGAACATTCGTGAAGATACTGCCAACCCAGACTTGCTTGGCAGAAGAGACCATTTTTTTGTTTGGTACGAAAGCCGATGTTTGATATTGATCTGAGCCAAGCCAATTGGCACTAGATATGACCGCGACACCTATGCTCGCTAAAAGCAGTGCGGTCATTAGATTGTTGATATTTTGCTGACCGATATAGTCTAGGGCAAAGACAAAAATGACCATCAACATGCTTACCCCAAGCTGCAACGCAAACAGAGATGATACAACTTTTCTACATGCTTGAAGCACCCGACTGTTGGTTTGCGCAAGCACCAAGAAAGGTATGCAAAGCAAGCATAAAGTAATCGCATACATTGGTGATTGAGTCTGGTTTAGCTGTTCTGGAAACAGATTAAACCCTGCCAACAAAACGCCTATGGCGAGCAAGCAAAATGCCATACTTCGATAAAGTGCGGTTTTATAGTTTTGGCTTTGTTCAAGCTTCTCTTTGTTATTAAAAGCGATCGCATTGTAACGAACTAACGAGACATCAAAACCTAGCTGAGAAACGATAGCGAGTAGCGAGACTAGGTTGAATAAAAAGAAAAATTGACCGGCCGTCGAAGCGTCACTGGTCTTCGATACAATCAGAGTCAGTAAAAAAGCAAATAGCGCACTCAACACACGCGTGATTGCGGTTTTTAATCCGGTAGATAACAAGCTTTTTTTACCGCTGGGCATCAACAGTAATTTTTGTTGAACAGTGTGAAACATAGGGGCATTTAACCGTAAAGTTTATTGAGTGCGAGGCGCTGCTTTTCTTCACTGAAGGCATCGTTTAATTCTGCTGTATACTGGCGAAAATCGATCTCTTCATAATGATTGACACAATGCGCGATCTGCTTGGCCATTTCTTCAGGTGTGAGCGCTAAAAACGGGTAGTTGAGATCTTTGGTTGCGCCGATGGTCCGAATAACCATAGGAAGATGTAACTTGGATGCTTCTAGAATGGTTAACGGCATCCCTTCCCATGCTGCAGTGTGTAGATAAAGGTCTGACCCCTTGAGCTTTTCAACTACCTCATCGCGAGGCAGCATACCCGTTACATCCACATTTTCAGTACGTAATTTCTGTTCGAGTACTTGGTCACCGCCACCTATCCATGTGATCTCTATCGGGCGGTTAAGCGCATACCGATTAAGGAACTGCAATGTGCTGATAAGAAACTGAGGATCTTTTTGGGGCGCGACACGACCAAGTACAACGAGCTTCAGCGCTTCTTGCTTGTTTCGCTCTATACGATCTTCACTTTGATAAGACACGTAGTTGTTGAGCAGTTCGGCACGTTTCGCACCAATGCTAATGGCTAGGTCACACTCTCGTTGGCTACAGCCTGCAACCACATCAACTTTGCTCAGTTTTACTTTCTCTAGTGCTTTATAGATCTGGCGTGCAAGCTCTGAGATATCTTCACGTTCGAAGGCATAACAGTGCGGTGTGTAAACCAAGCGTGCCTTGCCAAGCTTTAGAAATCGGCCGAGAAATCCTGCTTTACTCGAGTGCAAATGCACGACGTCGGGACCAAGTGATGCAATCATGTGGTTTGCATCGCGAATAAATTGAAGCAAGCCGCCTTCTACCCACTTTGTCTGTACGAAAATGTGGTGGTTGTTCTCATTGGTCAAGTCGTTTTCTCGGGCTCTGGCTAGCAAGAAATGCTGATAAGGCTCGTCTCTGGATGAGTGAACATAACTATAGAGAGCAGTTTGAACGCCACCTCCAAATGCTTCTGTAACATGGAGCACTTTCTTCATGATGATTTTGTCCCTGGTGTTTGCATCCATTTGTGTTTAAAAGCATCACGCTCTTGCTCTGAATAAACGTGGCGATACAAGGGAAGATCGTACATATAGAACAGTTTTGAGAAGTCGTAGTGATTCTTAAAGTGTTGGTGGATATTGGAGTACCACTTGTTTTTCGCTTCGTTACTGTTTTTCAGTACGAAGTCTTGCAACTCAAGAAACTCACCGATTTCTTTATCAAGAGAACTGAGCTGTTCGCATTTGATTAGCATGACGTTGGCCTGATCGTTCTGGAATGTGAAGAAAGGTTGAGTGTTGTCCAGCTCTTGGCGCATCACATCGATATTGAAATTACGCTTTAACTCGTTGTCGAACCAGTCCGCAAAATAGTTGAGATTGATATAGTTATCAAAACAATGCTCGAGGTGCTGATACGTGACTTCCATATCTCGGTGAATTGCATCGTTCTTTTTGCCTTCGATAAATTGCAAATGGAGATCTTGAAAGAAGCGAGAAAAGACAGTTGCGATTGGATCGCGGACCAGAGTAACGATTTTAATCTGCTCGCGTTTTTGTAAGATACGTTTTCGCTGCTTGAGCACTAAGCGATAGAGTGCGCGGTTTCGGAAGTCGAAGAATTTACTCACGTCTTTTTTATTGTGATACATGTGAAATTCTTCGTGATCATCAAAGGTGTGGATGTGATAGCTCGGGATATTTTTCTCCCCTAGCGTGTGCTCAATTGATGAGGAGCCAACTTTGCCCATTTGGTAAACTAAAACAAAATTATCAGCTTGGAGTTCTCGGTTCTTTTCAAATTGTCGAGAGATTGAATACTTCATCTATCCTATCCTTGATTATTCATATTCGTGGTGATGGTTTACCGGAAAAGTATGAGCAATGGCCCTTGAGTCGTTGCTCATGCTGATCATGACGGGTAACAAGAGTATTAAAATTATGGTGGTGTTTACCGCAACGAAAAACACCATGATGAGGGCGTATATCGCAAGTAATAGGCTTTTTCTGTTTTCATTAAGGCTGCGGAAGCAAAAGCGAATAAAAAGAAAATAACCACCAAACAGCAGACCGATACCAAGCAATCCGTATTCAATTGCGGTATCTAACACAAAGTTGTGGGTGTAGATCGCCAGCTCATCATAGTTAAAGTAACTGATCATAAAGTTGGGTAACATTTTCGCGCCGACACCTAACACTGGGTGTTGAAGTAAAATATCTAGCCCATTGGCAAGTAAAAGTTTTCTATGAAGATTCGATACCCAGCGCGCTTCACTTTGGTTGGCAAATAAGACGTCTTCTTGGGTTATTTCCAATGTGTCTGCTAGCGTTTCAAACCCAACGTAGAGTGTGGTTGTGACGGCAGTAAACACAATGAAGCTCAAGGCTAATAAAATTGTCCACGTGTACGTTTCGCTGAGCGATTTTCTCATTAAGTTTTTTACGAGCAGTTGGTCAAAGAAGAAAAGCAGACAAAAACCAAGTAGCGCTTTTCTTTCTTGTGACAACACCAGTAATACTAAAGCTACGAGCATCAAAAGGTGGAAAGCGCGAATTTTATCTCGATAAAGGTACAGTAGCGAGCACAGTACACCGAACCCGTATTTACTTACCCCGAGTAACTTAAACCCGCTTTGATAGCCCTGAGCAAAGTGCCATAAGGCAACGAGCGTACAGATGAAAAACAACAGATACGTGAAATAAACCATTACCCGTTCGTCATCAAACACGCCATAGGCGTACATTAGGCTCAGTAGGCACAAAATCGCTAACCATTGCACAGTTTCTATAACTAGCGGCATTAAAGGGACGCGATTTAGCAGACCATTTATGAACACATACCCAGTGAACAATATGAGGAACCCCATACAGGGATGCATGAGTTTTTCAGCTTTTCCTTCCAATACCACTAATGCAGTAAAACCAATGGACAAAAGGCTTGCGATGTCAGATGGGGCTAGCGCTATTCCTCCAGCACGAAACTTCATAGGAATAAAGAACAATGCTAATAGGCATGCTGCAAGCAATGAGGCGCGATGGCTCGATGGCACGGAACTATTTGTTGGCGCAAAGCTGCTGGTAGATTCCATAGTAACCTTCACGAAATTTATCGATGGTGTAGAGAGAGGCCCTATTGACTGAGTATTGACTTGCAGCGTCGTACCGCTCAACACTTTCACACAGCTGGAGCACTTTTTGGCTCAGTTCAGTGGCGTTACCAACTTGAAATAAATATTCGGCACGTCCGGTGACGTCATCCAAACCAGGTACGTCCGACGATAGTACGGGTAAGCCTGCTGCCATTGCCTCAACCGCCGCCAAACCAAAGCCTTCGACGTGCGACGATTGCACGTAAATATCCATGTCGTTCAAAAAGGCTGGAACGTCAGAAACTACGCCATGAAAGTGAACACGTTGCGCGACGTTGATTTTTGTTGCCAATTCTTGCAGTGACGATTTTTTTTCTCCATCTCCCGCAAGGTGGAGTTCGTATCGTCTTGGTAAATGGATAAGTGCTTGGATAAGCGTTTCATGATCTTTATGTTGGTGAAGTCGGCCCACCATTCCAATCTTGATAACTGGTTTGTCGATTAGGTGGCTGGCGCATCTTGGCGTCATAGAAAACCTTTTTAAATCAACGCCATTGTGCACCACGTGATATTTGTGTTGGTAACGAGGCATGAACTTCACCAGTTCATCTTGTACTTTTTCACTAATACTGACCGTCAAGTCGTGGCCCCAATATAAGACGTATTCCATGAACTTAAACAGCGGATAGTCACGTCGACGGTTATAAGAACAGTGCTCAGTCTGGATTCGTTTTTTACCTACCGCCAATAGCGCTAGGTAAATGGAAGGGTAGAGGTGCCCGTGAACGACATCCGGCCAACGCAGCAAAGAGAATTTCTCACTCAATGACAAAGTGCGCCAGTTAAAACACTCTATCCCTTGGGCGGATAGCATTGGTAAGTAATCATTTTCATCACACAAGACCAAAATTTTGATTTCGTATTCAGGCTTATGTTCTAAAACAAGGTCGACTAAGAACTTCTGAGCACCGCCGTTCTGAGAAAGATCATTAATAATATGTAGAATCTTGGTTTTCATGATTAATTGGTCAGATATTGCTGTTTAAGGTCGATGATTTCTGCATTTGAGAAAAAGTGCTTCGTCAATTTAGAATTCAGCATTTCTTCAACGTACTCGGGTGTTGGTTGAAATTGCGTTTTGAATTCTTTCAGTAGTGGCGAGTACCATTTGTTGTCTGATTGATTTTCATAAACAACATCCACGGGGTAACCTAAAAAGTCTTCAACTGCAGAATTAGCCTTCGCTAGCTTGTCACTTCGAATCACCAACAGTGAGAAGTTATTGTTATGGTATGTTTGATAGCCTACTTCGTGATTAAAAGACTCGTTAAACACATCAATCCCTGTTAGTTGTTTGATCTCGTTGTCAAACCACTGCAGCGCATATTGATGATTCATGTGCTTATCAAATGCTTCTTGGAGTAATTGCGGTCGTTCGGTACGTATTGCGCTGTCATCCTTTAGATATTTGTCCGCCATCCAAAAAGGAAGTGCTTGAAAGAACATTGAGACATTTCGTCCGATCGGTTCTCGCACCAGCGAGATAATTCGAACTTTTTTTTTGCGCTTTAACATATGGCTCATCGTTATACGCTTTAGTCGTCGCTTTAACGCATTGATCTGAGGTTTATGCAATTGCGCTCTAACGGGGGATATTTGTTTTTGCGCATCGACGGTCATAAGGTCGTGCAAGTGAATCGAGTTAGGAATGGAATGCTCTAATGCACTCGAACCTACTTTGCCCATTTGATAGATCAATACCGGCTGTTCTTGGCTTTTCAAGGTTTGGTACCAAGATAGGTTTACGTTAGTAGGCGTATTTCTGGACATAAAGCGTCTCTCCTTCCTTGGCCTTGGCTTGTGTGATTAAGACGCCAAGAGATGGAACTGAGTGTTGTATTTGTTTAGATAACGCAAGGTTAACCAGTGATGATTTTGTTGATTCTGAGCGAATGACGGTAATCAGACCATTGGCATATTGACCAAGAATAAGTGCGTCACTCACTGACAGTAGGGGCGGCGTATCGATAATGATCCGGTCATACTTATTTTGAAAATGTTCGAGCAACTTTTTAAAGCGATCAGAAGCCAGTAATTCCTGTGGGTTTGGCGGAATTAGGCCGGCCGATAATACATCTAAGTTGGCTTCTTTTATATGTGTAACACAATCTTTGATTGGCGTATCCATCGTCAGGATATGCGTTAAGCCAGGGCTTGATTCAGCAATACCGAATCGCTTTGCGATGGAAGGTCGACGTAAATCGCAGTCGATGATCAACACCTTTTCCATTTTTGAAAACGACACCGCCATATTGATACTGGTCGATGTTTTTCCTTCTTCTGGAATAGCAGAGGTAAAGGGCAATATCTTTTGCTTCGTGTTGGTTAATCTGAGCAGAAGCGAGGTTCTGACGGAGCGGCAAGCTTCACTAAATAGCTTTTCTTCATCATCTAAATACGCGGTATAACTGACGCCGTTTTTACGCAAATTGCGTTTTTTGACCATAGGAATCACACCTAAACACGTAACACCAAGTTTTTCCTGCACATCGGCTGTGCTTCGGATAACTTCTCGCATCGTTTCTAAGATGATGACTAGAGCGCAAGCAATGGCAAAGCCAAAAAAGGTGGCAATCAGTACCAGTTTGATTCGTTGTGGTGCCACCGGGAATAGAGGAATGATGGCTTTATCAGTAAAGCGAGCAGTGACATTCTTGTAGTCGCTGGTGGCGTTGGTCTCTTTCTCACGATTTAAGAACGCTTCATAGAGTGCCTTATTAGATTCAACCTCGCGTTTTAACTGTTCGTAACGCGCTTTTTGTGACCCTAACGATTGGAAGTCTGACTTTTTGTTATCGAGTTCTGCTCGAAGCATGTCCTCTTGCGCTTTTGCAGCAAGAAGGTCTTGTTGCTTACTGAAAGAAATGTCACGGATGAGTTGCTGGGTTCTTGATTGAATTTCAGCAAGCTGTGCTTTCGCCTGAATCATTCGATCATGTTTAGGTCCGTAGCGCTGTGCCAGCTCAGAGAGATTTTTGGCTGCCTGTGCTTCCGACAATTTTAGATCGCGGATTTGCGCTTGATTAGCGAATTCATCAATTGACAACAAGCTGTCTAAACTTTGCGAAGATTTACGTCGTAACAGTTGGATTAACGTCTGCGCTTCAATACGCTTATTAACAGCGATATTCAGCTTGCGAGTGAGTTCTTCTAGCTCATTTGCGTAAATTTCATCAATACCGTTTATATCGATCAACCCTTCTTTTAACAAGAATTCTTGCAGCGCTTGCTCCGAGCTACGTAATCGCTCCTCCAATTTTTGAGAGTTATTTGTCAACCAAGTAGCCGCATTTTGTGTAACGACCAATTTGGCTTCAAAATTTGCGTCAATGTAGGCTTGGCCGACCGCGTTGGCGATTGTCGTCGCAAGCTTAGGATCGGTAGAACGAAAGCGAATTCTGACTAATTGGGTGTTACGTACTGGCTCAATATCGAGTTTACTTCTGAAAGCTTGAAGTGCCTGATAATAGGACTCTGAAAACTGGGCGGTTTCTTTTGGGCTTGGTGCCACATTCAGTAGGTCTTGAACAAAAGGAATCGACTTTATTTGGTCGATTTTTTTATTTAACCCCCCTGAGCTTGTGAATTCAGGTAATTGGGTGAGGTTCAGCTCTCTAATGACCTTATCTGCAATATGATTCGATTTTAAAATGGCGATTTGCGTTTGAAAGTACTCTTTTTTTGTCGTGTCGACGCCATATACTTCCTCGATTGAAAGGGCGCTTTTTTGCTCCTCTTGGATGAGTAGCGTAGCTGTAGCTTGGTATATCGATGCTTTGGAGTAGATATACCAAGTACAAGTTAATGAGAACAGAAGCGTGAATGCTGCGATGCTTAGCCAATTCTTTTTAATCGCTTTGAAGTGATGGCCAAAACGAATCAGTTCTACTTTGTTCATCTGGAGATTATTTGGATGAGTCCCGTTCATTTGATTCCCTGTCACTTAAAAGAAGCTCTGGTCAATAAATACAATGTCACCAGGTTCAACGTTGCGGTGCATACTGACCCCTTCCATCGTTTGACCCGTCTTATGCTTGGTGAGGTT
Organism: Vibrio sp. Vb1337; assembly: GCF_033338715.1. Classification (NCBI taxonomy): domain Bacteria; kingdom Pseudomonadati; phylum Pseudomonadota; class Gammaproteobacteria; order Vibrionales; family Vibrionaceae; genus Vibrio; species Vibrio sp. Vb1337. The sequence goes on along the minus strand of NZ_JAWOTD010000003.1, from coordinate 119,826 downwards.
AATGCCTTTGCGTGAGGCTCTGTCGGTCAAGCCACCTGCTAGAGCGATGGCCTTCTCTATGGTTAACCCTGGACGGTACTCAAATCCACCAGGTTTCCTGACTTCGCCATTAACGTAAAATAGACGAAAGTTATTGATGGTGACCATCACTTTTGGATTGATGAGATAATCGCCTTTTAAGCCCGTTTCTATTTCGTACTTGAGTTGTTTTGGTGTTTTTTTGATTGCTTTAATTCGGCCAAGGTAGGGGTAATCAAAGTAGCCATCTGACGTTATTAGAATATTTTTAATCGTAAGATCTTCTTCACCATAGACCTGCACGGAAATGGTATCGCCAGTATCGAGTAAGTAATCTTCCTCGTTTGAGTCAGCGTTGACCAAAGTGCTAAATAGCAACAACGCTACACTCATGAATTTGATGAATGCCTTCATTAATAATCCTTTTTACAGAGAAAACTGTGCGCTTAAAGTCCAAATGTTTTGTTCGAAGCTATAATCCGATCGGCTAGAGTTTTTATCTTGGTATTGCCAATCGGCTTGCAGCTGTATCCAACGTTTGATCTGATAATCGATACCAAAAGATAGAGTGTACCGATCGTCGTTTCTGGAGATTCCCGTGTAATCATCTTGTTGATAAACAGCACCTAAGCGAGTTGCAAGGTAACTATTCCAATCGTGCTTCAGGTTCAGTCGGTAACGAGTTTGTAGGTTGTAATCGCCATCTTGATCGGGGTTAACCGCCGCTTGAGTGGTTTTCACGCTGACTAGAGTTTGTTCTTGAGGCAACCATTCAAAGCCGATATCCCAACTAAAGCCTTTAAATGTCTCTCGTTGAGCGCTGTCAAAATCTTTGATTTGATAACCGAGTCGAGCGATGCCTTTGGTTTTTCCTGTGACTTCCCATTCGGCACCGGTGTAATAGAAACTGGTGTTGTTATCTTTCGATGGCTGCGCAGAATTTCGGTGCTGATACTCGGTTACGATTTGGTTTGTTCCGACTAACCAATAGGTTCTTGGCGTCGCTCTTAAATAGAACTCCAAATGTGCATTGGGAGCTCGAAAATCGTTGTATTTAGTTTTCGCGTTTGGGCGCCCAGGCAAGCCGTCACGATAGTTTTGATAGGTTTTATCACTATAGCCTAAACCGAATTCGAGTCTGCCTTTGGCACCGTTAGATCCAAAGACATAATTGGTTTTTACATCGTTACGGTTGAACTCTATTGGTGAGTCGATTGCGCTACCATTACCTTCGGTAATATCTTCTCCTCGAACTTCATGCTGGGCGCGAAAACGGTAATCAACCACTAAACGATGACGATGATTAAATTCGAAAAAGTTGGAAAACTGAAAAGTGTGGTCGTCGAAGTCGTTGCGATCGTCAGATGAAAAGCCCGCTTTTAACTTATATAAAATATCTGCGCGATAGCGATTCCGTTCTATACGTGCTAGTAAGCTTGGTTCTATACCCCAAATATTGACCGATTCTACATTGCCGGATTTTTCCGCTTTATTGATGTTGTCATCTCCCTCGTAGAAAGTTTTTACGAGGGGAATCAACTCTATACCAGACTCGGTTTGGTAAGCCATCGGTTCTGCGAGCAAGTCAGTAGAAAACAGACTCAATGCTATTGCCATTGTCAGTTTCTTCATAATCTCAACCTTAGTAAGCGTTAGCACCAGTGAAGCCTTTGAAAACGGTCATAAAGATGATTTTGATGTCCATCCAAACCGACCAGTGGTGGATGTAATCCAAATCAAATTCGACTCTCTTTTCCATTTTTTCTAAGGTGTCGGTTTCGCCGCGATAACCATTAATCTGCGCCCAGCCAGTAATGCCTGGTTTTACTTTGTGACGTAGCATGTAGCGATCCACGATCTGACGGTATTCTTCATTGTGTGCCACGGCATGAGGGCGTGGGCCGACAATAGACATGGTCCCTTGCAGTACATTGATAAATTGAGGTAGTTCGTCCAAAGAGGTGCGACGTAGAAATCCGCCAAAAGGCGTAATACGAGGATCGTTCTTTGTCGCCTGTTTCACGTTGGAACCTTGATCCATGGTTGTCATTGAACGGAACTTCCAGACTTCAATCTTGCGTCCATCAAGACCGTAACGATGTTGTTTAAAGATGACAGGGCCTTTAGAAGTTGCCTTAATGCCAATCGCAATGACGAATAGAATAGGGGCGATTAAGACCAAAATAATGCTCGAAAACAAGATGTCTTCAAACCGTTTTACCCAAGAATAAATTCCAGCAAAAGGTGTATCAAAGACACTTAGTGTTTGAACTTGGCCGATCTGCGCCCAACGAGAATGTAAAAGGTTATAAGTGAAGAAGTCGGGAATCAGATACGTATTTGCGGTGGTATCTGAGAATTGGTTAAGAAGTGACGCAATGCGCTCTTTTGCGTGCATTGGCATCGCGATATAGACGTAATCTACTTCCCCTTTTTTAGCTCGCTCAAGGGCGTGGTCAACAGCTCCTTTAATAGGATAATCAGAATTTGGCAATCTGTCGGAAGATCGTTCGTCGTAAAAGCCATCAAAAAGCACGCCGTGTTCTGTGTGGTTTTGAATTTCGTTAGCTAGGGTAATGCCGTGAGGAGTTTGGCCGATGATGATCGCAGTGCGAGTGTTGAATCCTTTTTTTCTCAAATAGGCTAATCCGGTACGGAATGTTACTCGCCATGCCAAAAGCAGAGCGGGCGTAATCGCAAACCACAGCGCTAAAATTGTGTTATCAAATAAGGTATGGACTTCAGAAAAATACAGCACAGTAAAGATAAGTGCAGAAGTCACCGCCCAAGCAACACAGACAATAAACATCTGCTCTTTAAACGAACTGGTTCGCCAAGAGCGATACAGATTGCCGCTTTCTGCCATAAATAGAAAAGAGATGCCTCCAACGAAAGCTAATATGACGTAATCTTTCCCCATCGCTGTATTCATGTCTTTGAACACTAAAAGCAGCATAAAAGAGACAATGACAGCAAGATCTGAGATGCGATATAAAAAAGCGAACTCCACCTCATGAGAGCGGATAAGTCCTTTTTGTTTCATGACTCAGTTTCCCTTCTGACACGCTACCGCCCTTGGGTGTCTTCCCCAATTGCCGTGTCGTGAACGTTATTAGTAGTTAGTGCACAGAGCATTCTGTGGAATGCTGCTGAGTTTTTTGTCACGTGTAATTTCGTTGATAAGTGTAAAAATTTGCGTTGTTGAGGTAAGTGGAAATAAGAATGATATTTAGCCCTTTGGCTAAGTTTGGCGGGTTAGGAAAAAGCTGGTACTTACTTATGAGGAATGAGGAAAAGTATTAAAAATGAAGTATCAGTACAAAGACAATGGTTTATGTGAGGGTAGAAGAAACGGGTGATTTGATTCGTTAACGATTAATGATTTAGTATCGAATTGCTGATATTTATTAAGATAAAAAAATCCCTCTCAAGTGAGAGGGATTTTTTTGAGTAAGGACGAATGAACTATTCGACTTCTACGCCGTTTTCTTTGTATAGGCGGCGGCATGCGCGACCATCACTGTGGAACAGGTGACAACGATGAGCTGGAATACCGATCTCGATTTTATCGCCAGTGTCGACTGCAAGCGTGTCAGGCTGACGGAAAATAACGTCGGCGTCCGCACCTTCTAGGTTTAGGTATACTTGAGTTTCGTTACCTAGCTTCTCAACAATCATCACTTCACCGTGAATACTTGCATCAGCTTCAGAAGCGGATAATAGGTGCTCAGGGCGAATGCCTAAAGACATTCGGTCGCCGCGGTTAACTGTTGTACCATCCACCGGAATCCAGAAAGATACGCCGTTAGATAGTTGAACTTTGACGCGCTCTGCTTCTACTTCATCAATGAATACGCTCATGAAGTTCATTTTCGGAGAACCGATAAAGCCAGCTACAAAGCGGTTTTGTGGGTAATGGTAAAGCTCAAGCGGCTTACCAACTTGCGATACATAACCGCCGTCTAGTACAACGATTTTATCTGCCATTGTCATCGCTTCTACCTGATCGTGCGTTACGTAGATCATGGTACAACCAAGTTGGCGCTGAAGTTTCGTGATTTGTGCACGCATGTTTACACGCAGTGCCGCATCCAAGTTTGATAGTGGCTCGTCTAGAAGGAATACATTTGGCTGCGATACCAATGTTCGGCCAATCGCCACACGTTGACGCTGTCCACCAGAAAGTGCTTTTGGTTGGCGCTCAAGCAAGTGGCCTAGTTGTAGGATTTCTGCTGCTTGTTCAACACGCTTGTCGATTTCTGCTTTGTCTGCTTTTGCTAGTTTCAAGCCAAATGACATGTTGTCATATAAGTTAAGGTGCGGGTAAAGAGCGTAAGACTGGAATACCATACCAACACCACGTTTGGATGGTTCGACGTCATTCATGCGCTGGTCACCAATATACAAATCACCTGAAGTAATGTCTTCAAGACCGGCAATACAACGTAAAAGGGTAGATTTACCACAACCTGATGGACCTACGAAAACAACAAATTCACCTTCGTTGATTGTTAGGTCTACGTTCTTAGAAATCAGTACGTCGCCATACGCTTTACAAACATTTTTTAACGTGACACTCGCCATGTAGCTCGTCCTCGATCAATTTTTTATTATTCACCGCTCATCATTATATGAATTATCTAGCGAGCAGTAACAGTAGGAATCGGTAAGTTCTTGCGGTTGGTAAGAAAAGTAGGGTAGCACTTCAATAAAATGTCCTAAATAGAAGTGCTACCCATCATAGCCAAGTACGAGTTTCTCTCCCCCACATTATTCGTATTGTCTCCCCCGTGAAATAATTACCACAAACAACACTAATAATGACATTCCACTCGTCTGGCAATGCAAAACCAGCAAATCTTTTTCCTAATACGTAGGCACTGCTGGGAAAGGGTTCTTACCATCCACTCTTGGATGACTGCAGTTTCTAAGATTGTGCGTAGTGCGACATCCTCCTAATAGAAATAATTGTAGGGGGAGTAGAAAGGGAGGAGTAAAAAAGGAGGAGGAAGAAAGCAGTTGGTCGGAAATCACATTATTGCACCACCTAAAGTTGAAACCGATCACAGGAACTATCCATTTTGTGATTTGAGTCTCTTACCCTTGGCGATTTAGATCACGAAAATACGTCATAATTGTAAGGGCGTAGGGATTAGGAGGATGAGACATATTGGATTATTTCAGATGATATATGTCGAAATACGGCTGAACCTCAATGGACTAGCCCTACATCAAAAATATAAAAAGGATACGAACATGAAAAAGTTAAGCGCTGTAGCACTAGGTACTCTTGTTGCTTTGGGTTCTTTTGGTGCTAATGCTGCCATCGAAGAAGGACAACTTACTATCTGGATCAACGGTGATAAAGGCTACAACGGCCTTGCTGAAGTTGGTAAGAAATTTGAAGAAGACACCGGCATTAAAGTGACTGTGGCTCACCCAGATGGCCTTCAAGACAAATTCCCTCAAACTGCAGCGACTGGCGACGGTCCTGATATCGTATTCTGGGCTCACGACCGTTTCGGTGGTTACGCAGAAGCTGGCCTGCTAGCAGAAATTAAACCTTCTAAGAATATTCAAGAAGGTATCGTTGATTTCGCTTGGGATGCAGTACGTTACGACGGCAAATTGATCGGCTATCCAGTTGCGGTTGAGTCTCTATCTCTAATCTACAACAAAGACCTAGTTCCAAACCCACCAAAGTCTTGGGAAGAGGTTGCAGCATTAGATGCAAAACTTAAAAAAGACGGCAAGTCTGCAATCATGTGGAACCTAAAAGAACCGTACTTCACTTGGCCACTAATGGCGGCTGATGGCGGCTACGCGTTTAAATACACTTCTGAAGGTTACGATGTTAAAGACGCAGGTATCGCGAAAGAAGGCGTTAAAGACGCAATGAGCTTCGTAAAAGGCTTAGTTGATAAAGGCGTAATCTCTGCGGATATGGATTACTCCGTGTCTGAGTCTGCGTTCAACCAAGGCAAAACAGCGATGACGATCAACGGTCCATGGTCTTGGGGCAACATTGAGAAGTCTGGCGTTAACTACGGCGTGACTACGCTACCTAAGTTCCAAGGTCAATCTTCTAAGCCATTCGTTGGTGTTCTAACGGCTGGTATCAGCACTGCGTCTCCAAACAAAGACCTAGCAGTTGAGTTCATTGAGAACTATCTACTAACAAACGACGGCCTACGTATGGTTAACAACGATAAGCCTCTAGGTGCGGTAGCACTTAACTCGTTCCAACGTGAGCTAGATTCAGATACTCGTATCGCAGCAACAATGGATAATGCGATGAACGGCGAAATCATGCCAAATATCCCTCAAATGAACGCATTCTGGGGTGCGGCTAAGAACGCAATCATCAACGTAGTTGACGGTCGTCAAACTGTCGATGCAGCTCTTGCAGATGCAGAAAAACAAATGACTAAATAATTAAGTAAGACCTTTTTAAGGAGGAGGCAACTCCTCCTTACTTTTCTATATTTATTCTATATTCGCTAGCAGGTTCCCTATGCAGTCAGTTCAAGGTACAAATGCTATGACAGCACCAGAAGCCAGCCTTCCGAGCAGCAAAAAAGTGTTCATGAAATGGTCACTTTTAGGCACAGTCGGCATCATCAATGGCTACGCAACAATCCTTATGTATTCTCGCGGTGAGATTGCGTTTGCACTACTTACGCTCATTCTTACCGCTTTAGCGTTGTTCATCTTTGGTAGTAAAAAGACGTACGCACACCGTTACATCTACCCTGGTATAGCAGGGATGATCCTTTTCATTCTTTTTCCTTTGGCGTACACCATAGGTTTGGCGTTTACCAACTATAGCGCGAAGAACCAACTCTCTTTTGATCGCGCTCAGAACGTACTTTTGGACCGAACTTACCAAAGTGGTGATAGCTACCCGTTCACTTTGTATAAAACGGAGCAAGGCCATCAACTTGTGGTTGAAAAAGATGGTGAGCTACTTGCAAGCCCGACTTTTCAGCTTGATAACCTTTCAGCATCGGAGTTTGATCTTTCACCAATTGAAGAAGTGACGGGTGAAAAAGAATCAATCAAGGCGATTGTTAAGAACCGCAGTGCGTTGAGCAGTGTCGATTTACATTTGCCAAGCGGTGATGATATCCGTATGAGTGGGCTGCGCAAATTTGCTGCAGTTGTGCCTTTGTACACATTACAAGAAGATGGTGAAACGCTTTACAACAACCGGACTGAAGAAACGCTACGTCCAAATATGGAAGTAGGTTACTACCAGCCTGTCGATGAAAACGGTCAATTTGTTGGCAGCACAGTGTCACCAGGTTTCGTGGTGAACATTGGTACCCACAACTTTGAGCGTGTTTGGAAAGATGATGGTATCAAAGAGCCGTTTATCAGTATCTTTATCTGGACCATTGTTTTCTCTGCGCTAACCGTATTGTTTACGCTTGTTATTGGTCTTGTCCTTGCCAGTGTGGTTCAGTGGGAAGCACTTAAAGGTCGCTCAGTTTACCGTTTGTTGCTAATCCTGCCTTATGCAGTTCCGGCGTTTATTTCTATCTTGATCTTTAAAGGTTTGTTTAACCAAAGCTTTGGTGAGATCAACATGTTGTTGGAAGGCTTGTTCGGCATTAGCCCGGCTTGGTTCTCTGACCCGTTCATGGCGAAAACCATGATCTTAATTGTGAACACTTGGCTTGGTTTCCCTTACATGATGATTTTGTGTATGGGCTTACTAAAAGCGATTCCTGATGATCTTTATGAAGCATCAGCAATTGATGGTGCGAACTTTGTCACGAACTTCACACGTATCACACTACCAATGATGTTGAAGCCGTTAACACCATTGTTGATCGCGAGTTTTGCATTTAACTTCAACAACTTCGTACTTATCCAGTTGTTGACTGGCGGTGGTCCAAACATGATTGGTACATCAGAGCCTGCGGGTTACACCGACCTGCTAGTAAGTTACACCTACCGAATCGCATTCGAAGGTGCTGGTGGTCAAGACTTCGGTCTAGCAAGTGCAGTAGCAACGCTTATCTTCCTATTGGTTGGCGCATTGGCACTTATCAACCTACGCGTAACTAAAGTAGCTCAGGACTAAGGAGAAATTACAATGGCAATGGTACAAGGTAAGTCATTAAAGTATCGTGTTTGGGCTACTCATATTGCAATGTGGGCATTCTTGGCACTGATTATTTTCCCTTTACTGATGATCATCGCGATTTCATTCCGTGAAGGTAACTTTGCAACGGGTAGCCTGATCCCAGACAACCCAACACTTGATCACTGGAAATTGGCATTAGGTTTCTCGGTGACTAATCCAGACGGTACAGTTACACCGCCACCATTCCCAGTAATGACATGGCTGTGGAACTCGGTAAAAGTGGGTGGTATTTCTGCAATCCTAATCGTGGCGCTATCAACCACATCGGCTTACGCGTTTGCTCGTATGAAGTTCAAAGGTAAGAACACCATTCTTAAAGCGATGATGATCTTCCAGATGTTCCCTGCGGTGTTGGCACTGGTTGCTCTGTACGCGTTGTTCGACAAACTGGGTCAGTACATTCCTTTCCTTGGTCTGAACACGCATGGCGGTCTGATCTTCGCTTACTTAGGCGGTATCGCACTGCACGTTTGGACCATTAAAGGCTACTTCGAAAGTATTGACTCGTCTCTAGAAGAAGCAGCGGCTCTTGATGGTGCTACACCATGGCAAGCATTCCGTTTGGTATTGCTGCCACTGTCTGTGCCAATCCTAGCGGTAGTCTTCATATTGTCGTTCATCATGGTAATTGGTGAAGTTCCTGTAGCGTCACTACTGCTTTCTGATGTAGACTCGTACACACTTGCAGTGGGTATGCAGCAATACCTATATCCACAAAACTACTTGTGGGGTGACTTTGCCGCAGCTGCTGTACTTTCAGCAGTGCCAATCACTGCCGTATTCTTACTTGCGCAGCGCTGGTTGGTTGGTGGTCTAACCGCTGGTGGTGTAAAAGGATAATCTCTTGTGGTCTGAGATTGATAAGAATAACTAGAAAAGGGCGACCACATGGTCGCCCTTATACTTAGCACGGATATTACAATTTTTGGTTTGGCCGCCGATCAGTAATATCTTGGCTTTTATTGGCGTTACGCATAGCTGGCTGTTAGCTTAGTTCCTTACGATTCAATCACTAACAGTTTTTGTAACCATAACCTGAGTTTAGACTCAGGTTTTTTTATGCCTGTTAAAGGCAATTTTGCAATAAGTAGATAGAGATTAGCGGCTTTGCAATGGATTACACAGGGCTTGAATAATGCCCTGCGTAGCACTTCACATAAATAACTAGAGCTTAGTAAAAAGCTAAATTGAGGTAGGGAAGGAAGAGATTAAAACTCTCGGCTGGAAGGTGCGCATCCAACGTATTGAAGCAGCGTGTACAAACTTTCTTGCTGCAGTGCGACGCGACGAAATAGATTAGCAAAGGTAACGTCACCGCCAAAGCAAGTTTGAATGTAATGATTAATTTCTGTTTCGTTATACCCCTCGACGTACATGGTTCTCACCCACTGGTACTCGACCGCTTTTAAATTGGTCAACGTCTCTTCACTTAAGGTCGTTTCTTTTAGTCTCAAGATCCAAACTCTATCCAACTCTAAAATAATGGATGGATTTAAGCAAAGCTAGGTGAAGGATTTATGACAGAGAAGGGCGAGCGTGAAACAAATGGCAAAACCATGATGTTGCTCCACACTCTGGGTCTGGGTAACGTTGAGGTACTTAATAGCGTTCTTAACGGATGCCAGTTACTTGAGATATTTAACGTGTGCTTCCATTTCTTCCCCAATCTCTTTACGCATGTTCATAAGACGGATAGCGGATTGCTCTAAGGCTTTGTCTTCATCTGACTCTGGAATCCATTTCGGTACATCGGTTGGTTTTCCGTTTTCATCTACAGCAACCATGATAACGATACAGTGAGTGGTGAGTCTGTTTTTCATTTGCTTTGGATCACTAGCTTGCACGTCAATCGCAATGTGCATTGAGCTTCGTCCGGTATAAATGACTTTCGCGCTAACTTCGACTAAGTTGCCGACATGAATCGGAGCAACAAACCGAATGCCGCCAGCATATGCGGTAATGCAATATTTACCACTCCACGCTGCAGAACAGGCGTACGCTGCCAAGTCGATCCATTTCATTACGGCGCCGCCGTGCACTTTTCCGCCAAAATTTACGTCGCTGGGTTCTGCTAAAAAGCGAAGGGTAATGTCTCTTTGACCGCTGCTCATCTGTCTTTCCTTGATGGGTTATTGTTTTCCCAATTTAGCAGCAAGATGAATTTTCGGGAATAGCGAATGAAACAAAATATTAACTTTTATTCGAACGCTGGAAGTGACAAGCCACAGCGTAGTTCTGTGGCTTGAGGTGTAGATGTTAATTGGCGGTAGAGGCAATCTCTGAATTGGACAATAGCTTTCTCTGTCTTACTTTTATTTGCGACAGGATAACGCCAGAGATGACTAACAACCCACCAATAATATGGTAAGCGTAAATTTTCTCACCAATTAGTGTTGAAGCAAGTATGACGGAAACCACAGGCATTAGGTTCATGAACATAGCACTTGAATCAGCACCAATTGAGTCAATCGCTTTGACCCACATCAGCGGCGCGAAAATGGAAGCAGCAATACCAGCATAAGCGATTAATGGTAGCGCGTCTTGGCTTGGTAACAGTTGCTCACTAGAGAGCCAAAGTGGTGTGAGCATCAAAACAGAAAAGAAGCCCTGCATGTAAACCAGAGTCAAACTACTGAATGGCATTTTCCAGCGTTTTAGCAGAACACAATAAGCCGCGTATACCATGGCAGCAACGAGCATTAAGCTGTCACCTTGCGTCAAGTCTTGATGTAAAAAGTAAGTGATATCACCGTGACCAAGCATAAATGCCAAGCCGCCGAGCGAAATGACACCACCGACGATACTTAACATTGACATAGATTTACCGAGCAATGGGACACTTAAAAACACACTGATCAAAGGAACTAAAGAGGTGATCAGGGCCATATTAGAGGCCGTTGTTGTTAAACCGGCATAGTATCCAAGTGACTGGTTGAGAACCATACCAAGTAACGCAAGAAACGCCAACTTAGCTAAGTAAGGTCGAATAATGTGTCGTTGTTTGATGATTGCAGGCAGGCAAAATGGCGTTAGGAGTACCATTGCGACAAACCAACGGTAGAAACTCATCGCACTTGGTTCAATGGCGCTCGCAGCCATCTTGTTCACAATTGAGTTACCACCCCAAATCATAACGGTGAAAAACGGAAGTAAATAAATCATGAGAACCCTATTGCACAATTATTGATGGCGCTAGTCTGGCAGGTCTTTATAATAAAAAGTATCTCTTAAAAGACATCGTAAGCGATAGGAAGACAATTTTGAAAAAGAGCGCCAGAAATCTTCACCCCTCCTTATCAATCGATCGTGCGCCATCAGATGTATTTATGAATTTCGAAGCGTTTCTCTCTAATACAGAAACACGAATTCATAGCCACCCTTGGGGGCAAGTGCAACTGATCAGCGGTGGGATTCTGGAGATGGATGCAGAAGACACAAGATTTCTAGCACCTCCACATCTTGCTATTTGGGTTCCCGCCGGAATTCGTCACACTAGCTACAACCGTAAGCCAATCGAATATTGTTCTTTGAACATTGCCCCTGAATTGACGGCGCATTTTCCAACTAAAACGAGCTTGATCAAAGTGACTCCAATCGTGTCATCTATTATTGAGGACTTTCGTCAGCGAGACATTAATGTGGCGCAAACTGATGAAGACAAGCGCTTGGTACAAGTGTTATTGGACCAGCTTGCGAAACAAGAAGTGGAACATCACTTTTTACCGACAACCGACAACAAATATCTTCAGCCAATCTTAAAAGCAGTAGAAGAATCGCCAACCGATGAAATTAGTTTGGCGGAGTGGGCGGCAAAAGTGCATACTACAGAACGCACGTTAGCGAGACATTGCCAGAGTGAGTTGGGCATGAGCTTTACTGAGTGGCGCTTACGTGTGCGATATTTACATTCTATGGAGTTGCTGCGTAAAGGGCAGACTGTGAAAGAAGTCGCTCTGACGTTAGGTTATAACCAAGCTAGCCCTTTTATCGCGATGTTCAAGAAATACTCCGGCATGACACCGGAGCAATACAAGAATCGATTGTTATAGCTGAGCGATTACGTAATTCAAACCACCCACCACGGCTGCAACTTGCGCATCGTTACATTCTTCGTCGGTCACCGTTGGGCTGTCTGGGTACACTTCCGTTGTCGTGCCGTAAACGCAATTTGTTACACCGCCACACAGGCCCAGTTTTACCATGGGGTAGTTGATAACGCCAAACTGTACGACGGGTGAACCAATGATTTCGCCGTTTTCATCTGCTGGTGCAATGTGAGTCACTTTTGCAACTGACTCAATGACCGCTTTTTGGAAGTCAGGCTGAGGGTTTTCACTATCTCCCACCGTGTAAAAGCCATCTGGGATCATACCTTCAATGTACTCAATACCATCACGAGCAGCTAAGGCTGGACGGAACTCAGTTTCGTCAGAATCTGTCGTTTCATGTAGATCAATGTGCATTAACACATCGCCTAAAGTTGCAACTAGCTTTATGAGGTTAGCGGACTCTTCGGCAGGGCTATCCTTATAGAAAGAGCGGTTTGGATCAATCGCGTTTGGATTCCAGCGGTTGATCACCTCGTAACCCCAAGGGCTTACGCAGGGTACAACGACAATATTGAAATGCTCTGCATAGCGCTCTGCTTCTGTTTCTACAAACTTTAATGCGCCATGTACACCGCTGGTTTCGTAACCGTGCACGCCGCCTGTGACCAACACAACAGGTTTAGTTGAATCCCAATTGCGTGTTTTGATACAAAACAGAGGGAAGCGTGCCTCGTTGTATGAGAGCGCACCATATTGTTCAACATCAAAACGCTCGCGTAGGGCATCGATTTTACTGACGACTTCATCTTGGTAGCTACGTTTTACTTCTTGCGTTGCTAACCAAGCTTTACGTTCTTCTTCGTTCCAAGGTTGGCCAGGAGTACCGATCGGGTAAATGTATCCACTTTTCATCTATACTTTTTCTTTTGACTGCTGAAAGGTATCACAAGACTAGACCTGTCTTATCTTTACGGCAATATAAAACACCATTTGGGGTGGTATTCTTTGCAAAATCATCACTTTGATGAGTGATTCATTGGTGTTACATTTTGTTACTTACTCAATTTCATATAAGAGACAAAAAATGGCTGGAGCAAGTTTACTCACACTGTTGGACGATATTGCCACGGTGCTTGATGATGTCGCCTTAATGTCAAAAATGGCGGCAAAGAAAACCGCAGGTGTGTTGGGAGATGATCTAGCGTTAAACGCTCAACAAGTGTCTGGTGTTGCATCTGAGCGAGAGATTCCAGTGGTTTGGGCGGTTGCAAAAGGCTCATTCAAAAATAAATTGATTTTAGTTCCTTCAGCTTTACTTATTAGCGCGATTATTCCATGGCTTATCATGCCATTATTGCTAATTGGCGGCTTATTTCTCTGCTTTGAAGGGGCAGAGAAAGTACTTGAGAAAGTGTTTCCTCACTCGCATCCGCACGAAGAAGAAGATGAGCTAGTTAATACTGGCGAGTCGATAGAAGAGTATGAAAAGCGTAAAGTTTCTGGTGCGATTCGGACAGACTTTATCCTTTCAGCAGAAATCATCGTGATTGCGTTAGGTACCGTGACAGGAGCCAGTCTTGTTACGCAAATTTTAGTTGTCAGTTTAATTGCAGTGATTATGACGGTTGGAGTTTATGGACTAGTCGCTGGGATTGTGAAGCTAGATGATTTAGGCCTTTACCTTGAAAGTCGCTCAAACGGTAAAGGTTGGGTGGCGAAAGTCGGAGGGGCCTTGGTCGCTTTTGCACCAAAGTTGATGAAGTTGTTAACCATTGTAGGAACTGCTGCGATGTTTTTGGTGGGTGGAGGAATTGTGGTGCACAATGTGCCAGCCATTCATCACTTTGTAGAGCCGATTATTATGAACTTTAGTGGTCATTCGGTTGCTACAGCCATTTTGCCTATTTTACTGAACGGTATTATCGGCTTTGTGGCGGGGTTGGTTGTGGTTGCGGTATGGACGATGGTTGAAAAGCTTCGTGGTCAATAATCACATCTAAAACATGAGACGATAATAACAAGGGTCATGACTTCTTTTTACAAAAAGCATGACCCTGTTTTATGGGTGAAACGTCAGTAAAGTACTTACTTCACTTTCCACTCGATCTGTTCATTTGCTCGAATAGGCACAACGATATCATTGCCAAATGGCATCGTTTCTGGCACATCCCAAGCGGATTTTTCTAACGTTACCGTATCTTTGTTACGTGCAATGCCGTAAAAATCAGGACCGTTGAAGCTTGCGAAAGCTTCCAAGTTTTCCAACTTGCCTTCTTTTTCGAAGACTTCTGCATAAAGCTCTAGCGCTGCGTGTGCAGTGTAAGAACCAGCACAACCGCAAGCCGATTCTTTTGCCCCTTTCGCATGTGGCGCTGAGTCTGTACCTAGGAAAAACTTCTTGCTACCACTAGTTGCTGCTTCGATCAGCGCTTGCTGGTGGGTTCCGCGCTTAAGAATTGGCAAACAGTAGAAATGAGGTTTAATACCACCCACAAGCATGTGGTTACGGTTGAAAAGAAGGTGGTGGGCAGTGATGGTAGCCGCTACGTTGTCTGAGGCGTTGCTAACGAAGTTTGCTGCGTCGGCGGTGGTGATATGTTCTAGAACGATTTTAAGATTAGGGAAGTCATTGACGATAGGAGCGAGGACAGTATCAAGGAATTCTTTCTCTCGGTCGAAGATATCAATATCGTGATGTGTTACTTCGCCATGAACTAGAAGTAACATTCCGACTTCTTCCATTGCTTCTAAAACGTGATAAATGTTTTTCGCATTGGTCACACCGGAATCTGAGTTTGTTGTGGCGCCAGCAGGATAGAGCTTGGCAGCAACAATGTGTCCGGTTGCTTTAGCCTTACGTATTTCGTCTGGTGTCGTGTTATCTGTAAGGTAAA
The DNA here is from genome assembly GCF_033338715.1 of Vibrio sp. Vb1337. Taxonomy (NCBI): domain Bacteria; kingdom Pseudomonadati; phylum Pseudomonadota; class Gammaproteobacteria; order Vibrionales; family Vibrionaceae; genus Vibrio; species Vibrio sp. Vb1337. The sequence continues at coordinate 104,713 of NZ_JAWOTD010000003.1, read as the reverse complement.
GCGCCATTAAAGGCTTAAACTGTTCGCCATGTTGCTCTTTGAGAATTCGGTCACGGTAGGCTAGGGCGAGCTCAGTTGTAGTAACAGGTGGGACGGTATTTGGCATAATCAGCGCACGGCCATTGTAGCGGCTGATGTCGCGAACGGTGTCTTTAAGAACTTCCCCATCGCGTAAGTGAACGTGCCAGTCGTCAGGACGAGTGATAGTCAGTGTTGTCATTAATTGCTCCCACCATTGAAAAGTTGTCTGATTGGAGCCTAAGCGCCGTATTTGCTTTTGAGCAAACGCTTGCGCTTAGGCGACAGGATGATAGAGGAATTGCCCTCATATTTCATCCCATTTTTCAATTTTATAAAGAGTGAGAGTGTAAGTGGTTACTTCATTGTTAACCAAAGCGCGTGGATCGTACCTGGTAGAAAGAAGAAACACGTCAATATTAGATTAATCAAAAAGTCTTTATTTAGACCTTTCTCCATAAACACCGCGACAGGCGGAAGAAAGATACATAACAAAATCAGAACCAGTTTTCTTGTATCCATAATTAAGCTCCAAATCGATAAATGGGAGTAGTGATAACTTGGGTGAATTATGTGTGTCGTATCACACTTTATCAAACGGTATTTGGTCAGAACGGTGTTAAAAAACGCGAATATTGAGTGTAGTAAATACTTGTCACTAAAACCAAATTTATAAGAATATGGTTTCGAGAAAGTTGCGATGGATGAAGAGGCAGTAGACTCTGCAACTTAATGTGATTTGAGTATACAATACCGCAACAAATAAAAAACACCCGTAGGAAGAAGGCCATGTCGCAACCCGTTTTATCCCAAATTAATGTTTTTCCGGTTAAGTCAGTTGGCGGATTATCGCTGTCGTCCGTATGGGTTGAGAAGCAAGGATTGAGCTTCGATCGTCGCTTTATGATTGCGAAAGCTGATGGCTCGATGATCACTGCGCGAAAGTATCCGCAAATGGTAACCATTAAGTCTGCCTTATTGTCCGATGGAGTGGTGTTTAGTAGTTTGGGTATGGAGCCACTTAAAATCCGTTACCAAGATTTCAAAATGCAGGAGACACCTGCAACGGTTTGGAAAGATACATTTACTGCCTATACCACGACAGATGATGCAGATGACTGGTTTAGTCGTGTGTTGGGGCAACGCGTTGAGTTGTTGTTTAGTGGTGAGCAATCGAATCGTGTCCGTGAAAAGCTAGGTCAAAACGTCAGTTTTGCTGATGGTTATCCGGTTTTAGTGATCAGCCAAGCTTCACTTGATGAGCTGAACCGAAGAAGTTCAGAGCTACACTCAATGGATCAGTTTCGTACTAACTTAGTTGTCTCTGATACTAAACCATTTGAAGAAGATTCATGGAAGCGCATACGAATCGGTGAGGTAGAGTTTGAGTCTCTCAAACCTTGCGAGCGCTGTATCCTGACTACGGTGAATACCCAAAGAGGCACATTCCGTGAGAGCAAAGAGCCGCTCAAAACCTTGCAACAGTTCCGTGCAAACGATGTCGGTGGTGTGTTCTTTGGCCAGAATCTTGTCGCGCGAAATGAAGGCATTATTCGTCAAGGCGATAAAGTTGAAGTATTGGAGTACAAAGAGCCGGAGTTTTACGTAGATAACTCGCCAGTGCGCATGAAGCTTACATGTGTTGAGCGTGAAGACATTGCCCAAGACTTTGTGACCTTATGGTTAGAGCCAAACAAAGGTTCGTTGCCTAATTACTTGCCAGGACAACACCTGCCAATAGAGGTGAATATTGATGGTAAGAAAGTGGGTCGACGCTATACCTTATCATCCAGTCCTTCTCGCCCGGGTCGTTATGCTATTTCTGTAAAGCGTATCGCGGGTGGAAGAGTCTCTAACTCACTCTTGGACAACTTACAAGTCGGTGATGTTTTAGAGGCAGAACAACCTGACGGTCAGTTCCACCTTAAAACGCATGAAGCGCAGCCTCTGCTGTTACTCTCTGCGGGTAGCGGAGTAACACCAATGTTATCAATGGTGCGTTACTTAGCGGATCACAATCAGTTGGATAATGTGGTTTTCTACCATCAATGTCGCACCGAGAATGATATTCCTTGTCGCTCAGAGTTGGAGCAGTTAAAGCGTGAGCACCCAGGGCTAGAAGTAAAAGTCTGTTTAACGCAACCTGCTGTTGATTGGTTTGGTTTGAAAGGGCGTTTAAGTTTGTCACACATTAAGCAAATCAAAGATGTTGAACAGCGGCAGGTGTTTGTGTGTGGTCCTGATGGTTTTATGGAGAAAGCGAAAAGTCTTCTACTAAGAAAAGGGCTGCCAGAGGAAAACTACCATCAAGAAGCGTTTGGCGTATCTTCAGTCACTTCAAGACCAGAGAAGAGCATAGCGATCGATTTCAATGGGACGAAAGTTGTAGGGAATAATCAGAAAACGTTGTTAGATCAGCTTGAAGACGCAGGGAAGGTTGTTAGCAATAGCTGTCGTGCTGGCTTATGCGGCGCGTGTAAGGTTCAGCTTACGTCGGGTCAAGTACATCATCCGGACGTGCCTGCGTTGACAGATGAGGAACGTGCAATGGGAACCGTATTGGCGTGTTGTGCTGTGCCAGAGACGGACGTAACAGTAACCAACTAGGCGAGAGCAATTTTGTCCTTCGACAAAAACTGTTCCTAGACAAAAAAACGCTGCTATTTTTAGCAGCGTTTTGAGTTTTAAAGAGAGCTGAAAATATCGCTTAGTCGTAAATTGTCGGGATTGGCTGGCGTTTGTGCTGCGTTGCTTTGTAAATCGCTACCAGACGGTCACTCACTTGCTGTGGAACAGGTTTGCCCTCTAAGAAGTCGTCGATTTGCTCGTAAGTTAGGCTTAGGGCATCTTCATCTGCTTTTTGTGGAGCAAGCTCTTCTAAGTCTGCTGTTGGCACTTTCTTCACTAGTTGCTCAGGTGCACCCAATGTAGCAGCCACTTCACGAACTTGGCGCTTACTTAATCCGAACAATGGTGCCATGTCACAAGCGCCATCACCAAATTTAGTGTAGAAACCAGTGATGTTTTCTGCTGAGTGATCAGTACCAAGAACAAGGCCGCCTACGTAGCCCGCGATCTCGTATTGAGCAACCATGCGAGCACGCGCTTTTACATTGCCTTTTACGAAGTCGACTTTTGCTGCATCAGTTGGTAGAAGGTCTGTGCCTTCTAATGCAACGTGAGAAGCCGAATGAAGCCCGTCAACACCTGCTTTGATGTTCACCGATACAGAATGGGTTGGCTGGATAAAAGACAGAGCGAGCTGAGCCTCATCTTCATCTTTTTGCTCCCCATAAGGCAGGCGAACTGCGATAAATTGGTAGCTATTGTTGCCCGCTTCTTCGTTCAGTTGGTCTACAGCCAACTGAGCTAAACGACCACATGTCGTTGAGTCAACGCCACCGCTGATGCCAAGAACAAGAGACTTACAGCCTGCTTCTTGCAATTTACGCTTAATAAAAGCGACACGGCGTTCAATTTCAAAATGCGGATCAATTGAAGGGAGTACGCGCATTTCGTCACGGATGGATTGTTCCATTTAGGGTTCCTTTTCCTGCAAATATTTCAGACTCTAAAGCACATTTGCTCAAATGGTGATAAACCATACAATTGAGGCTCATTAAACGCGACTTTAGGGTCAAAAGCTGTAAAGATTAGTAGTATCATACCGAAATCATCAGATTAGAAAACTCTCTTCAACCAGGTAATCACCGGATATGAAAAAAATCGCCATTTTTGGTAGTGCATTTAACCCACCTAGTTTAGGGCATAAAAGTGTTATTGAGTCATTGAGCCACTTTGATCTTGTGCTACTTGAGCCAAGCATTGCACACGCTTGGGGCAAGAACATGCTTGATTACCCAACTCGGTGCAAAATGGTTGATGTGTTCATCAAGGATATGGGGCTTTCTAATGTTCAGCGTTCTGATGTGGAGCAAGCTTTATACCAACCTGGACAAAGTGTGACGACCTATGCGTTGTTAGAAAAAATTCAAGAAATCTACCCAACTGCCGATATAACTTTTGTCATTGGTCCTGATAATTTCTTCAAATTTGCTAAATTTAGTAGAGCTGAAGAGATTACGGAACGTTGGACTGTTATGGCATGTCCTGAAAAAGTAAAAGTTAGAAGCACAGATATTCGCAAAGCACTGGCCGAGGGTGAAGAGATCGGCGCCTATACAACACCTTCCGTACGTGATTTATTACTTAGTAAAGGCTTATACAGAGAAACATTGTCTGGGAACTGAGAGGTCAGATTTTCATGGTCAGAGTCGTTTTATTTAGTGCATGTGCGCTGCTTGTGGTGACACAAGCCCATTCCGCGTGTAACTATTTTTCTGATCGTTCCGTGGTGTTTGAAGATAACACGCTTCCTATCTGTGAAGAAATTTTAGATTCCATCGGCGTGTTAAGTACTGAAGCATTGATTTGGTATGCAGCGGAAGCGAAGCTTGAAGGACCAACAGAAAACTATTGGGAGGAGTGGGCGATTAAGCCGGAAGACACCCCACTTCTAACTCAAAACTTAGAAAAGAATTACTTTGGTCTTGGTTTTTGGATGCCGGAAGAGCTTCGAGACGAAGAGAGTAAAATGGATACAGAAGAGTGGCTTCGTAGTCACGGGTTGATGTTCAGCGTTGGTTTTGGTGATAAATCCGACGGACAGCCAAGAATGCGGTTTGATTATCGTTGGCACGAATATTATGACGCTGACTGGATGATGCAAATAGAGGTACCTTTCTAGACACCTCAAGCAAATGAAAAAAGGGCGTACATTATCAATGTACGCCCTTTTTGTTTTTACTTGAATCTCTACTTTCTGTATCCGTAACTCTACGTAATGCTGAACACGTAGCTTGTTGAAGGGCAAATTATAGCGCTTCTCCAAAGACTAAAAAGCAAAGCTGTTCATATTCTTCGGTGTTACCAGCAAAAAGAGAGTCAACAATTTGCTCTTCCTTCTTCCCCGACAGTTTCATTTTTCTTGCTTCACGTAGTGTTAGTACCAAGCAAAGCTCTTTAGAAATATTCATGTCACAGCCAGGAGTCCATTGATTGATGGTTCTCGTTAACGTTGAGTGCGCTAGTTTAGGAGACAGCGTCAATACTTCATGTCTTACTACTGTCAGTAGATCGGTTTGCAGATCCGAGCGTTCGGCAGTTGTTGCTAGCTTCTCGACGAGCGCTTTTAGTAGCGGTGAAGGCTTCACAAAGCCCGCCTGTTGTGAGAAGTCGTCATTTAAACGCACAGAAAAATCACAACGATATACACGAGAATTAGGTAAAAAGGTGAGGGAGCTCAAACATCCTTGAGGAATCCAAAAATATTGGCCTGGTTCAATGGCATACTCCTGCTTACCCAATTTAATGACGGCTAACCCTTCGATGACAGACAGTAGACTGTGCTTCAGTGCTTTTTTACGCGCAGCTACATCAAGGAAGGGGTATTTAGCGTCGTGAAATTCAATTGCGTAGTTCATTATGAGTACCAGTGTTTTTTGGCGCTAAGGGTAACGTTAAACCCATACGATTCCAACCTGCTGAGAGAATTTTTTAGCATGATAAATGGTGGCTTAACTGGTATGACCATGTTAAAAGTATGGGTTGAAATGCTGCTTGTCAGCAAAACTATGCGTAAAATGTGCCAGCTTTTTTTGATATGTAATGAACAATGACAGCCAATACCGATCCTTATATTGAAATTCGTCCTTACAACGACGAAGAAATTCCAGCAGCGCTGGATCGTCTAATCCAAGATGATGAATTTATCACTGCTATCCTAGAACATCGCTTTGCTAATAAAGCAGCATGGTTCAAAACGCTAATGAGCCCGATCCTGCGCATCTACCTGAAAGCTAAGTGGAGCAAGCTTGATTCTGTCGAAGCAATTCAGATTGAAGTGAAGAAGTACCTGAAAGATACATTGAATAATACAACGGATGGCGTCACTTTTTCTGGTTTGGATAAGCTGGATAAAAACACGTCATACCTATTCGTTTCTAACCACCGTGATATTGCGATGGACCCTGCGCTCGTAAATTATGGCTTGTACCAAAGTGGGCACCGTACAGTTCGTATAGCGATTGGCGATAACCTGCTGAAGAAGCCATGTGCGACAGAATTGATGCGACTCAATAAGAGCTTCATCGTTAAGCGCTCTGCTAAAGCGCCTAGAGAAATGATGAAAGCATTGGGACAACTGTCAAGCTATATCAAACATTCGCTTGATACTGGCAATTCAATTTGGATTGCCCAAAAGGAAGGTCGTGCTAAAGATGGAAACGACTTTACTGATCCTGCGATTTTAAAAATGTTCCATGTTGAAGGTCGTAAACAAAAGATCAGCTTTGGTGAGTACACGCGTTCTCTGAAAATCGTTCCTGTCTCGATTGCCTATGAAAATGATCCATGTGACATTGCCAAAGCAAAAGAGCTGTACGAAAAAGCAGAAAATGGCCGCTATGAAAAAGGCGAATTTGAAGATATCGAAAGCATCATTCAAGGTATCGTTGGCTATAAAGGCCGTGTACATGTTGCGTTTGGTGATGTGATTGAGCAAGAGTTTGAAACGCCGGAATCTCTTGCTGGTGAAATCGACCGCCAAATTCACAACAACTACAAGTTGTACCCAATCAACTTGTTAGCTGCTGGGCATGAAGATTCGAGCATCATTACGGAAGCGGTTAAGCGTCATCTCGCGGATAAGTTGGATCAGCTACCTGAAGGCGCAAGACCTTATTTGGTGGCGAGCTATGCCAATCCTGTGAATAACCAAGAGTAACTTTCGTCACTGAACTCTGTTGATTCAGAATGCCTTAAAGCCTCGGTCTGCCGGGGCTTTTGTTTATCTGCTCTTTAAGGTGCGACGGCGCCACCAAGGGTTAAATTGCTAGGCCATTTGGTGATCCTGTTACCACCTAAATAGATATTCCCTTTCACCGTCATTGTGTCTGGAAATACTTTCAGCGCTGATCCTCCAATATAAAGATTACCATCAACCACCAATCCTTCAGGAAGTTCAGAAATGGGAGTGCGAATAACACTTAGATCACCTTTTACTCGAAGTTTAGCTGGAAGCGCTTTTAACGGTGTATCTGTCAGATTTAGGTAACCGCCTAGTTTGATGCCTTTAGGCCAGTTTTCGATCTTACTACCTAGTAGGTTTGCATAGCCTTTTATCTTTGTTCCTGAGCGAATAACTTTGAGTGCGCTGTTAGTTGCTTCCAGACTGCCTTCAACATCAAGCCCTTTAGGCAAGGTTTTGATAGGGGTTTGTGAGATGTTTAAGTTGCCCTTTACCACTAGGCCAGAGGGTAGTTGGGTATAAGGCTTGTTTCTAAGATCAAGATTGCCGTAATTATCGATGTGACCAAACTTAGAATAGTAATCTAGCTCATATGCCAAAGGAGACGAGCAGAGCAGGATTGAAGTAAGGCATAGGGAAACAAAACGCATAGTCAAAGAGTTAGTTAAATACCGAGATCAACAGGTGCTTATCTTATACTTAAATAAACCTATTATGCATTTTTTGCTCACAGTTTTTGATTCATAACTTAAATATTCAAATTAGAGATGCACGCTAAAAGTGTGCGCTTCTTTACTGCGCTAAGTAACTTCAAGCTTACTAAAATGAGATAAATTAAATGATTGAATGTGAAGCAGATTCAAGCGTAGAGGTGAGAAAAATATCAGTAGATATTTGAATAATATGAGATTCTTCCAAGAACTTCACAAGGGTCCTTGTTAGTATTATTGAGGTTTGAGGGAGATTTTCATGAAGTTAAAAAGTGTATCTATTTTTACCGCTGGTGTTTTTGCAGTACTGCTGTCGGGTTCCGTTTTTGCTAAATCATACAGTACACCAGAAAACAAAGCGCTAATAGTTGCTGACGGTAAGGTAGGTCAGCATATCTGTTACTACGATGATAAAGCCTACAGCACAGGGGCCGTGATTAATGTTGAAGGCGTATTACTGATGTGTACCGCTGAGAACGATTTTGAAACCAATGGCTCGTTAAAGTGGGTCGTGTTCAAAAAAGATAAATAAACGCGCCGAAGTTGTCTGTTTCATTTAGAGCGGTTTAAGATTAAGAGATTGGAAAAATAAAAAGCGAGCATCATGCTCGCTTTTTTCATTAACGCGCGAGTGAGCGAGTTTTTAATTCAAAGATAAGTTTTTCAGCACTTACTTCAAATTTGAATCGAGCCGTCGCTTGGTTCGATTCTTCGGTTATTTCTGAAACATTGTATTCAACATCAACACATACTGATTTAGCGAGCTCGATGTATTTTTGTAGTTCAGACTCTAGCTCTGTTTTTGTCTGTGCGAAAACCGTTACGTCGGCAACTTCGTCACCTTCTTTGATGATAAAGCCAATCTCGCCAGCACAGCCGCAGGCCTCACATACTTGGTTTTTTTCTAATTCGACACTCATAACGAATCCTCTTGTAAATACTAAGGGTATTCTATCAGGTATTTGATCTGTATCTACAAAAATGACGACTTTTGTGTAAAAAAGGAACAGAATAGGCACTTGTTAAGTAAGGGTTAAAGATTGGATTACTAAATCATCAAGAACGTTAATGTGATATATATCAACATTTAAAATCAATTAACGAACATAGTGACGAGATTTTGCTCAGTCCAGTTGAACTAATGGTTAATTTATAAGACTATTTCTTGATTGATTATTTTTAATAATTATCATTCTTGGTCTTTGAATAGTTTCGATGAATAATTGGCGCAAGGTTTTGATGAGACTAACTTTTCGCCTTATTTTGAGTAGCATGTATTGACAAAAACATAACTGAAAATTACACATTACGCAGTGTAAAGACGTTATGGTTTGGAACTCGACATGATATTAAATAGTCGCAATACATATACCCAAAGCGCTTTCAAGTGCAGCGCTTAGCAACCTGATTTCTAGGTTTTCGCTAATCGAACCGCATCGGCGAGCCGGGTATAATGCTAAGAATGATTTCATTCTGGCCTCATTTAATAGTGAGTTAGATGGATTTACAAAGAGAAGAGCTTAAAATATGCCAAAGCGTAGTAAAGAAGATACCGAAATCACTATCCAAAAGATCATGGATGCCGTTATTGATCAGCTACTCAGATTAGGTTACGACAAAATGTCGTACACGACGCTAAGCCAGCAGACAGGTATATCGCGTACCGGTATTAGCCATCACTTCCCTAAGAAAACGGACTTCACCGCCGCACTGGATGGCCGTATCTTTAAAATGTTTATTGAACACTTAGAGTTTGATAAAGGATTAAATGCATTTTCACAAAGTTGGATTAAAGCGCTGGAAGATGCTGAGTTCCTCGCGATTTTACGACTGCTATTCCATCACATTGTCACCGCTGAAAATGCGCAAGAATTTGCTGCTAATGGTATTGACCGCTTATACAAAATGGTTGAAAGCCAGTTTGGTGCGGGTGGTGACAAAGAGCTTGAGTGGTTGATTGGTCGTTCATTGATCCAAATGAGCAAGTAATAGCCTTTAAAGCAACAAATTCTGCCAATATCAAAGCAAAGGCCCGCAACTCTCATATTGCGGGCCTTTGTCGTATCAAAGTGTTTTCGAGACGGCTTTAGAGGAGATACGCTTTATGCTGCGGCATGCACTTGAGGGAAGTCTAGCGTCGGATGTTTTGTCACAATAGAGCGATAGCCATAAACTTGTTCAATGCGCTCTGACGTTAGTGCATTCCATGGCGTGTCATCACAAACTAGTTTCCCGTTATGCAAGAGTACAAGGCGGTCCGCGTACTGAGAGGCTAGATTCAAGTCATGTAACACCACAACCACCGCAGCGTTCTGTGCTTTTGCCGTTTCACGAGCAATTTTTAACGTGTTGTGTTGATGGGCGAGATCCAACGCAGAGGTAGGTTCATCAAGCATTAAGATTCGTTTTTCGCCAGATTGATGTAGTTGTGTCATCACTCGTGCTAGATGCAGTCGTTGCTTTTCTCCACCAGATAAAGACGGGTACAGGCTTTCTGCTAAATGCAATACGTCGGTTTGTTCCATGTAATGTAAAGCCAGTTTAGTGGTTTCTTTATTGGACAGTGATAGCGGTATTGCCCCCAGCTCTACTACTTCTCTGGCTAGAAATGGGAAGGTTAAGGTGCTGTGCTGCGGGAGCATTGCAATATGTTTGGCGCTTTTTTCAGGCTCCCAATCATGCTTTTGTTTACCGAAGTAGGTGATGTGATGATTCGAAGAGATCTCACCGCATAGAAGCTTGAGCAAAGTACTTTTACCTGCGCCATTGGGGCCGAGTAGGGCGGTCACTTCACCAGCTCGGATATCAATGTTGATGTCATCGAGCACCACACGGTTGCCATACGTCATCGAAATGTTTTTCCCCGATAAAACGATCTGGTTCATTACAAAATCTTCCCTTTTTGCTTGAACAATAAGTAGATGAAAAAGGGAGCGCCAATCAATGCGGTCACGATTCCAACTGGTAATTCAGCTGGTGCCACTGCAACACGAGCAAACATATCTGCGGCAGTAAGAAGCAGTGCTCCCATTAAGGCAGATATTGGTAATAGCGTTCGATGGTCAGGCCCAGCGAGCATGCGCCCTAAGTGAGGAATCACGAGCCCAATAAAGCCAATTGCACCACTGATGCTCACCGTAATACCAACACCCAGTGCAGAAAGTAAAATAAGCTGACGTTTGAGTTTTTGAACCGGAACTCCTAAGTGTCTTGCTTCTGATTCCCCTAACAACAGAGCATTCAGCGCCATCGACTTCTTCTGGAACCAGAGTAATAGGATGACGAGTGTTACAGCAGATAGAGCAACCCCTGACCAATTTGCACCAGCTAATGAGCCCATTGACCAAAGCGTCAAGTCTCGCAGCATCTGATCATCTGCGATAAAGTTCATGTAGCCAATCGCAGCACCCGAGAGCGCACTGATGGCAACGCCGGCTAACAACATAATTGTAACTGAGGTACCAAACTTACTTGTGCCGAGTTTATAAACGAGAATAGTCGTTAGTGCACCGCCAAGGAAAGCAAAAAGAGGCAGAGCCGCTAAGTTCATTAGTTGCGGATAGTTTTGGCTAAATTCAGCAAATACAACAATAGCGAATGCACCACCAAGAGCAGCGCCAGCAGACACACCAATGATACCAGGCTCGGCTAATGGGTTACGGAACAAGCCCTGCATAACCACACCACAAATTGCTAAAATGGCGCCGATGAACATACACAAAATGGTGCGAGGCAATCGGATTTCGTTAATGACCAACTGAATGTGAGGAGCGAGATCAGAACTGCCTCCCGTTAGGCTACGCAAACTGTCAGCAAAGCTAATGTTCATTGGGCCAACGGTAATAGAGGCGATAGCAATAAATGCTAAAAATCCACTAAGCACTGATAACGTCGTTGAAAGGGGGATGCGTCTTAACAACATGTCATGTCTCTATGGGTAAAGCAGTGCATTCAAGCGTTTAGCTTCTGCAAGGCTTTTAAGGCCCAAACCACCTACCAGAGCATGGCCATCAATCGTTATGATGTCTTTGTTCTTTCCAGCGGGTGTTGCAGCAAGAAGCGGCATTGCTTTTAAAATTGCATCGGCACCACCCAACGTTTCATAGCTGCGACCACTAACAAGAATCACGTCAGGCTGCATCTCTACCATCGCTTCTGTGGATAGAGGCTTGTAAGACGAGAGTTGTGTAGCGGCTGGGTTTTGTCCGCCGGCGAGTTGAATAATTGCATCGGGTGTCGTTTGTGAGCCCGCAACATTTGCAGGTCGCCCTTCATGGATCAGCAGAAAGAGCACTTTCTTTTTCTTCGCTTGATCAGGTTGGTTTGCATTGAGTGCTTGTACTTGCGCCTGGACATCTTGCTTTAAGCTTTCAGCTTGAGCTTTGCGATCCATAAGGTTCGCAATTTGATCAATACGTTGATAAAGGCCCTCGACATTTGCATCAGTATTAACGATTTCTACATCTACGCCAGCCGATTTCAATTGGTTCAATGTTCTTTTCGGCCCCATCTCATCAGAACCAATGACTTTTGTCGGACGTAAGGCGAGCAACCCCTCCGCTGAAAGACGACGATGGTAGCCCACTTTAGGCAGTTCCATTTCTTTTGGTAATTGACTGGTGACGTCGATAGCAACCAAGCTATCTTTAGCGTCGAGTTCAAGCAAGAGTTCAGTGACGGCGCTGCCTGCGCTAACAACGCGCTCTGAGGATGGCGTTTCATTGGCAAAAAGTTGACTACTCGCAAGTAGGGAAATAGCTGCCGTGACAACAGCATGAATAGTGATGCGTGTGTTCTTCATTTTGAAAGGGTCTCTATCTTACTTATTTTTATGATGGCTCTTCAGTGAGTAACTGAGTTGCTTGAATTCCGTTTTCTTGTAAAAAGCCGAGAAGTTGTACTAGCGACTGAATATTCGCGGTTTTTTCTGCTCCAATTACAATCGGTTTATCGCTTGACTTACTCTCTTCTAACAGCGCGAGGGTAAAGTTGTCCCAATCGATATATGTCTTGCCGTTAATAGCCCAGTAAGGCTCGTCTTTAAGAATATTTACCGTGATGGATTGCTTATCGACATCTGCAACTGCCTGAGATTCTGTGCTCGGTAAATTGACGTCTAATGAATCGAGTTTGACCGCTGCGGTTAACATCAGGAAAACCATGACGATAAAAATAATGTCTAACAGCGGTGTTAAATCGGGGGTTAAACCGTTACGACTATTTTCTTGTGGTGTTTTAATCATTGAGTTGCGGCCTCAATCTTCCCAGAAGAGCGCAGTGTTACTTTTGAGTGGTCTGGCGAGACATGCTGTAACGATATACCTTCAAGCCATAAGTTGACGTAGTTTAAAGTGTGCTCAAGCTTGGCGATTACACGATCCGCCCACAAACCAATGATCTGCGCTCCTGAAATAGCAGGAAGTGCGATAATGAGACCCGCGGCAGTGGTGCGCATGGCAAGACCTAGGCCGTCAGCCAAATCATTCGGAGTGATATTCCCCGTGGAAACCGCGATGCCTTTGAACATGTCAATTAAGCCAAGTACCGTACCAAGCAAGCCAATTAAAGGACTGATGACACCAATCAGCGTCAGCAAACGAAGGCCGGAATGCAGCTGATGGCGTTTTTCTTGCAGCCAAATACCTGCGGCATCTTCTCTTAAAGATTTCGAGAAAGAATGATGAGCAAGCAACATCGCAACACCACGGTACAGAAGCGGCCGCTTATTCGACAACTCTTCAGCAAGTGCTTCAAGCTCGCTCCCATTTGTTGGGTCTAATCCTGTGAGCTTTTGGCGAATGGCTCGCTTTCCTACACCAAGGCTAATTAACACATGGAATAATCGCTCGGCGATGATCATCACGGTTAGAGCTGAGCAAATGATCAAAGGCCATGTCATCAGCCCAAATTGAGTTTGTAATTCTTGTAGTTGTTCCATTATCCATCCAACTTAAAACGAACAGGTACTTGTACTCGGTGAGCGACTTTTAGCCCACCTGAAATATGTGGTGTAAATTGCCACTGTTTGATCGCACGAAGTGCTGAGGCATCTAGCGACTCTGTGCCGGAAGACTCAATCAAAACCTGTTTAATCTGGTTACCATTCTCATCTAGCCATATCTCATACAAGGCTACACCTTCAATACCGCGTCTTTGTGCAGACCTTGGGTAACGGGGTTGTGTTGGTTGACTCACAAACGTTGGTTTGTCGACCAAGACAGGCTGAGACGTTGCCCCTTTGGATTGGCTCGCAGGTGCGGATTGTTGAGCTACCGTCTCTTTCTTCACCGGTTCCGTTTTTTTCTTTGGTTTCGCTTCGGGCTGAACCTTTTGCTTTGTTACGGTTTTGGTGGGCTCGACCGCTTTAGGTTTAGATTGTTTAACCGGTTCAGGTTTTTTCTCTACTACCTTCTTCTTAACAGCGTCTTTCTTGACGACCTGTTTTTTTACAATCTTCTTTTCTGGTTCAGGTTGGTCTTGAGGCTGCTGCTCTTTTAGTGGTGCTACATTTTCTGGTGTAGATTTTTCGACAGCTGGAGGAGCAGACACAAGATTTAGACTTACCGAACTTGCTGGGTTTCCAGCCGGCATCGCGAACACCTTTGTCTCTTGAGAAACAAAAAGAAGTGCGGCATGGATGGCAAGGGAAGCACCTCCTGCAATGACATATCTTTGTACGTTCACGGAATATCTCGGGAAACTATGAAAACTTGGGCAGATTATTACTTACAATGGAAATAAGATCAATTATCAATTGCATTATCATTACGCTCAAATTATGATTCTTGCAGAATTTTTAAGATCAGCTTCCATCCCTTACATGATGGGAGTTAAGCGAGTATATATGAGCGTCGATATCGATAAGCTTGATGAATCAGTGTTGGGCAGTGATAGTCCTGATCCATTGCGATTTGCTTTTGTTAAGAAGCATTCTGCACATGCCGGGGGAGCGAGCGTACCTGTGCCCTCGTCTCAACAACAGGCGATTTTTTCGAGTATTACGGCTAACTCAATTAAAGCGACCAATAAACGCTGTCTTTATATTCATGTTCCGTTTTGTCGCGTTCGTTGCACTTTTTGTAACTTCTTTCAAAATGCTGCAAGTCGCACACTGGTTGATGAGTACTTTGAAGCATTAATGCAGGAGCTTAGAGAGAAAGCGGCATTACCTTGGACACAAAATGGTATTTTTCACGCCGTATATATCGGGGGCGGAACGCCAACGGATTTATCTCCAGTACAGGTTCGTGTGTTAGGCCAGGCTATCCGAGACCACTTTCCTTTGGCTGCAGACTGCGAAATCACCTTAGAAGGTCGCATCAATCGTTTTTCTGATGAGTTGTATCAAGGCGCTTTAGAGGGTGGGTTTAATCGTTTCTCTTTTGGTGTGCAAAGTTTTAATACACAAGTGCGCCGCAGCGCAAAACGTTTAGATGATAGGGAAGATGTCCTCAAACGAGTGAGCGAGATCGCCAAAGAAGACAAAATTCCGGTCATTATCGATTTACTCTATGGCTTACCTTATCAAACCAAAGAAGTATTAGAGCAAGATTTAAATGATTTCCTCTCGACTGGCGCACACGGACTGGATTTGTATCAGTTAGTGGTTGGCGGGTCAGCTCCCATGCTCAACCTCGTAGAAAAGGGAAAAATCCCGCCACCTGCGACCACACCAGAAAAAGCGGGAATGTATGAGCTCGGTGTGAACTTTATGGCCAAACACCATATGAAGCAACTGAGCGTGAACCATTGGGCAATCGATAACCGCGAGCGTAGTTTATACAATAGTTTAGCCAAGACTTATGCAGAGGTATTGCCAATTGGCTGTGGTGCTGGAGGTAATATCGGTGGCTACGGGATGATGCAACACCGCACACTAGAGACCTATATTAAAGCGGTCAAAGAAGGTCAAAGCACCATCGCGATGATGATGAAGCAAAGCCCTCTAGAACCACTTTTTTCTGCACTCAAATCTGCGTTTGACCGTGGCATTGTTCAAGCAAATCAACTTCCATCATTTATGGGAGAGGACGCGTTCGGGTTTTTATTGCCTCTATTTAAAGTGTGGCAAGCGAAAGGCTTAGTACAACTACATGAACGTAGCGCAGTCCTTACTCTTGCAGGCAGCTTCTGGGCAGTGTCATTGGCTCAAAGTTGTATTCAGGTACTCACGTCGGAGATGAACGAAACCGTACCGAAAGCATCCAATAATTAATGAAAACAAATTGAACAAAAACGGAAGACACAATGGAATCAATCAAGCAACAAGTTGAAGTATTACTAGAGCAAGAACCACAATTATTGCCAGCTGCGATGGCAGAGCGTCTTGGCATTTCCGAGTTTGAGGTTGTTGCGGCTCTACCTCAGGAAATGGTGGCTATTGCACCAGGAGAGCAAGCGCAAAGCATCTTAGAAAGTTTGGTTGGTTTTGGCCCGGTGACGACCATCGTCCACTCTTTTGGTTCTATCTTTGAAGTTAAAGCGCCGTTTCCAAAAGGAAAAGTGGCGCGTGGCTATTACAATTTAATGGGTAGAGAAGGTGAACTGCACGGCCACCTTAAATTAGATAACGTTAAAAATGTCGCATTAGTCAGTAAACCGTTTATGGGTAGAGAGAGTCACTATTTTGGTTTTTTCTCGGAGTGCGGAAGCAATATTTTCAAGGTTTATTTAGGCCGTAACGAAAAGCGCGAGTTGATTGAAGAACAAGTAACCGCATTTCGCGCCCTACAAGCCGAATTAAAAAAGTAATCACAAACATAATCGAGGCTTAACTCGAATACTAATTAGTAAAGTCAGGTATCAATATGGATCAACAAGTTAAACAAGAGCGTTTGCAAGGTCGTTTAGGGCCAGAGATCAAAGAGTTCCGTCAGGAGCGTCGTACACTTCAGCTTGCAACTGTCGATGCAGAAGGTCGCCCGAATGTAAGCTACGCGCCTTATGTCCAAAACCAGGAAGGTTATTTTGTTCTCATTTCTAAAATCGCTCGTCATGCCCGTAACCTTTTAGAAAATCCAAATGTTTCATTGATGATGATTGAAGATGAAGAGTCTTCAAAGCAGCTGTTTGCTCGTAAGCGCTTAACTTTTGATGCGGTAGCAAATGTAGTTGAGCGAGACACAGAGATGTGGCAACAAGTTGTTGGACAAATGAAAGAGCGTTTTGGTGAGATTATTGATGGTCTAAGCCAGCTAGAGGATTTCGTTTTGTTCAACTTAAAGCCAGAATCGGGGCTATTTGTTAAAGGTTTTGGTCAGGCGTATCAAGTGTCTGGTGATGATTTAGTCGATTTTGTTCACCTTCAAGAAGGTCATAAGAAAGTCGAAAGTGCCTGATTGTAAACCGATCATATGAATGTCGATCATTTGGCATAATGAACGTTTAAAGGGAGTTAGGTTATACTGACTCCCTTTTTTATATTGGAACAAAAGCATGAAACCTGTAAGCAAGGAGTTGAGCGAGATTTGCTATCCGTTTATTTACGAGGACAGTCCGGTTTGTGACTTTGAAATTACAGCAGATGAACTTTGTAGTCGTATTGGCCTTGTTCTCGCTATGGAGTTGGACGAGTTTAGCCGTGATATACTGACAAGAATGCAGCCTAATGTTTATCATCTAAATGGTTCGGTTCGCGGAAAATTAGCGATTACAGAGGCGGAAGTTGAAGAGTTAAAGGCCGATTATGCTTTGCTCAAGCAACGTATTGATGGCGGCTTCAAAGGCTTTGTTCTACCCGGAGGGCACCCGGCAGCCAGTCAATTGCATTTGTGCCGTTGCCAAGCTAAAAAAACGGTACGAGCATTAGTTGCCGTTGAACATACAGGTAAGAAGCAGCCCGCACCTATTTTGTTTCGTTACGCGAACTTATTAGCGAATGTACTTTACAGCCTAGCTTCTTATATTAATCATGCTCACCAAGTCAAAGAGACGGAATTCGTTTCTCGTAGTTACGCGATGCCAAAGAAGTGAGCTGAGAAATTAGCGGATGTGAGCATCAGGGATAGGACAAGCACTGCATTATATTCTCAAATCAAGTCGTCCAATAAGAGTTAAGAAGTCATAGCTTTGGCTTCTAGCTCTTTTGCTCCGCGAAGCATCGCTTCGATTAGTTCTCCTGCATTGAATTTCTCAAGTGCCTCATGCGCGCCAACTTGGTGAGCTCTGTCTACACAGATTTCGCTCGATAACGATGTGTGTAAAATGCGGTATGAATGGTTCAGAGAGGAATTATTCTGAACTTCAAATGCTAACTCATAACCGTCTAATCCGGGCATTTCAATATCGCTGACCAGAATATCAATTGGGCGATGAGCCGCAGCGTCACTTTTCATCAGTTCCAATGCATCTAAACCATTTTTACAGATTTGATACCCAATATTGATGCTATCGAGTGCGTCACACAGCTGTTTACGAGCGATGGAAGAGTCATCCACCAATAGAATACTGAGTGCTTTTAGGCGTTCTCGCTCAATATCTGTCAGCATTGGTATCTTTGAATTCTCGTACTGCGGATAAATTTTGGAAAGTAGCAGTTCCACATCCAGCATTTGAACAGTTTTGTCCTCGTAGCGAGTAATTCCAGTCACGAAAATATTTTTTCCAGCGCTCGGAGGTGGCGTTTCAATAGCTTTCCAATCGCACTCAATGATCTTCTCTATACTACGAACCATAAACGCAACCACGGTTCGCAAGCAATCTGTCACGATCAAGTAGCAGCTTTTATATTCTTCTTCACTAATAGGACGAAAGCCAACAGCCGCTGACATATCGATCACTGGTACTGTTAAGTTACGTATCGTAACGGTTCCAATGACGTGATGATGCGAGTAAGGGATCTTTGTCGTTGGCATGTACGGGACGATTTCACGGACTTTTAGCGTACCTATAGCGAAACTCTGTTGCAGGGTGAGCTTAAACATCAACATGCCCTGAGACTGATTCGCTTTGCTAACGACTTTTGCCATGAAAATAACCTTATAAATACCACCGAATTGTGTCTAATCTAATCTTATCAGACGAAGGCTTCAACCATCGGAGAGACAAATGTGAGCTTTTTAGACAATCTTTTAGAGAATAGTGATTAACTGAGCAAAACTTGTTTGTATTTTAAACTCATTATGTAGACGATTTTATATTCCTCGTGTATTTGGGCCTTTACCGCTGAGCTATTATTAAGAAATGTTTGGTCTGTTAAAAAGGATTGGGTACACTTGCGCGACCAGAATAGTGAGAGATAGATCAATGGCAAATACAGCAGCCGCATTACATATTCTTGTGAAGCACAAAGAGCAAGCGGAAGACATAATCAAGCAACTGAAAAAAGGCGCAAAGTTTCAGACATTAGCGAAGAAGTATTCAACTTGCCCGTCAGGCAAACGCGGTGGTGACCTTGGTGAATTCCGCCGTGGTCAAATGGTACCTCAATTCGACAAAGTGTGCTTTTCTGGCGAAGTGTTAACGCCGCATCTAGTTAAAACCAAGTTCGGTTGGCATGTTGTAAAGGTGCTTTACAGAACATAAGGCTTGGTATCGACCTAAACATTGTCAGATGAAACCCACAAGCATTAAATATCATCTGTACGGTCTCTTTTCACCAATCACTACCGTTATGACATGGCAGCTACATTCTGATCTGCCATGCTCCACCAAACGCTAATCTTTCCAAACTAGAAACTCATTTATATGCAGTTAACTTGGCTTTTCTCATAAGTCGTTATCCTATTTCAAGCTTTGGTATGAGAATACGTTTGCTGGTTGTATCAATTATCAATGCTATTCCTTGCTGGCGAACTTTGGTTCATGTTCGGGCGCCATTCGCATATGATAGCGACCTTATAAAAATTAACCCCGTTCATAATTTAAGATGTCCCTGACTCATAAAGACTATTTTAAAATCGCATTTCCTTTCATCGTTTCTACTGTTACCCAACCATTATTGGGGGCGGTGGACACCGCGGTGATCGGTAAACTCGGTGTGGCTGAGATGATTGGTGGTGTGGCGATCGGCACCGTCATCATGAATACCTTGTATTGGCTGTTTGGCTTTTTCCGCGTCAGTACTACCGGGCAAAGTGCAATCGCATTAGGTAAAAACAGCCCAGAAGATCAAGCGAGCAGCTTATTCCGTCCTTTCGTGCTTTCGCTCTGCCTTGGCTTGATTTTCATTGCGTTGCAGTCCGTGATTTGGATGGGGGCAGAGCTGATTATCTCCCCTGATGCCGTCGTGGCCGAAAACGCGAAGATTTACTTCGATATCATGATCTTTGGTGCGCCATTTGTACTGCTGAACTACACCGTGATTGGTTGGTTGATGGGGCAGGCGAAAGCCAAAGAAACCTTGTTCGCGCAAGTGTTTGGTAACGTGCTGAACATCGTGCTGGATATCGTCTTTGTGTTGTACTTCGATATGGGCATTGCTGGTGTTGCGGTGGCGACACTTATCGCACAAATCTCGACGTTTGTTATTGGTGCGGTGCTGGTGTTGAAAACCTGCCGCTTCACGCTGTTTGATTACATTCAGACCGCAAAAATGACGCGTAAAGATCTCAAAGTCATCGCGTCTTCCAATATGGATCTGCTGCTTCGTACTGTGTGTCTATTGGTGTTCTTCAACATGATGGCGCGTGTAGGCTCTCAGCTTGGTTCTGATGTGCTTGCTGCGAACGCAATCTTGATGCAAGTGACCTTTATCGTCAGCTACATGTTCGACGGTGTGGCGAATGCGTCGAGCGTCTTTGCAGGTAAAGCAGTAGGGCAGAAGAATAAGACATTGCTTGATAACGTGATTAAGCTAAACACGCAATGGACCGCAGCGTTCGTTGTTGTCTTGACCTTGCTGTTGGTGCTGTTCAAACACCAAGTGGTGATGTTGTTTACCACCTTGCCAAATCTTGTTGAGCTGTATTTGGACATGAGCCCTTGGTTATTGGCATTCCCGTTGGTTGCTGGTTTTGGTCTTACGTTTTACGGCATCTTTACCGGTACAGGGACGACGCGACCAGTGCGTAACTCTACCTTTCTAACCATGGTGTTGTTTTTAGTGACTCAATTTATTGCGGTGCAATATTGGGGCAACCACGGTTTATGGCTGGCATTCACGTTGTTCTACGTTGGGCGCTTTGTCTTCTTGTTTCCATACCTCGGTCAAGTTAAACAAAAGTGTCTTTAATACACACTGTCACAAATGACCTAACTTAGATGTTCTTATCACAAGGGGGGGAGCTATCTGCCCTTGTTGATAAATCTGAAAAAGGTGATGAAATAACCTTTCCGACTGGTTTCCTTGCTTTAACCCGCATGATATTATTTGTGATGTTATATTATTACATTTAGTTTGATGCCGTGATTTCTCGACCAATACTCTCCGTTAATAATCTCAGCCTTACAGACTCAGAACGCACACTCTTCAAAGACATTTCTTTTGAGCTGTTTCAAGGTGAAGTTCTTGCCATTATGGGACCTTCCGGCATTGGTAAATCCATGTTGTCGAAAGCCGTCGCAGGTTTTTTGCCGTCTGATATTTGGGTAGACGGAAGTATCCAGCTTAACAGCAGTGAGGTCGCACAAACTGCCATGCTGCAACGGAGTCAATCTCAGCGTCCTGCGGTCATTTTCCAAGATGCACTTAAAGCACTGAATCCATTGGCCTCTGTCGAGCAACAACTGTGTTTGGCATTGACGGGCAACAAAACACGTTTGTCTTCAGCAAACCGAGAAACGGTGACGACCTTGCTGTCTCAACTCGGATTTACGGATCCAAAAGCAGCATTAGCGCAGCATCCAAGCCAGCTATCTGGTGGTCAACGTCAGCGTATTTGTATTGCCATTGCGTTGCTTGGTAGTGCCAACTTGATCATCGCGGATGAGCCCACCAGTGCGCTCGACCCAATCACCGAAGCGGAGATCCTTGAGTTGTTTCGCAGTAGTGTTCAGCAACGCAACATCAGTGGTTTGTTGATCACGCACGATCTATCTGCGGCTTTGGCGTGTGACAAAGTCTTGGTGATTGCGGACAACACCATGGTGGCTTATGGCGCACCATGGCAAGCCATTCAGCAAAGTTCGCATCCTTTCTGCCAACAACTTGCGCAACTGCTGCCTTAACCTCATCTCTGGAGCCTATTTTGACTAAGCACAACTTGAGCGGGCACACGCAGCCTAAATCGGCGGAAGTTCGCTTTGAGCAAGCCAGTGTTCACTATTACTCCAAACCAAGTTGGTTAGGGGGCAAACCGTTTAAAGCGCTCGAACAATTGGATCTTGCTATCGACACAAAGAACATTGCGATTGTTGGTCCGTCTGGTGCGGGTAAATCGACCTTGATTGAACTTCTGTTTGGTCTTCGTAAACCGACATCTGGTGAAGTGTATGTGTGTGGTTATCCGTTATCGCGTAGCTCGGCTAAGCAGCGACAAGAGTTGTGTCAGCACATTCAACTGATTCCGCAAGAGCCGCAATCGAGCTTGAATCCTTATTACACCGTTCGCCAGATCTTACTGGAGCCGCTAAGCAACATTGGTTTGACGCAAGAGCTCAATGAGAAGGTGGAAAAGGTCTTGGCGGATGTCGGTTTGGCTCTCACATTGCTGGATCGCAACCCGCAGCAATTATCAGTTGGGCAAGCGCAACGTGTGGCTATCGCCAGAGCTTTGATTGTCGAACCTTGCGTGTTGGTTGCCGATGAGCCAACCAGCAGCCTAGATCCCGTCAGTCGTAAACAGATTCTCGACTTGTTGGCAGGCATTCAAAAGAGTCGTCAGATGCGCCTGATTTTGGTGACACATGACCTCGATGCGGCACAAACCCTATGCGATGAAATCCTAGTGTTAGACAAAGGACGCGTTGTCGAGCACGGCACAGCACAAAACGTGACAAATAACCCATCACACTTGATCACGAGAGCCTTGATGAGCGCTCAACACAAAAGTAATGAATTCACAAAAACCATTGGAGAGGTTTCTTATGCACCTTAGTACTCCCAAGTTAGCTTTGTCGCTGGCTTTAAGCGCACTGCTGACGGGTTGTTTTGACTCTGGCGAAAGTAAGCCAGAAGCGGAAAAAGCAGCCGCACCGCAAGCGACGGAAATTCGCGTTGCCATGATGCAACCACCACGCACAGGTTTGTCACCACTTTCAGATGACGCGTTCAAACTGTCACGTTGGAGCACGGCGGAAACATTGGTGAACCTAAACGATCAGTCGGTAGCAGAGCCTATGCTGGCAACGGAATGGGAACAAGTTGACCCGATGACGTGGCAATTTACGGTACGTAAGGGCGTGAAATTCCACGATGGTTCTGACCTTGATGCCAACGCGGTTGTGAACTCTCTACAAAAAGCATTAGATGCCGCACCAAAGCCACGCATTTTGGATGGTATCGAATGGCAAGTTCGCGCATTGGACAACTTCACTGTTGAAATCAAAACGACCTTTAACGATCCATTGTTGCCAAGCCGTCTATCTAGCCCACAGTTAGCGATCCTTTCTGGTGCTGCATACCAAGAAAACGGTCGTGTTGTGCCAATCAATGCGGGTACGGGTCCATTTGTTCTGACAGAAATCAACGGGACAACCAG
This sequence comes from Vibrio sp. Vb1337, assembly GCF_033338715.1. Classification (NCBI taxonomy): domain Bacteria; kingdom Pseudomonadati; phylum Pseudomonadota; class Gammaproteobacteria; order Vibrionales; family Vibrionaceae; genus Vibrio; species Vibrio sp. Vb1337. Next base: position 81,599 of record NZ_JAWOTD010000003.1, on the reverse strand, counting down.
CGCGAAACTGAAACGTTTTGATGGTTACTGGGGCGAAAAAGCGAAAGTAGACAGCATTTTTGCTGAATACGTACCAAACGGTTTTGCTCGTGCTGCTGCACTGCGTACCGGTGAGGCGGATGTAGTTGAAGCCGTTCCTGTTTCGCAAATCGCGATGATGGAATCTTCACAGCTGCACGAAGTCGCAATGCCACGTACCAACACGCTTTACCTAAACAACAAATCTGATGTGTTTAGCCAGTTTGGTTTGCGTAAAGCAGCGGCTCAAGCGGTTAACCGTGAGCAAATCATCAAAACGGTTTACGAGAACCACGCCGATTCAGCGAAAGGTCTTTTAGGTCCAGCATTGGCATGGGCTCAACCAATTCGTGATGCGAACCCTCGTATGGAAACCATGGAAATGCGCCACGCGAACGGTGAGAAGATCACCATCGGTACATTTACCGACCGTGCTGAGTTGCCAGAAGTAGCGGTGCTGCTAAAGCAACAACTTGAAGCGGCTGGCTTTGTGGTTGAGCTAGACGTTCGTGAATACGCACAAATCGAAAACGATGCACTAGCAGGTAAGTTCGATGCGTTCTTGTTGTCACGTGCAACAGTGTTGGATTCTGGTGATCCAGTGGCGTACATGCAAAGTGACTTTAGCTGTAAAGGTTCTTACAACCTAGGACAATTCTGCTCTGAAGAAGTGGACGCAGCATTGAAACACGCTGATCGTCAGCCTTTGGGTGAGAAACGCCAACAAGCGATCATCGAAGCAGAAAGCAAAATCCTTGAGCAATACGCTGTGATTCCACTGCTTCACGAGCGTGTAATCCAAGGTGAGAGTGACCGCGTGAAGAACGCACAACGTGACCCACGTGAGCGTCGCCTGATCGACCAGTTTACTGAGGTGAACTAACTCGATGTCGTTTGTTGCCAACATGCGCTCTCGTTGGAGCGCTTGTATGCCTGAATGGTTTACGCGTTTTTTGTCGCGCTTCCTGTCACTCGGGGGAGTGGTTGTGCTGGTGGGTTTGATGCCGGATATTGCCGGTATCGACCCAAGCCAATCAATCCTCCGTGCTCGTGCGGGTGCTCAACAATTGCTGACGGCAGAAGCTCTGCAAGCAATTCGAGAAGATCTTCAACTTGACCGCAGCGCTGCTGAGCGACTGTGGGATTGGTTGACGCTTGCCATGCAAGGTGACTTAGGTGTCTCTTGGGTGAGTGGCGCATCCGTGATGGAGAGCGTTCAACAAACCGCAAAAACGTCGCTACTACTGATGCTTACAGCGTTAGGTATGGCATTTGTAATGTGCATGGCGAGCGTACTTTACACTGTGCGTCGTTGGCAACAGAATCGTTTAGACAAGCATCATGACACGCTCAGTTCGGTGTTGGTCTCATTGCCGGAATACGTGATTGCTTCATTGCTGATCATGGTATTTTCCATTTGGTTGGGTTGGTTCCCACCTTATGGTTGGCAAGGCATGCAAAACCTCTGGCTACCCAGCTTGGCAATGGCATTGCCGGCTGCTGGCTTGTTCGGGCGCTTGCTCAATGACAGCATCAAGCGTGTATTGGATGAGCCTTGGGTGATCACTTGGCTATCGGCGAACGTTAGTAAGTTCCAAATCTTACGCTTTGCCTTGTGGCGTGCCGTTAGTAACTTGATTCCTCAAATCGCAATGACGGTGATTGGTTTAACCGGCGGTGCGGTTGCTGTGGAACAGGTGTTCTCCATTCCAGGTATCGGACGACTAATCTTAGGCGCAGCGAAGTCACAAGATCTGCCTATGCTGCAAGGTGGCTTGTTGGTGTTGCTGGTGTTCTCGATGTTGATCAGCAGTGCGAGCATCTTATTGCAACGCTGGTTACTCGGACACAGTGTCACAAGTGGCAAGTTGATCAGCAGTCACAGTACGTTCCGTTTTACCCAAAGCACTACCAAACGCATCGTCAGTGCCACAATCTTTGCCTTGCTGATTGGTTGTGCGGGATGGGCGTTAATGCGCGATCCTTACACCATCCAATTTACTCGCCTTGAATCGCCAAGCTTAGCAGCCCCGTTTGGTGCCGATGCGGTCGGGCGAGATCTGCTTGCTCGTGTTGGCGGGGGTATGATGTCGACAATCAAAATGGGCATCATCGCGACGTTCCTAAGTTTGGTGATTGGTTTGCTGCTCGGCTTTGTGACTCGTTATAGCCAAGGCTTAATTGAGATCACCAAAGGTGTGCCATACATTGTGGCGGGTCTGCTGATCGCTGGTCTAACGGGAATGAACCCAAACAGTGCCTTGATTGCGATTGTTATGGTGTCATGGGCACCATTAGCGGCGCACTGTGCGAGCTTGTTGATGGAAGCCAAAGCGCAGCCTTATACGCATCTTGCGCCCATTTGGGGAACCAATCAGTGGCGAGTACTCCGCTACTACTTGTTGCCTTATGTGCTGCCGCCATTGATTCGTCACGCGTTTCTGCGTTTGCCGTACATTACGCTCAGTCTGACGTCTCTGAGTTTTATCGGACTTGGCGTTAAGCCGCCAGAACCTGAGTGGGGCTTATTGATTGCAGAGAATCTGCCTTATATCGAGCGCTCGCCATTAGGTGTCTTACTACCAATCTCAGGCTTGGTTTTGATGGCAATTGCGGTGAATTTGATTTTTGATGACAAGTGACGAGCAGCGATAAAGTGAAGTGAGCTTCCATATCCCAGATGTAATCAGTAATTTGGTAATTTAGAAAACAAAAGGATGTGTTTTCTGCCAGAAAGTACACAGCACGGTCTATGTATATTGGAAGCACCTATAAATTAACGAGTATAAAAGTTACGCGAACTCAGATGTTTAGGTAGTGTTACTCTTTATACACACGTAATCCTTTATCCGTTAATTCTTGAGTGACCACTTCGGATAGGTTTCGATCGGTAATAATTCCGTCCAATTGCTCGATGTCTAATGCATGAAAGCTCGCTATCTGACCGTATTTAGTTGAGTCTGAGATCAGATAATTGGTTTGTGCCGCCTTGATGATTGCTTTTTTAACGAGAACTTTATTTTCATTAGGTGTTGATAAGCCTTTCAAGCTCCAAGATGAAGTCGAAATAAAGGCGATATCAATATTTAGCCCATTCAAGAACTCTGCGACTTTTCCTCCAATGGTGGATTGGTTCTCGCGGTCAATTTTTCCCCCTGTGTGGTAAAGCTCACATTCACTGTGCGTCATAAGGAAAGCAGCAATAGAGAAGTCATTGGTGATCACTAAAAGATCATTACGATTTGCTATTTGATGGGCGATTTCTAGAGAGGTTGTTCCCGCATCCAAGTAAATCGTAGCGTCTTGACCAATTAACGTAGCCGCCAGCTTACCAATTTGAATCTTTTCATCCGCTTGTTGCTCGACCTTCGCATCATGGGAAAGTTCGGAATGTAGAGCTTGAGCGAGTTGCACTCCACCAGAAACAGAAACGACTTTACCTGAGGATTCAAGCTTCACGATATCACGACGAATGGTCATATGTGATACGCCAAGGTGGTCGGTTAAATCTGAAATGCTTAACACTTCTTGATGTGATAACAGGGATAATATGGTTCTTTGACGTTCTGCTGGGATCATAGTTTCACTTCTATATTCTTGTTTTTCAGTATCCTACCAATCTTTTCATTTGTTGTGAATATCTGTGAATTATGTTCTCAACGTTGTAAGAACAGCCTTCGCTTGTGTTAACTGCTCGGAATATCTCTGCCCATAAAGAGGTATATATCACGACATTGTTAATTTGTGTGAAAAAATGTGATTCAAAGCGAGGTCTTAGTATTAATCTTCACATATAATCACATCAACCAAACAAGAATTAACAAAGTTTAATAGACCAGAAGGCATTGTTTTTATGAGTGAAGTTCAATCTGTAGGTGTTATCGGTTTAGGCTCTATGGGAATGGGCGCCGCAAAGTCATGTGTGCGTGCAGGCCTAGATGTCTATGGTTTCGATTTAAATTCTCAAGCGCTTGAAGAGTTAGGTTCATTCGGTGCAAAAGCTGTTTCTACAAATGCAGTTGAGTTTGCAGATAAGCTTGATTCGGTTCTAGTTCTTGTTGTGAACGCAGCTCAAGTTAACACGGTCTTGTTCAAAACCGGTCTTGCTACAGCGCTTAAGCCGAATACGCCAGTAATGGTTTCAGCAACCATCTCAGCAGAAGACGCAAAACAAATTGAAGCGAAATTGGCAGAACACAATCTTGTGATGCTTGATGCACCGGTATCTGGTGGTGCTGCAAAAGCAGAATTAGGTGAGATGACTATTATGGCGTCGGGAGCGCAAAGCACATTTGATGCACTTGAACCAGTACTCAACGCAACGGCAGCTAAAGTCTACAACATCGGTGAAGCGATTGGCCTAGGCGCAACTGTGAAGATTATCCACCAATTGCTAGCAGGTGTTCATATCGCAGCTGGTGCTGAAGCAATGGCATTAGCGGCACGTGCAAACATTCCTCTTGACCTGATGTACGACGTGGTGACGAATGCAGCGGGTAACTCTTGGATGTTTGAGAACCGCATGAAGCATGTAGTTGATGGTGACTACTCCCCTAAATCTATGGTCGACATCTTTGTGAAAGATTTAAACCTCGTATCGGACACAGCAAAAGATCTCAAATTTCCACTTCCTCTATCAAGCACAGCACTAAACATGTTTTTGAGTGCAAGCAATGCTGGTTTTGGGCAGGAGGACGACAGTGCCGTTATCAAGATTTTTGATGGTATTGAGCTTCCAGGTGTAGAAAACAAACAGAAATAAGCGCACGTAAAACGGAGAAAAAATGATGTTATTAGGCGTTATCGCAGACGACTTTACTGGCGCAACAGACATCGCAGGTTTTCTTGTAGAAAACGGCATGCGCACAGTTCAGCTTAACGGTATTCCAAAAGAAGAGATTGATGTAAACGCAGATGCGGTCGTGATCAGTCTTAAATCTCGCTCTTGTCCTGTAGATGAGGCAATCGAGGATTCAGTAGCAGCGCTTAAGTGGCTGCAAGCAAATGGCTGTCAGCAGTTTTACTTCAAGTACTGCTCAACGTTTGACAGCACAGCAGAAGGTAACATTGGTCCTGTAACGGATGCACTGCTTGCAGAGCTAGGTGAAGCGTTCACCATTGTATGCCCATCATTACCAGTGAATGGTCGCACAGTTTTCAACGGCCATCTATTTGTATTCCAAGACTTGCTAAGCGACTCAGGTATGCGTAATCACCCTGTGACACCAATGACTGATTCAAGCCTAGTTCGTATGATGGATGCTCAATCTCAAGGCAAATCTGGCCTGGTGAACTTCCAAATAATTGAACAAGGTCCAAAAGCGGTAATTGAGCGCTTTGAAGAGCTAAAAGTACAAGGCAACCGCTACGCAGTGGTTGATGCATTCAATGCAGAGCATCTCGTCACACTTGGCCAAGCAGCGAAGTCTCTAAAACTGGTAACTGGTGGTTCTGGTTTGGCTGCGGGTATTGCTAAGAACTGGATAGAGAACCTTGAAGATCAAAGTGATGCGAAGCAAGAGGGGAACCCTAAAAAGGCACCAACCGTTGTGTTATCTGGATCTTGTTCTGTCATGACCAACCAACAGGTCGCTGTTTACAAAGAAAAAGCGCCACACTTTGCTATTGATGTGAAGGCGTGTCTGACGGAAGAAGACTACTCAAATCAAGTGTTTGATTGGGTCATGACCAACATCGAAAGCGAGTTCGCACCACTGGTTTACGCAACCGCAGATGCAGCGGCGTTAAAAGCGATTCAACAAGAGTTTGGCGCGCATGCTTCAAGTCACGCGGTTGAACAGTTCTTTAGCCAACTTGCAGTTAAACTTCAGCAGCACGGTGTGAAAAATTTCATCGTTGCGGGTGGGGAAACCTCAGGGGTTGTAACCCAAAGCCTAGCCGTAAAAGGTTTTCATATCGGTCCTCAAATCGCACCTGGTGTACCTTGGGTGAAGTCACTTGAAGGCGAGCTTTCTTTGGCTCTGAAATCGGGCAACTTCGGCGATGAACACTTCTTTGCCAAAGCACAGTCGTTTTTTGAATAGGTGAGGTTGTGATGAATAAAGAATTGATGACAGAACAACAACTGCGAGAGCAAATGGTCACTATGGCTCGCTCTATGTTTGAACGTGGCTATGCGACTGGCGGCGCTGGCAACCTTTCTCTAAAGCTGCCTAATGGACACTTTCTGGCAACGCCAACTGGTTCCTCGTTCGGCCGCTTGATTGCTGAAGAGCTTTCGGTTGTGGATATTGATGGCAACCATATCTCTGGTGAAAAGCCATCAAAAGAAGTCGCTTTTCATCTGGCGATTTATCGAAATAACTCAAAGTGTAATGCGATTGTGCATCTGCATTCTACTTACTTGACGGCGCTTTCTTGTCTTGAAGGTCTAGATCGCGAGAATGCCATCAAAGCTTTCACACCTTACTTTGTAATGCGCATTGGCGAACTGCCAGTGATTCCGTACCTGCGCCCGGGCGACCCTCAGATTGCTGAAGAACTTGCGCAGCGGGCTAGTGACTACAGAGCTTTCCTCCTGGCGAACCATGGTCCAGTGATCACGGGTACGGACTTTGAAGATGCAGTGGATAACGCAGAAGAGCTAGAAGAGACAGCGAAGCTAGCGTTCATTCTTAAAGACAGCAACATCCGCTACTTAACGGATACTGAGATTCAAGACCTAAAAGGGAGAGGTAAGTAATGGCTAAATTCGCGGCAAATCTGACAATGTTATTCACAGAAGTTCCTTTTCTAGATCGTTTCGAAAAAGCACACCAAGCGGGCTTCAAAGCGGTGGAATACCTTTTCCCATACGCATTCGAAGCGCAAGAACTAGCAAGCAAGATACAGCAGTTTGGTTTTGAGCAAGCGTTATTCAACATGCCTCCAGGTGATTGGGATGCAGGTGAACGAGGTTTTGCAGCTATTCCGGGGCGTGAGGATGAATTTAAAACGAGCGTCGAGACTGCGCTGATGTACGCCAAGGCACTGAACTGTAAAAAGGTTCACGCTATGTCTGGCATTGTTGATTCACGCTTCACTCGTGATCAGCATATTGAAACCTTTATCTCAAACATTCGTTATGCAGCGGATAAGTTTGCCGAACATGGTGTTGAGCTGATGATTGAGCCACTCAACAATCGTGATGTACCGAACTACTTTGTTGCACATCAACGTGAAGCGGTGGAACTCATCAAACAAGTGGCTCGTCCAAACGTGAAATTGCAGCTCGATCTCTATCACGCACAAATTATGGACGGTGATCTGAGTACGTTGATTCGCGATGTGGCGCCATACACAGGCCATATTCAAATTGCTTCTGTGCCTGAAAGGCACGAACCATCGGAAGGCGAACTGAATTACCCACACCTATTCAATGTTTTGGATGACTCTGGTTACCAAGGCTGGATCGGTTGTGAATACAACCCAAGGCATAGCACGCAGCTGGGCCTTAGTTGGGTTAAACCATACCTATAACAATTTTAATTTCTATCCATAAATAACTTGAAACTAATTACAAAAACAAAGGGTCGTGACTATGAATATTATCATAACTGGAGGGGCGGGTTTTCTCGGAACCCTACTTGCCAAATCACTACTAAAAGAAAACAAAGCTGAAAGTATTACTATTGTCGACATTCAAAAGTCGCGCTTAGAGGGCATTGATGACCGAGTCGTTTCTTTAGTCATGGATATGACAAAACGAGAAAATATAGACCAAGTTATTACTGCCGAAACGACACACATTTTTCATTTAGCGGCAATTGTATCGAGCCATGCTGAGCAAGATTTTGATTTAGGTGTAGCTGTAAACCTGACGACCACACAGTTATTGCTTGAGCGTTGCCGTAAAGTAAACCCTAATATTCGTTTTACGTTTGCTTCATCTTTAGCTGTCTTTGGTGGTGATCTTCCGGAAACGATTACACCAATAACAGCACTTCATCCTCAGTCATCCTACGGGACGCAAAAAGCCATAGGTGAGTTATTGGTGAACGACTATGCCCGTAAAGGCTTTGTTAAAGCTGTATCCGTACGTTTACCGACTATTTGTATTCGCCCTGGGAAACCAAACCTTGCCGCTAGCTCTTTCGTAAGCGGAATTATTCGTGAGCCTTTGAATGCTCAAGAATCAAATTGTCCTGTAGACCCTACGCTAAAACTTTGGATATCGAGCCCGTCTAGAGTGGTTGACAATATTCAGTATGCAGGGCTAATGCCTTATGAGCAGTTAAATAATCTGTCCTATAGAACGCTTAATTTACCTGGTATTCAAACTACACCAGCTGAGATGATTCAAACAATGGACACTCTAATGGGTAAACAACTTTCTAATTATATTACTTATGAGCATGATGCGGGTATTGATCGTATTGTGAGTAGTTGGCCACAAAAAATTGATTGTACTAAAGAACTGGAGCTTGGATTTAAAGCAGACAGTAATTTCAAGGATGTATTACAACAATTTATTTCTGTTAACAATATGGAGATTGTCTAATGTTACCAACCTCAGTAATTGGACTAATAGTAGCCGTATCAGTCCTTGTTTTTCTTGTATTACGTACAAAAGTACATGTGTTAATTGCGATGTTAATTGCGGCATGTATCGCAGGTATTATTGGTGGGTTAAGTGTTGACGACACGATTGCGACCGTTAGCAAAGGATTTGGTGGAACATTAGGCGGTATAGGGATTGTCATCGGTCTCGGCGTTATGATGGGGGCTATTTTAGAGGCTTCTGGAGCAGGAGAAAGTATTGCCTATAATTTTATAAAGTGGTTAGGAAAAAAGAAAGAAGAGGCCGCTCTTGCTGTAACTGGCTATATTGTTAGCATCCCAATCTTTGTGGATAGCGCGCTTATCATTCTTTATCCAATTGCGAAGTCTTTGTCAAAAACGTCCAATCGCTCGATTTTAACGCTTACGGTTGCTCTGGCGGGCGGCTTGGTCGTAGCGCATCATGCTATTCCGCCGACTCCAGGGCCTTTGGGCGTTGCTGGTATCTTTGGTGTCGATCTTGCCAGCATGTTAGGTTTTGGTTTGATGATCGCAGCGCCTTGTGTCATAGGTATTGTTTGGTATGCAAGATGGTTAGAAAAGCAGTTTCCTGAATTCATTCCAACCGAACATTTCTCGAAGTCTAGTGAGCAATTGATTAATGATCACAAAGAGTACATTGCAAGTAAAGAAGCGAAAGACCTACCATCTTTAAGTAAATCTATCGCTCCAATTATTATCCCTATTTTACTTATACTTGCGAAATCAGTGATGGGTTTATTAGAGGGGACTTTCGGTTTCGAAGGGCTGACTGCAACAACATTTGGTCAATTTATCGCTTTTATCGGCAGCCCTACTATTGCACTATCAATAGCGACGTTATTAGCGGTTTACACATTGGGTAATAACCTTACCAAAGAAGAAGCGAATGAAAAGATGGAACAAGGAATCTCCACTTGTGGCATCATTTTGTTAGTAACAGGAGCTGGTGGCGCGTTAGGTGCCGTATTGCGTGAAACGGGTGCGGGCGCAGAGATTGCTAACCAAGTTGCAGGGCTTCCTATTTCTGCGGTTATGATTCCATTTATTATTGCGACGTTAGTTCGTATTATTCAGGGCTCTGGTACAGTCTCCATGATAACCGCTGCTTCTATATCTGCCCCAGTTTTAGTAAATATTCCTGACGTTAACCTTTTATTCGCAGCGACGGCAGCTACGATGGGATCTCTATTTGCTGGCTACTTTAATGACTCGCTATTCCATATTGTTAATCGACTAATGGGGGTGACTGAGGTTAAGAAACAACTCATTATTTGGACTATTCCAACAACAATTGCTTGGGCTATTGGTGGTTCATTAGTCATGATTCTTAACTTATTCTTCGGATCTCATGGTTCAATCTTTGATCCCGTGTTACCACTTGCTGTACTTTTGGGATGTGTCGCATTTACAAAATCTTACAGCGCTAAGCACGTCGAATTACAAGAGGTATAAAGGTTTACTTGTACTCTTCCATAAAGTAAAAGCCTATCACAACATGTATTTTTATCAGATGGTTTAGAGATTGTTAATAATATGAACGGCCCTATGTTTGGGCCGTTTTAGTTCTTATAAATAAACTATTTAACTCGAACCGATATAGGTTCCACTTTCAACTTAATCAATATGAAATGGAATTGTTATTTCCCGCTTAGTAAGCGATTACCTATAAAGGATCTATTCGAGTTTAACCCTAGTGACTTTACTCTAGCGAAGTAGGGTTACTTTATATAAGAGTCCAGTACTTTTAATACGACTTCCATATCTTTTTCACGTTGAGTTTTGTCTTCCTCAAGTACAACGTGCTCAATTAAGTGACCTTTAATTACTTCTCGCATCAAACCATTTACTGCTCCCCGAATAGCGGCAATCTGCTGCAACACATCTTGGCATTCATGCTCTTCTTCCAGCATTTTTTTAAGTCCATTCACCTGACCCTGTATTTTACTGACTCGAGTGTTGAGCTTCTTTTGATCTCTGGTTGTATGCGACATGTCTTATCTTCTTTAAGTTACGGGCCGAGTTATTCTAACTGATAATGTAGCACTCAATTTATACTGGGGGGTAGTATTTAATACTAGGGGGGAGTATAGTTTGCGATAAATTAGAATCAACAACAGAGAACAACAATGGATTTTGTCGCGTTACTACAACAAGGTAATGGGTGGTTCTTTATTCCCAGTGCCATTTTGCTTGGCGCTTTGCATGGTTTAGAACCTGGGCACTCTAAAACGATGATGGCGGCGTTCATTGTCGCTGTGAAAGGAACGGTCAAACAAGCCGTGATGCTGGGTTTAGCTGCCACACTTTCTCACACTGCAATTGTATGGTTAATCGCTGTTGGCGGGATGTATATTAGCCAGAAATTCACCGCTGAAGCGGCTGAACCATGGATGCAACTTATCTCTGGGGTCATTATCGTGACAACCGGCGTATGGATGTTTTGGCGGACATGGAGCGATGAGCGAGCTTGGAACAAAGCTCAGGATCATGCTCGCGATTGGACGACGCAAGTTGTGGATACAGGACATGGGCATGTTTCGCTTTCGATTACAGAGGAAGGGGAGCATCACCGTTTCCAGTTGCGAACACTCAGCGGTAAACCTTTAACTGCTGAAGGTATCAAGGTTTCGGTATCGAGTGATGGTTATCAACCTTCTGATATCTATCACTTTATAGAGCGTGATGGATACTTGGAATCGGCGTCTTGCATTGAAGTCTCTAATGGACTTTCTGTCACTTTGATCATCGGGCACCATGATCATACCCATGACTTTGATGTGCATTTCCGTCCTGGTTCTCATTTAGAAAGCGAAGATAAGGAATATCAAGATGCTCACGAGCGCGCTCACGCTTTAGACATTCAAAAGCGCTTTGAGAATCGAGACGTGACGAATGGGCAAATTCTGCTGTTTGGATTAACGGGCGGTTTGATTCCATGCCCTGCTGCGGTAACGGTTTTGCTTATCTGTTTGCAGCTTAAGGCAATGACTCTTGGTGCGACTTTAGTTGTGTCATTCAGTATTGGCTTAGCCTTGACTCTGGTTGCTGTTGGCGTTGTGGCAGCAGTGGGCGTGCAAAAAGCGACATCTAAATGGAGCGGTTTGAATGATGTTGCACGTCGAGCTCCCTACTTATCGGGCGTCTTGATCAGTGCAGTTGGTTTATACATGGGTATGCATGGATACATATCGCTGACGAGTTAAACTCTGTGGTAAAGATTCTTTTCCTTTCTTTTTGCATGGGTAATGGCTTCATGCCTTGGTTTGCATATTTTGCTGCCGATTCTTGATTGAGAATCACTCGATCTGACATCGCTGCCATATCTACAAACCAAGTCATTCTCGCTTCACCAAGCATCTCGGATTACAACCGCTGCAATTGTGGCTCTAATATCTGAACCTGAGATACTAAATGATAAAACGGGAGCACTGACCACAGCGCTCCCGACGGCAAAACGCTAATTAGAACTCTTTTCTTTAATGTTCGATACCAATTTGGTCGCATAGTTAAATTTAACTATGCAAACGTTTCCTTTTGCGTACTCGTCCCTTCGCCAAACCTCGTAGAAATGTGACGTTTTGAAGACTTTTTTTCCTTCTGTCTAAAGTAATCGGGAACCAAGCAGATACATAGTTATAAAGTTATGTCTTGCTCTGCCAAACAGACCCAAAATGCAGTTTGGTTGGTTTTGGAGAAGAAAGGCTTAGCGCTCGATTAATGAGCATCAATTGAATTGTATTGAGACAATTATAATGAAAAGAATCATCTTATTAGCAGTCTGCGCCATGTTTGGTATTGCTGTCGTGGCGAGTATGGCATCAACGTACCTAATTTCGAGTCAGAAAATCGATGACATCATCTTAAACAAATCCCAAGTTCAAGCTGAGTTTCTAGCGGGAAATGCGAGTTATATTTTGGAGAACTCAGCCAATCCAATGCAAGATTTACAATCGCTTGTTGAGGGGCTGAAACAACGTTCAGACGTGAGTTATGCCGTTGTAATTGACCGTAACGTAACGGCAGTAGCCCACAGTGATAAGCACAAGCTGAACAAAACCTATAACGATGAATATACTGTTGAAGGCGCGACGAGAGGTGTTCAACAGTACTCAAAGTGGTATGCCGATGTCCAGAAAGTATGGGTGTTTGACATCATGGCACCAATTTATGTGGATGGTCAGTTATACGGTACTTTTGATATTGGTATTCCTATTACCGAAGTGAGCCAAGCGACGAATGGAATTATTACTTACCAGTTGATCTCTATGGTGGCGATCTTCGTTATGTGTGTTTTGATTCTGTCACTTCTGCTAAATAAACTGATGAGACCGCTTTCTGCGCTTAAAGACGCTCTACAAGACATCTCAAAAGGAGACGGAGACTTAACCGTTCGTTTGCCAGCGAAAGGTAATGACGAAGTCGCGCAAATTTCTTCTGCTTTCAACGTTTTTGTTGGGAAAGTACATGAGATTATTACACAAGTTGTAAATACTGGTGTGGAGCTTAATAGTTCAGCTGTCGCTTTGCGTGGGCAATCTCAACAAGCGCTCACAAGAGGGCAAGAGCAGAACGAGCAAACCATGCTGGTTGTCACATCCATGAACGAAATGATTGCGACGGTCAATGAAATTGCCTCCAATGCTGCCGGAGCGGCAAATGCTGCGAGTGCAGCAAGTAATGAAGCGCAAGATGGCTACACGACGCTAGAAAGAACCAAAACGGCGATGACTAATCTTGAAAACGAGATGAACAGCACTTCCAACATTATCGTGAGTCTTGCTGAAAATACTCAGTCGATTGGTAGTATTCTAGAGGTGATTAGAGGTATTTCGGAGCAAACCAATCTATTGGCTCTCAATGCGGCTATCGAAGCGGCACGCGCTGGTGATGCCGGCCGAGGTTTTGCAGTAGTTGCTGATGAAGTTCGCAACCTAGCGACTAAAACGGCTCATTCTACCGATGAAATTGACAATATGATTCACCAGCTACAAACTGAAGCTCAAAGTGCGGTGAATTCAATGAGTAATAGTAAGACTCTTATTGAAGAAGGAACGGCAGAAACTGAGTTAGCTCGACAGGCTTTAGAAGCAATAGCTGCACAAGTGACGACTATTTCAGATATCAATACTCAAGTAGCAACCGCAACAGAACAGCAATCAACGGTAGCAAACGAAATTAATATGAACATGGATACCGTCAGCCACTCAGTGAAAAGTGCGCTAACAGCGAGTGAGCAACTAGAAGAATCAAGTCAACAACTCGCGGAGCTATCGCGAACACTCGATCGTCACGTAGGAGCGTTTAGAATCTAAACGCCAACTGACCCTCTTTAATAAAAGCCAGTAAATGTTAATTGCTGGCTTTTTTATTTGAGAAATCGAGTCTCAAATCGCTTAGCGGTGTTTGTCCTTTCTAGACGATAAAACAGAATACGATAAATTAGTTGAGTAAAGCTTAGCTAGGCGTTAAGTTTTGCGTTTTGCTTTAAATGTTCAACAAACATAGATATTTTCTTAGCTACATGTTTTCTAGACGAGTAAAAGGCGTAAAGCACTAAATCCTCAGGTTCGTACTCTAGAGTGACGATTTCTAGCTCACCATTTTTGATCTCATTTTGGCATGACTCAATTGGCAATATTGCGTATCCAAGCCCTGATAACGCGCCATATCTGGCGAGATGACCGCTGTTTACTTTGAATGAAGATTGCACAGTTTGAGTAATATGGCCCCCAACAGGGTTTCTGAATACCCATGGTGCACCATTTACTGCGGTAAGCGTCGTGATGCAGGGAACATGACTTAGATCCGTAATTTTGTAAGGGGTGGCGTATTTCTCAATTAGTTGAGGCGCGGCTAAAATGGCACTGGGCCAGCGTTTTATCTCTCTCGCCACCCAGTTACTGTCTGACAAAGTCCCTCTATGAAAACTCAAAATGACATCAAAGCTATCAATAACATCATCTTTAGGGTTTAGCGTTGTATCGCAAGACAAAGAGATTGACGGGTATTGCGTGCAAAAGGTGACAACCGCTTTGGCCAGTACAGGTGTGTCTGGCATAAGAATTCGCAGTTCCCCTGTTACCGTGTGTGAGTGGCGCGTTACCGTTTCTAGTGCGGCGTTGAGTTGCTCCAATAACGGACGAGTGCTGCTATAGAGCTCTTCTCCAGCCTCGGTAGGCGTCATTCGCCTTGTTGTTCTATTGAACAACCTAATGTTTAACTTTTCTTCAAGCAGGGCAATGTGTCGGCTGACATTTGATGTTGGTATATTCAAACACTCAGCGGCTCGCTTAAAGCTGTTGTTCTCATAAACACAGTGAAAACTTTTTAACCAGATTTGGTCAACGTTATCAAACATTTCATTATCCCATTTTATTGGATTATCAAGCCAGCATATCGCACTTTATCCCTGTACTAAGTTACATACAATTTTATTTACAAGTTTAAGCGAACAAACAACGAGATATCGCGCTAGAACGTAATCAATAGTGGTGAATTTATGAGCTGGTTAGAACGGTTATTTGAGAATAAAAATATAATAGGTTCGCGCAAAGCGTCTATCCCTGAGGGCGTTTGGACAAAGTGTCCTGAGTGTGAACAAATACTTTATCGTGCCGCGTTAAAAGAAAATTTGGAAGTATGCCCTAAATGCTCATATCACATGAGAATGGCTGCGCGTCAAAGGTTGATCTCTTTTCTGGACCATGGAACACAACAAGAGTTGGCAAGTGAGTTGGAGCCACAAGATATTTTGGGTTTTAAAGACTTAAAGCGATATAAAGAGCGAATTGCTTTAGCGCAGAAAACGACTGGAGAAAAAGATGCGTTGGTGGTGATGCAGGGCAAGTTATTGGGGCTGCCTGTTGTTGCGTGTGCATTCGAATTCTCTTTCATGGCAGGCTCGATGGGCGCAGTGGTTGGCGAGAAGTTTGTCCGAGCAATTGAAAGCGCAATTAATACAAAATCTGGGTTAGTATGTTTTTCCGCTTGCGGAGGGGCGCGCATGCAAGAGTCTTTGGTGGCACTAATGCAAATGTCAAAAACCAGCGCCGCGTTAAACCACTTATCTGAGCACAGATTACCCTATATCTCAGTATTGACGGACCAAACTTATGGTGGCGTCTCGGCGAGTTTAGCCATGTTAGGAGACATCAATATTGGTGAACCTAAAGCAAGTATTGGCTTTGCGGGAAGACGTGTCATTGAGCAAACGGTACGTGAAAAGTTACCAGACGAGTTTCAGCGAAGTGAATTTTTACTAGCGCATGGTGCGCTAGATATGATTGTCGATAGACGTGAAATGCGCGATCGCGTTGGCCGCTTACTGGCTAAGTTAACCAACGCGAGGGTGGTCTCAGAATAGGTTATATTAAAGTTAGACTTAGTACTTGCGTTTATTGAGCCGTAATCATTACAAACCGTTCATTTTGCCCCCATCTTGGTTCCGCATTCATTAGGCTGAGATCCAACGCCGTTTGGTATGGGTCAACAGCAAAATGGTCGCTTACTAACCCCCAGAGCATCCAGTTGATTGCGGTTTCATTCTCGGTAAGCTCTTCGAGTGGCGCTTGGAGGAAAAAGTACTCATCTTCGCCATCGTAACCGAGCCGATCATAGATAATGTTGCGTAGCTCTCGATCCAAATCATGTTGGAGGTTGATTGAGTCGTACAGTTGCTCTTCTGTTGGGCCATTCTCATGGTGATAAACATTGCGTTTTGACTCTTTGTGTAAAGTACCTGCGCCAGTTTCAATGCTTACTTTCTTTTGCGAGTGTTGCTCAAGAACTTGAATGATTTCATCCTCTAGTTGATCGAGTTTACTCAGCAAAACTTGATTGTTTATGTCACCAGCGGGGGAGGCCATCGTTTGGAAGGCTTTCACTCTCTCGTAGACTGCTTTCCCGTGAGGAAGGGCTGCAAAACACTGTTCTTGGAGCGCTTCATTGGCTTGCCAAATGCCCGAGTAGAGCTCGTAATCATGTGTATATGGTTGAAGCTCTTCAGTATCTTCCCCTAATAATTCTCGCCAGCGCTTTTGCCACTGTTCTTCTTTTGCGTGTTTTACACGCGCGTATTGCTTAACCCAGCGGTTACGAAGTTTTACCCCAAAAATGGCAAGTCCCCATGGAGCGAGCAAATAAAAATAATAGTGAGAAGAGTTATCCCAAAAGTAACCGTAAACGTAAACACCAAAAGCAAGCACCCAAGTTCCAATAGTACAAGCAATAACCCCGGACATTATTGATGATTGGCGCTTTGTTTCTCTTAATGTATTACCTTCAGCACATAACCAAAAAATGCCGCCAAAAACAAAGGCAAACGTTGTCATGAAGTAGGCAATCCCCGCTCCCAAAAATCCCCAAAGTGACATGTATTATCCCTAGCCAAATATCTGCTTTATTCACTCATCAATGACTGGAGGAGTAAATGTGTTTGATTTGGCGGAGAATTTACCATTAATGCCAACCTTTTGATATGCACTCTATGACTTATTGGGAATGAGTCACAAATAAAAATAGATGGTATCAAGCATCAAAATTTAATTTAGAACCTTTGATTGTCGTGAACTCTATCTGGAAGAGTTAAGGGGGGCGTTTAAGGGCAATTTTCCTCATAAAGTCGTTATTTAGAAAAAGGTAAATTAATGTTTTTATTGATAATTGTGAGTTTTTTGGGAGTGGGATTGCTCCCATTTAATTAGAGTAAAAGACCTATTTTTGGGAGCGGTTTCATAAATTTTATGACACTGATTTCACTGTTTGAGCTGTAAAGAATATAAACCCCCACTCAATGTATGTTAATAATCAATGAGTGTTGTTATGTCTCATATCCGTTTTTTCCCGCGCCATCGTTTGGCGCTTGCTTGTATGCTAGCGAGTGTGTCTGGCTTCTCTTTTGCACAAAATCAGTGTGCTGTTGCTGATTTACAACAATCGCGAGATCTGGCTACTGCCGTTTCTGGTGCTGAGTATGATTGCTACCACGCTTGGTTTTCAGCACCTTCAGAAACGCTGAATGATATCTATAGTGAAGCGAGCCTAAGCCGTATCCAAGTCGCGCTGGATCAAGAAATCGCTCGCTATCGTGGTGAAGCAGATCAAGCTCGTATTCTAGAGAACCTAGGCGAATTTATTCGAGCGGCCTACTACGTTCGCTACAACGCTGGTACTGGTACACCCGAGTTTTCGCAAGCGTTGAGTCAGCGTTTTGCTCAGTCGACGAACCTATTCCTAAACAACCCTCATGCTTTGGATCAAGGTCGTGAACAAGTTGGTGCAATGAAGAGCCTGACTTTGATGGTTGATAACGTTAAGCAGTTGCCGCTGACCATGGATAGCATGATGGCCGCGTTGATGCACTTTAATCGTGAAACCGCGCAGGACACGCAATGGGTTGATGGTTTAAACAACTTGTTCCGCTCTATGGCAGGCCATGCGGCGAACGATGCGTTCTACCGATACATGGCAAACAATACACACCATATTGATACGTTGGTGAAATTCGCATCTGATAATGCTTGGGCATTAGATACGGATGCAAGCTTTATCGTTTTCAATGCATTACGTGAAACTGGTCGTTTGCTCGCGAGCCCAGATCAGGAGACCAAACGCAAAGCATTGGCAGTAATGCAACAGGTGATGCAGCGTTATCCACTGGGTAGTGAGCATGACAAACTATGGCTTGCTGCCGTTGAAATGATGAGCTACTACGCACCAGAAGGCCTAAATGGTCTGAATATTGAGCAAGCCAAGCAAGATTTAGCTGCACGTGTAATGCCAAATCGTTTTGAATGTCAGGGACCTGCCATTATTCGCTCTGAAGATCTGACCGATGCTCAAGCAGCGAAAGCGTGTGAAGTGCTAGCGGCAAAAGAAGCCGACTTCCATCGAGTTGCGAATACGGGTAATCAACCTGTCGCTGATGATTTGAATGATCGTGTTGAAGTGGCGGTATTCGCGAGTAACGCTAGTTACGTTGATTACTCTTCATTCCTATTTGGTAATACAACGGACAACGGTGGTCAGTACCTAGAAGGTGACCCTTCAAAAGCGGAAAATACTGCGCGTTTCGTCGCTTATCGCTACGCGAATGGTGAAGATCTCTCTATCTTGAACCTAGAACATGAATACACGCACTATTTAGATGCACGATTTAACCAATACGGTTCGTTCAGCGATAACTTGGCTCATGGTCATATTGTTTGGTGGCTAGAAGGTTTTGCTGAATACATGCATTACAAGCAAGGTTACCAAGCTGCGATTGAGCTGATTGCAGATGGTAAACTTAGCCTTTCCACTGTGTTTGATACCACGTACTCTCACGATACCAATCGTATCTATCGTTGGGGTTATCTAGCTGTTCGATTCATGTTAGAAAATCATCCACAAGACGTCGAAAGCTTGTTGGCATTGTCGCGCTCTGGCCAGTTCGAACAATGGGCACAGCAGGTGACGTCTTTAGGTCAACAATACGATGCTGAGTTTGAACGTTGGTTGGACACATTAAAAGTGGAACCTGAGCAACCTGATACAGACCCAGAAGAGCCAACAGAGCCAACAAGCCCTGAAGCACAAGTGACTGAATTGACGGCGAACCAAAGCCTTCAGCTCAGTGGCGAAGCATACAGCGAAAAACTGTTCTACGTTGATGTTCCAGCCAACACCGTTAACTTCAATGTATCTATTGAGGGTGCGGGTGATGCGGATCTTTACATGAGCTACAACAAAGTCGCGCATTACTATGATTTCGAAATGAGTCAATATGCTGATGGCAGCAATGAAGAGATTGTGTTTGAACCAGAGCAAGATGGTTACGTTAAAGCGGGTCGTTACTACATCAGCTTAACTGGACGTGATAGCTATGACTCAGTGAATCTTGTGGCTGCGTTAGAAGTGGAAGCGCAAACACCGCCAACCCAAGTGCAAGATGATTTAGCACCTGTGGTATTAGAGTCTGGTGAAGCCAAAATGCTTACCGTTCACAAGCAGCGTTATGCAGCAGTTTATGTGCCTGAAGGTGTTGAAGAGGTTCGTGTATGGCTAACGGCTCACTCTCAAACTGGTAATGTCGATCTATACGCGAGTAGGGAGCATTGGCCTACAGTAGAGCAGCACGAGTATGCGTCCAACTATGCAGGCAGCAATGAATACCTTGCGATTCCTGTTACTGAAGCAGGGTACGTGCACTTCGCTCTTCAGGCTCCAGAGCAAGGCGATGACGTTGAAATGCTAGTGCACTTCAACTAAAAAAATTCGATTAACTAAAGTCGAGATAAAACGTCGCTGATACAGCGACGTTTTTGTTTATATCGGACACGATTATAAACAAACAGCGGCGAATGCTAGTTAATCGGCTGATCTATCGAGTTATCAGTTGCCCTTTTTCTAAACGACTTTAAGTTTGTATTGCAATTTACCGAGTACATAAACTTTTTTAGCGACGCGTTCTGTGACCTAGCTTCTGATTTGTGCTTCCCAAATGGATACAATATATATGCACCCCGTGCAATAAAGTGAAAAGGGAAAGACATGAAAACGCTTATTTATGAAACGTTGATTAGCCTTGCTAACCAAGAACCAGAACAACATGCAAGAATCCGACAAAATCTCTATGAACAGTTGGATCTGCCGTTCGATAAGCAGCTGGCTTTGTATTCTTGTGCCCTTGGTCCTGCAAGTTCAGGCAAGTTGGAGAGCAGTCAAGGCATTAACAACGCGGTAGATTGCGCGGTTAAACTGCTTGAAACTCCTGAGCGCTAATTCACTCGTTGTTTTAATCACGGCCCGAACCCCAAGGGCCGTTTTTAATTGCGGTTAAATTGATTTCAACGTCGTTATTACTCTGCTCTTTCCGCTAGCACTTCTTTGAATGCAAACATGCCGTTTAATGCCGCGGGAAAACCTGCGTAGACGGACATCTGCAAAATGATCTCTTTAATCTCATCCTCGCTACAGCCTACATTCAGCGCTGCATTTAAGTGCACTTTTAGTTGCGGCGCGCAATTCCCCATTGCCGTTAGCGCGGCGACGGTTGCGATTTCTCTCGATTTTAGGTCTAAGCCCGGGCGAGCATAAATATCGCCAAACGGATACTCAATGGTGTACTGAGCTAAATCTGGACAAATATCTTGTAAGGTTTCGATGACATTATGACCAGCGTCGCCATCAATTTGAGAGAGTAGTTCTAATCCTTTGTTAAAGCGTGATTGTTCCATCGGTATGTTCCTAGTGAATAAACGTAAACACACCTTAATCGTTAGAGTTAACTCTAAGTCAACGAACTTTTCCGCTTTTATACAAGGCAATTTTTTCTTCTAGAGCCGATAAGTGCTTTTTCTGTTGCTCAATGTGGCGTTTGAGGTTTTCTTGGTGTTGTTCTAACAGGGCTTGACGTTGTGGTACAGATTGAGAGCCGACTTCCCTTAATTTGGCATACTCTAGAATCTCTTCAAGTGGCATTGCAGTTTCTTTTAAACGCTTAACAAAGCTTATCCAGTTTAGATCTTTCGAACTATACATTCGATGTCCACTCGCGTTTCTATGGACATGTTTAAGTAAACCGATTTTTTCATAGTATCGAAGAGTATGAGCAGATAGCCCGACGAGGTCAGAAAATTCTTTGATATTCATTATTATCCTCCAAGGTAGAGCATACCCCATAGAGATAAGCTAAGTTTCGCATTTTGAAGTCATTTCGGGACAGATACAAACAGAAATCTTTAGTCTTTTAACGCTAGGTATGGTGATTTACTGGATTTTTGAAACGCGCCAAACGTGATCCATCTGCCAGTTTCGTTTTATTAACAATTGATTACTCAACGGGTTGGCTTGGCTATTTTTATCCTTTGGGCCTATTTTAGGGCGTACGTAGGTCTTATATTTTATCTTTTTCAATTGAGATTTTTGTTAAATAAAACAATGGCTTAGTGTTTTTTTTGGGGCTGTTTGGGGTGTATGTTGTGTGCCCGTTATTCACTCAGAACGATTTATCGCTGTGCAATGGATGAGTCGCTACGCCTTCGATTTCAGCCTTGAGTTAGTGCTAAAAGGGTGAGTGCCTCTGATGAATAGCTTTTATAATTTCGATTATTGAATTCACTCACAAAAAATGCAAACAAGTAATCGTGAGTGGAAACGAGCAGGAGAACAACATGAGTGGCTCACAGGAAACACAATCATTCGGTGCAAACGTTATCTTACATGCGTTTGATTGGAAGTATGCTGACATTGCCCAACGAGCAAAAGAAATCCGCGAGCTTGGTTATGGCTCTGTGTTGGTTTCGCCACCAATGAAAAGCGCACACGATGAGCGCTGGTGGCAGCGTTATCAACCACAAGATTATCGTGTTATCGATAATGCCTTGGGTGATACCAAAGATTTTATTCATATGGTTCGTGAACTGGAGCAAGTTGGTGTGTGGGTTTATGCCGACGTAGTGTTTAACCATATGGCAAATGAGGCCCACCTTCGCAGAGACCTTCAGTACCCAAGACAAGAGGTCTTGGAGGAATACCAGAACGACAAACAGAAATATCAGTCGCTAGCGTTGTTTGGCGATCTATCTCAACCACTTTTTGATGAAGAGGACTTTGTTGAAGCATTCGGCATCAAAGACTGGAAAGATAAGTGGCAGGTTCAAAACGGACGTATCACAGGTGGGCCAACCGACCCTGGCTTGCCAACTCTTCGTGTTTGTGACCATGTCGTTGAGCAGCAGCGAGCGTACCTAAAGGCGCTGAAAGCTATTGGTGTGAAAGGTTTTCGTATTGACGCTGCGAAACACATGACGTTAGAGCATCTTAAGCGTGTTTGGACAGACGACATCACGCGGGATGTGCATATATTTGGTGAAATTATTACCGATGGCGGTGCGACGGAAGAAGAGTATCAGCTGTTTCTTGAGCCGTATCTACAGGAAACTCGCCTAGGTGCTTACGATTTCCCTTTGTTCTCAACCATGTTTAAGGCGTTTGCTAAAAAGGGCAGCTTCAAGTCTCTGATTGATCCCTATTGTTTTGGTCAGGCTCTGTCCCCCGGTCGTGCGATTACATTTGCTATCACACATGATATTCCTAACAATGATGTCTTTCTTGATCTCATCATGGACGAGGAGAACGAATGGTTAGCTTATGCCTATATTCTAGGCCGAGATGGTGGTGTGCCGTTGATTTATACCGACTTAAACACCAGCGGTATTAAAGGTAAAAATGGTCAGCCAAGATGGCAAGGTGCATGGAGCGATCCGAGAATGGCAAAAATGATCCAGTTCCATAATATGACGCATGGCGAGCCGATGAGTGTTCTTGAAGGTAACGATGACATGCTCGTACTGAAGCGAGGTGACAAAGGTATTGTGGTGCTTAATAAATCACAGCGTCAACAGTCTTTGACATTAAAAATCGATGGTAATTGGGTTGATTTGATGACAGAACAAATCATTCCAACTGACGGTAAGTTAATCGTACCATCTAAGTCGTCGATGTTACTCGTCGCGAAGTAGAAGATGTACACACCGAGGTTAGCAACTTCGGTGTGTATGTTTTTCATCGTCATTCACGTTCTGCTGAAGTTCAATATAAACTCAAACTCTCTCGTTTTTGCTAGAAATTTATGAGCACTCGTTAACGCAACATTCTGCTTTTAAAAAACCAATTACGTCATCTAAGCACTGATATTCTGCAACACAAAAAAGGGTTCTACCCTCACGGCGCTGGGTGAGAAGACCGGCTGAAGCAAGGCTCGAGATATGATGAGAGAGAGTGGATGCTGGAATGCCTAGCTTTTCTTGTACGCCGCCTACCGCGATACCTTTGTATCCCGCTTTGACGACTTCTTTGTAAATACTTAAACGAGTCGGATGCCCTAACTCTTTTAGTGCTTTAGCAACGGCTTCAAGCTCCATACTGACCTCTAAAGAATGACCACAGTAATTTTATTTCGATAATAGGGAAAGTCTCGGTAAATGCCAACTATTACGATCTCAGAACAATTTAAACCAGATGAGATTCATGCTGGCTCATGCCTTCATGACAACAATTGTCTGTTCTAATGAGACAGATCAATCTTCATTATTATTTCACGCCACGTTCAAAATCCCTCGTCTACACTCAATGTTGAGTTGTCAGTTGGCAGACCAAGGAGGCGGCCATGATTGCGGTTCATAGAGATTATTGTTTGTCTAACAGTTCGGATTTACATGCCCACGTTAAAGTCAACCCTGTTGGTAAATTAGAAGTTGAGATTGTTGAACTTCAAGAGCGCCACACCACAGAGTTTGATGATTTGTCTTTTGAGAGTCGTGGGTGTGAAACTCGAATCTGTGGTAAAGAAGACACAACTCCGTGGCAGTTCAATCTTGCAGTTACTGATGCGTTAGAGCTTTCTCATTTAGTGGAAGAAGCAAACGAAGAGTATGAGATTTTAATGAATGATCTTATGTAATATCGAGAAGATCATTTTATCCTGCACGGCGTGTGGCTCTGTACTGAA
Source organism: Vibrio sp. Vb1337 (assembly GCF_033338715.1). NCBI lineage: Bacteria > Pseudomonadati > Pseudomonadota > Gammaproteobacteria > Vibrionales > Vibrionaceae > Vibrio > Vibrio sp. Vb1337. The sequence goes on along the minus strand of NZ_JAWOTD010000003.1, from coordinate 57,550 downwards.
AAAATAAAAACCTCCCAAGTGGGAGGTTTTTAATATGGAGTGCGTTATCGTTGGATAGGCTCTTCTCTTGGTGGTGTTAGCTCTTGGACGTTATCTTCATTAAAATCATCGGCGTAACCTTTAGGTGGCGGTGTCCAACCACGTTCTGACCGCGATAGTTTGTCATGACGATCTTTTTGCATCTCTTCCGCCATTTTCTCCTCTAACTGAATAAACAGTTGTCGGAAATTGTTGTCATAGCGTTCACCTTCAGAATCATCCTCCCAAGCTTTGTAAAGTATTTCTGACTTACGTGCTTCAACACGCTTATATGTCGCCTTCTGTTGTTCAACAAAGAAGGGGTGAATGCCAAGGGCTTTCATTGTGTGACCGCCCATCTCCAATGCAGAATGGTAGGTCTCTGATTCAATAATATCAGCCCCCGCTTGACGCAAAAGATAGCCATGTCCACGGTCAAAGGCACGTGCAATCACTGTTACTTTTGGGTACGTGTGCTTAACGTACTTCACCAGTTCTACACTCGATTCTTGGTTATCAATCGCCACAACCAAAGCAGCGGCGTGCTCAATGCCGGCTGTATGTAGCATATCTGGTCGAGTCGCGTCGCCAAAATAGGCGCGAGTGCCAATTTGGCGCATGTTATCGATTTGGTCAGATTGATGGTCAAGTACCACGGTAGTCACGCCGTTTGATACCAATAGGCGATTCACTATTTGTCCAAAGCGGCCGATGCCGGCGATGATCACCGTGCCTGTTTCCTCAATCGTATCGCTTTCGCGTTCATTTGACTGGCTTTCAAAGCGCGGCAGAATCACTCTATCAAACAGAATAAACAAACCTGGTGTCAGGAACATCGAAATCGCAACCACTAACGCAAGAGTTTGTGAAAGTTCAAATGGGATGACGTGGTTTTGCACTGAAAAGCTTAGAAGCACAAAGCCGAATTCACCTGCTTGAGCCAAGCTTAGGGTAAACAGCCAGCGGTTGCTTCCTTTCACCCTAAATATCAGTGCAAGAATAAACAGCACCAAGGCTTTCAAAACCATCACGCCAATGGTCAATGCCATGACCAACCAGAAATCACCAAAAAGGACCGAGAAGTTGATCCCTGCGCCAACGGTAATAAAGAACAGACCTAACAATAGGCCTTTAAATGGTTCGATATTGGATTCTAACTCGTGGCGGAATTCACTGTTCGCCAATACAACGCCAGCCAAGAAGGTTCCTAAGGCAGGAGATAAGCCCACTAAACTCATCAGTGCAGCGATACCAATGACAAGCATGAGTGCAGTTGCGGTAAAGATTTCTCGCAAACCAGAGCTAGCCACATAATTGAGCAGAGGTCGACTTAAAAAGTGTCCACCAACGACGACGATTGCAATCGATGCTGTGATTACGATGCCGTATGCCCAGCCTGGCAACCCCGCAACGAGGCTTAATTCTTCATGGTGCGCTGCGGCTGTTTGAGCCGCGGACTGTGCCTGTTCAATTAATTCAGGTAAGGCCAATAGAGGAATGAACGCCAACATTGGTATCACTGCAATATCTTGAAAAAGCAACACGGAGAAAGCGTTTTGTCCACCTTCCGTCTTCGTTAATCCTTTTTCGCTAAAAGTTTGCAAAACAATCGCAGTAGAAGAGAGGGCGAAGATCAAACCTATGGCTAAGGCTATGGTCCAAGGCTGGTCAAAATACAAGGCAATACCCATAATCGCCGCGACGGTACCGCCGACTTGCAGACCTCCTAAACCCATTAAGCGATTGCGCATCGCCCACAACATTTTGGGTTCGAGCTCTAAACCAACGAGAAACAGCATCATCACCACGCCAAACTCGGCAAAGTGCTGGATTGTTGTTGTTTCTTCACCGACTAAACCGATAATTGGGCCAATGACCACACCTGCGATGAGATAGCCTAAAACGGACCCAAGTCCCAAACGCTTAGCAAGTGGGACTGCAATTACAGCAGCAATCAAATATACGAAGGCTTGTAAGAATATCCCTGTCATGAAGCCTCCTTAATGAGCTCTGGCAATGCGCTGTTAAGCTTGATTAATGACGCCGCAGCTTCAACATCCAACCTATCTTCGACTAAAGCTGCTAGCAGGCTCTTGTACCGCTCAACATGACGAGGGATTCGCCCTTCTTCATCTGCTGTACGTGCGCCAAACATCGCGAGAGGGGCAATGTAGTTCATGCCTGTCAGTGCGGACATTTGTTCAATAGGCGCAAGCAGTTGACGAATCGTAAAGTGGTTGTAGCCCTCTGCCTTATAAGCTTCTTCTTTACCCCCTGCAGACAGCACACAAAGCATGGTCTTACCTTGCAGTGCTGTGCCATCTGTACCGTAAGCAAAGCCATATTCCAAAACCAGATCTTGCCACTCTTTTAAAATCGCAGGCGTTGAATACCAATATAGTGGGAATTGGAAAATCACCACGTCATGCTCACGTAAGCGTTGCTGCTCACGGTCGATATTAATATCGAAACGAGGGTATTCGCCATAGAGATCAACACATGTCACGCCTTCAATTTTTTGAGCTTCTTTGAAAAGTGGAGTATTCACTTCTGAACGATGCTGGGAAGGATGAGCAAAGAGAATGAGTACTTTTTTATTTGCCATAGGGATCCTTGCTATCTAAATAACCATGCCCAGTAGGAGCGCGGGTTGGTTAGAAAATGTAACTCATAAATGATCGCCAAGCTAGTTTGGAAAACTGTTTAAGCTGTTTCAATATCAATAAAAAACCACCAAATAAATTGGTGGTTTTGGGAAGCGTTACGTTTTACTAATCATGAATAGGGACGACTAGAATATCCACCGGTGACTTGTTAATTAAGTGTCTGGAGTAAGAAATGATCTTGCTCCAGAAATCTTGGTGGTGACCACAAATCAGCAGATCCACTTCTTGCTCTTTAATGGTGACTTCCAATTTATCAGCCAAATCACCCGTACCTACAAAGAAGTGTTTAAGTGGGTAGTCCATGTAATCACTAAATGTTTTTAAACATTCCATTGAATGCTCATTCAACGGCCTTTGATCCGGGTTTTCTTTAATGTCTACAAGCTCACGATAGATTTCTCCGTGCGTACCATCAATATGAATAAAGGAGATATCGGAGTCGAGATAGTTTGCCATTGATACCGCTCTGTCGATAAGCACGGTGCTTTCATCTGACAGTTCGAGTGCAACAAGGATATGTTTGTATTTCATAACCACGCCCTTATGTGGATTATCTTTACCCTAAGCATAGTATGGCTTGGATAAAAATTGTGTTGCTAAGATCTCGAAATTGTTCAAAGACTTGTTAAAAAGTTAATGTGATATAACAACTTACTGTGAAATTTTCTTTTTGTTCACATTTGGTTAGAAAGCTTGCTTTTTGAACAAAAAAGCAGCTACACTCTACGCATCATTTCTCTAGGAGATTACGCCAACATGAAGAACTAAACCTGTCATCCATATTTTTACTTATTTTTTGGATCTGCAGGGTTAGTAGGCGTAGCTCACTTTCCGATATTTCTTTGCAACAAGACGACTTTTTGATTTGACGTATATCGTCGAGCTTTACATAGAGCTTAATGCGTTTGTGCACGCGTTTTGTTGCAATCTCAAATCATAGCTACGGCTGTTGTCCCTGTCATACAGGAGGCAAATTATGCCAGTTTTACAAGCTTTTAATGTTAGCCATCAGTTTGATAATGGCGATACGCTATTCCAGTCTATTTCTTGTTCCATGACTAAACGACGTGTTGGTTTGGTTGGGCGCAATGGCATCGGCAAGTCGCTTTTGGCTTCCATTTTGGCGGGCGAAACTCAGCCTGCCAGCGGTGTTGTGACTGCTCCCTCTTCTTTCATGATGTATCGCCAGCAGCCCTCTGATCTGCTTTCAGGTCAGCAATCGATCGCCCAATTTCTGGGAACAGACTCGGCCTTACATGCTTTGAAGCAGATTGAACAAGGTGATGTTTCTGAGCATTGGTTCGAACTGGTTGGCGAACAGTGGGATATTGAACTGAAACTCAAACAGCAGCTTGCTGCGATGGGCTTGCCGCAAGACCCTGATTTCTCTTGTGCTCGGCTCAGTGGTGGTCAGTTGGCGCGTTTGCAGTTATGGCAGTTATTTGAAAACGAAACGGATCTTTTGATTCTCGATGAGCCATCCAATCACCTCGATACCGAGGCGAAACAATGGCTGATAGAGTCTATGACGCATTTCAGCGGTGCGATTTTACTCATCAGTCACGATCGTGAGCTGCTGCGAGAGATGGAGGAAATTTGGGAGCTATCGGGCCTAGGTTTACAGGCTTTTGGTGGAAATTACGATGTGTACGCCGAGAAAAAACGCACTGAACTGCAAGCGGTCGAGAGGCAGTTAGCGCAAGTCGATAAACAGAAAAAACGGTTAGCCGAGCAAGCCCAGAAAAATCGCGAAAAAGCAGACCAACGCGCCGCGCAAGGGAACAAACTGCGCAAAGACGGCAGTCAGCCCAAAATTTTGCTTGATGGAAAAAAGGATAGCGCGACCGCCAGCGCTTCAAATCGCAATAAGAATGAGCAACTCAGACAAGCGCATTTACAAGCCAAAGAACAGGCGTTGCAATCGCGACATGAGCAACTCAAGGCGCAAAAGCTTTATCTTACAGATAATCCGAACCGTTCGCGAAAAGTGTTGTCGATACAAGAAGGTATATTACCTTTTGGGAATTCTACGCCTATCACGTTGCAGATTTTTGCGAACGACAAAGTCCATCTCAAAGGGAGAAATGGCTGCGGAAAATCAACCTTGTTAAAGACGTTGCTTGGCGAGTTATCGTTGCAGAGTGGTGAGTTGCAAGTGAATACGCCTTTGTATTATCTCGACCAACATTTTGGTGCAGTGAATCCAAATCTTTCGTTACTTGAGAACGTAATGGAGAGCTGCCAAGAGATGACGGAAAGTGAAGCGAGGACCTTATTGGCCGGGATCGGTTTTCGTCGAGATGCAGTGTTTCGATTGGGGCGCCTACTGAGCGGTGGCGAGAAGATGAAGCTCGCGATGCTGATAGTCAGCCACCAAAATTCTCAGCCTTTGCTGCTGCTTGATGAACCAGATAACCATCTCGACCTCGAGTCAAAAATAATGCTTAGTCAGGCGTTAAATGTATACAAAGGTGGATTTGTTCTGATTAGTCACGACCAAGATTTCGCTTCTGAGTCTGGGGTTTTGCGCCAAATCGAGCTGACTTAGACGAAAGAGAGTAAACGCCATCGTGGCTCTTCAGTATTGTTCCCAAGTTCTACACTTCCACTTACTAGTTTGTAGAACTGGAAGGAAATGAGGGAGTTAGGATGGCTTTCACAACTCGTTTAATGAAATTAGATTCATTTTGTCGATATATAGTAGAGTTCTGATGTATTGCACAAAAAGACAACAGAAAAATAAAAAGGAATTTCATGAAAAAGAACACCCTAGCACTCACAACGGCTCTCGCACTCGGAAGTGTGTTGTCTGTGGCGTATGCAAATGAAGCGGCGCAATCGTCGGTTGAACAGGTAACCCCGAAAACCATCACGTATCCAACCACACAAAAAGTGGATGTTGTCGATGACTACTTTGGTACAAAAGTGAGTGATCCTTATCGCTGGTTGGAAGACGATCTCAGCCCAGAAACCGCAGAATGGGTGAAGGCACAAAATGCAGTGACGTTTGATTATCTGTCGAAAATCCCTTACCGCGAGCAGATTGAAGAGCGCATCACTAAGCTCATGGACTACGAAAAGCAAAGCCAACCGTTCAAAGAGGGTAAGTTCACTTATTTCTACAAAAATGACGGGTTACAAAACCAAGATGTGCTTTATCGGCAGTTAGGTGATGGTGACGCAGAAATTGTCCTCGATCCAAATACTTTTAGTGAGGATGGCACCACATCGTTAGCGGGAGTGAGCTTTTCACGAGACGGTTCTTTGGTCGCATACAGTATTTCGGAAGGCGGTAGCGATTGGCGCAAAGTCATTGTGTTAGACACAGAAACCAAAAAGCCCGTCGGTGAAACGCTGGTGGATATTAAGTTCAGCGGCATCAGTTGGCTCGGCAATCAAGGTTTCTATTACTCGAGTTATGACAAGCCACAGGGGAGTGAACTCTCCGCGAAGACAGATCAACACAAGCTCTACTTTCATAAGCTAGGGACGAAACAAAGTGAAGACCAATTAATTTTCGGTGGTGTAAAGGACGAAAAGTATCGCTACGTTGGGGGTTACACGTCGGAAGATGAACGCTACTTGTTTATCTCAGCCAGCGTATCGACGTCGGGCAACAAACTGTTCTTTAAAGACCTGAGTAAGCCAAATAGCCCGCTGAAAACCATTTTAGATAACACCAGTTCTGATACTTGGGTGATAGACAACCAAGGCACGAAACTGTACTTGGTTACGAACCTTAATGCGCCGAACAAACGCGTCGTGACGGTGGATGCAAGTCAGCCGCAGCCCAAAAACTGGAAAGATGTGATTCCTGAAACAAAGAACGTGTTACGTGTTTCTACCGCGGGTGGCAATTTGTTTGCGAGCTATATTGTTGATGCGATCTCGATGGTGAAGCAATACGACATGAACGGCAAACTCATCCGAGAAATCAAATTGCCTGATATTGGCAGCGCATACGGTTTCTCGGGGAAAAAAGAAGAAACCGAAGTCTACTACTCTTTCACCAACTACAAGATGCCAAGCACTACCTATCGTCTGAACATCAAAGATGGTGATAGCGAGGTGTACTACAAATCTAAAGCGCCATTTGATCCAGCTTTATATGAATCTCGCCAGGTGTTTTACACCTCAAAAGACGGAACAAAAGTGCCGATGATCATCACCTATAAAAAGGGGACTCCGATGGACGGCAGCGCACCAACCATTCTATATGGTTATGGCGGTTTCAACATTAGCCTCACGCCATCTTTTAGCCCGACACGTGCGGCTTGGTTAGAGCTTGGTGGTGTTTACGCGGTAGCGAACATTCGTGGTGGTGGGGAGTATGGTAAAGAGTGGCACAACGCTGGCATTCAAATGCAAAAGCAAAATGTGTTTGATGACTTTATTGCTGCGGCTGAATTCCTAATTGATGAAGAGGTAACGTCATCAAACAAGTTAGCCATTAACGGTGGATCGAATGGTGGCTTGTTAGTGGGGGCCGTTATGACGCAACGTCCAGAGCTGTTTAAAGTGGCGCTGCCAGCAGTCGGTGTACTGGATATGCTGCGTTACCATACTTTTACCGCAGGTGCTGGTTGGGCGTATGACTACGGCACGGCAGAGCAAAGTAAAGAGATGTTCCAATATCTGAAAAGTTATTCGCCGGTGCACAATGTAAAAGCAGGGGTGGAATATCCAGCAACATTGATTACAACCGGTGATCATGATGACCGTGTTGTTCCTGCTCACTCATACAAATTTGCTGCTGAGTTGCAATCGAAGCAAGCGGGTTCAAATCCGACCTTAATTCGCATCGAAACCAATGCAGGACATGGTGCAGGCACACCAACGCGTAAAATAATTGAGACAAATGCAGATATTTATAGTTTTGCACTGTTCAATATGGGAATAGAGAAACTGCAATAGTGCGAATTGTTTGCGTTTTAGTTATCGAAACGCATCGGCGCCTTATCGCTCGATAATAAAAGGGAATCACAGAGAGTGATTCCCTTTTTATTTATTATAGGCCTACTATTCTAATCTGATGCTAGGCTAATCAAACTAAGGTTTTTAAAATTATTATAATGTTCTAATTAATCTGAAGAGTGTTGTACGATCGAAATGAAACATTGATCGCGATCACCTAAATCCATTGCACTCTCTATTTATATGGTAAAATTGATTAATCATTCGTTCTAATGATAATTGAATTTTCATAAGTTTTAATATTTCCTTCTTCATTGTTATTACCAAATTTCAAGTTATATAAGATATAAGTAGCGGTGATTGAACTTTTACGATGCTTTATTTTATTTTAATTAAAACGTCGAATGTTTCGTCATTATTGAATTTGCTTTGATAATTTATGTTATCCAAAGCGAGTTGTGTTGCTTGCTATTTATGATGACCTCATGACGTGAATAATTTTATAATCATTAAAATGGATACAGTTTTATGAATTTAGTGAAACCGTCTGTTGCCATTATGGTTGCAGCCCTACAACTCGCGTCTTCTGCCTATGCGCAGACAAACAATAACGAAGAACTACAAGATATGTCTGACCCACTTGCGGTATACACCCAAGCTGGCTTTGGTATTACTGATAAAGGCGCGAACATCAAAATCGGTCAAACTTACCAATCTAGCCAGCCTGGTACCATGGCGATGAACATCATTGAAATGAAAGGCATTGGTGGTGAGCTATTTGGCATTCGCGACAATGACGATCCAATATATGGCAACGTTGATGACAGCATTGACTCTTTCCGACTACGTAATTTCCAAGTAGAAGTCGCAAAAGGTCTAGGCCGTCAATTAGATGTAAACTACGACGTTGATAACGATAAATTAGATGCATCTTATAGCTTTATTCAAGGTCTACCTAAGTTTGGTATGTTGCAGCTATTTCCTTTAGCTGGTGCGGGTGTCACTATTGCTAATGATTTTAGTGGTGATGACAAAGGTTATGAAATTCCAGGTACTTTCACCGTTGTCGGTATGTACTCAAAAATTGAATTAACCGATAAAATCTGGATTAACTACAACCCAATGTATATGCATACATTGTCAGGGTCTAGTCAATATAAAGATACTTATTACGCGGGTGAAGATAATATCTTGGCTCATGAGTTTGCGTTGTCTTATCAAATTAATCCTCGCGCAAATATTCGTTACTTTGCAAACTGGAATGATCACGTTAATTTCGGTGATGGTGATCACCGTATCGAATTTAACTACCAATTCTAACTCCCTCGTTTATTTCCAGAATAGAAAGTGTGTTTATCCATATATTTAAATATTTAGGCTAGGGCACTTTCTAAATAAAGTAGGTTTATCATGAAAGCCAAATATAAATTTGCGTTGGTATCTATTGCTATATCTTCTGCATTACTAACAGGATGCAAAACTGGCGATATCGCAACGAAAACTGCCCAAGCACCCTCTGTTGAAACCGTTACCCTAACCGAAACAAAAATCACTCCTTATCATACTTTTATCGGTCGAACTGAAGCGGTAAATGACGTTGATATTATGCCGCGAGTCGGTGGAGAATTAACCGCGATTTATTTTAAAGATGGCGATATGGTCGAAAAAGGCCAATTGTTGTTTGAAATCGACGACCGTCCTTACAAAGCGGCACTGGCGTATGCAAAAGCGTCGTTGCAAAAAGCAAAAGCGCAACTCGTTCAAACTACGCGTGATGCAGAACGTGTGAAGAAACTCATCAAAGATAAAAGCATCAGTGAGCAGCAATACGATGACGCCATTGCTGCGCACGCCGCAGCGATTGCTTCGGTAGAAGAGGCGAAGGCGACGCTGGTTTCAGCAAGGCTCGATCTTGAATTTAGCTCTGTGCGTGCTCCTTTCTCTGGTCGCGTGGGTTTCAGCAACTTCCGAGTGGGTGACCGTATTTCGAAAATTCAACTCGTTCCTCTTGTTTCGATCACTCAAGTAGACCCAATTCGCTTTGGCTTTGATGTGGATGAGAAGCTCTACCGCCGCGTAAGAAGTGCGATTGATGTGGCTCATCGTAACGATGACAAACTGGATGTTGATTTAACACTGACGCTTTCAGACGGTTCATTGTATCCGCTTGATGGCAAGATCTACGCCGTTGGTAATAAGATCGATTTAGAAACAGGCTCAATTCGAGCAGAAGCACAATTCGATAATCCAACTTACGCGCTTATGCCGGGTGAATATGGCAACTTGACCATCAAGCTGCGCAACAAAACCATTGATGGTTTGCTTATCCTATCGGCGGCTGTTCAACAAGACCAAGCGGGTGACTACGTCATGGTGGTTGGTGATGATCACGTGGTGTCTCGTCGTAACGTTGAACTCGGTCAGACCTACGGTGTGAAACGTGCTGTGCTGACTGGTTTGGCGGCTAACGAAAAAGTCATCGTCAATGGTCTACAAAAAGTGCGTCCGGGTGCAACGGTGAAAGACGTTGAGCTACAGAGTGAACAAGGCTGAGTGAGTACTGATGTTAAGTAAATTTTTCATTCACCGGCCGAAGTTTGCTTTGGTGATCTCACTGGCGATGACATTGATGGGTATGCTCGCCCTGAAAGTCTTGCCAATTTCTGAGTATCCTCAAATCTCTCCAGCGGTAATTACGGTGAGCACCATGTATCCGGGTGCAAACGCGGACGTGGTTAAAAAGACCGTAGCACAACCGATAGAAGCCAAAGTCAACGGCGTTGAAGACATGATTTACATGTCTTCTGTGATTGGTAACGATGGCTCATACACATTGCGTATTTACTTCCGAGTGGGCGCAGATGGCGATATGGCGCAGGTTCGTGTGAACAACTTGGTGGCACAGGCGACGTCGTCTCTACCACAAGAAGTAAACCAAATCGGTGTGACGGTTAAGAAGAAATCTTCCGACATGCTGGGCGTTATCACACTGCGTTCTCCGAAACAGTCTCACGACAGTATCTACCTTTCTAACTACGCGGATCTCAATATTGTCGAGCGTCTAAAGCGTATCGAAGGTATGAGTGACATTACGCTTCTGGGTAAGAAAGACTACTCAATGCGAATTTGGTTGAACCCAAATAAACTGGCTACCTTGAAGCTTTCTGCTAGCGATGTTATTGGCGCAATTAAAACGCAAAACATCCAAGTGGCGGCGGGTAAGATCGGTGGTATGCCAGCTCCAGGTGATCAGCAATATCAATATGTTTTGCAAACCAAAGGTCGACTCACTTCTGCGGAAGAGTTCGAGAACATCATCATTCGTGCGAGCAAGAAAGGTTCTTTGATTCGCTTGAAAGATGTGGCTCGTGTGGAAGTTGGCGCACAAGGTTACGAAGCTGATGGTCGTATGAATAACGAACCAGCCGCCGTTCTGGCCTTGTACCAGTTACCGACCGCGAACGCGCTAGACGTGATGGAACGCGTGAAAGAGGCAATGAAAGAGTACGAAAAATCGTTTCCTGATGATTTGGTCTATGACATCGCTTATGACTCTACTGAATACGTAGAGACGTCGATTGATGAAGTTTACGAGACGCTGGTGATTGCGGTACTTCTTGTCACCTTCGTTGTGTACGTTTTCTTGCAGAACTGGCGAGCGACCATCATTCCAACCTTAGCGATTCCGGTTTCCATTATTGCGACGTTCGCAATCATGGGCGTGATGGGCATGACCATTAACACGATCTCGTTGTTTGGCTTGATCCTCGCCATCGGTATCGTGGTGGACGATGCGATCATCGTGGTAGAGAACGTGGAGCGGGTTATCCATGAAGAGCATTTAGACCCGATTCCGGCCACGATCCAAGCTATGAAAGAAGTGACGGGGCCAGTATTGGCAACAACGCTTATTTTGTTGGCGGTATTCGTACCGGTTGCGCTATTGCCGGGTATTTCCGGTCGAATGTTCAACCAGTTCGCGGTCACCATCTGTGTGTCGGTGTTGATCTCTGCGATCAACGCGTTAACGTTAACGCCAGCGCTTTGTGCGTTGATGTTGAAATCTACTCACTCGCAACCTATTGCGCCTTTGCGTGCGTTTAATCGAGGTTTTGAAGCAATAACGCGCAAATACCAAGGTTTAGTTGGCTTTTTGAGCCGTCGTATTATGCTGAGTATCGGTGTGTATGGGGCGCTTATTGCGGTGCTGGCATTTGCGTTCATGACCGTACCTTCCTCTTTCGTACCAAACGAAGATAAAGGCGTGTTCATGGTCGAAATGCGTTTGCCAGACGCAGCAGCATTGCAGCGTACTGCACCATTAATGAAGAAGTACGTTGATGAGCTAAAACAGATGGAAGGTGTGGAGAACGTGGTTTCGGTTGCGGGCTTCTCGGTAATTAACATGGCGTCGATTCCAAACTCGGGCATGTTGATCATCAAACTGGATAACTGGAGCAAACGTAAAGACCCTGAACTACACCAACGCGCATTGATGAATAAAGTTAACCAAATGCTGAACTCAACGCCAGATGCCGCTTCGTTCGTTTTCGCGACGCCGGCAATCAAAGGTATGGGTGCGGTGGATGGTTTCAACCTTGTTCTGCAAGACAACTTGGGCCGTTCTCCACAAGAGTTGGCAAAAACAACCGCTGATTTTGTTGCCCAAATCAACCAATTGCCTGAAGTGGCACGTGCGTTCTCGATTTTCCGTGCGAATATTCCGCAACGTTACATCGATATTGATCGCGATAAAGCGATTTCGATGGGCGTACCGTTGAATGAAATCTTCAGCACACTGCAAGCACAGTTGGGCGGCGCCTACATTTCTGACTTCAACTTGTTTGGTCGTTCGTACCAAGTGAAAGTGCAAGCAGAAGAGCAATACCGTGACAACATCGACGACATCAACCATCTGTTTGTTCGCTCAAGCTCTGGAAAAATGGTGTCACTGGCAACGCTAGTGAAAGTGAAGCCGATCTTCGGCCCTGATACTTTGTCGAACTACAACATGTTCAGTTCTGCAACCGTGAACGGTGCGCCAGCGCCAGGCTACAGCTCGGGTGATGTTGTAAAAGCCATTGAAAAACTGGCTGCAGAATCTTTGCCAAGTGGTTACTCGTACGAGTGGTCAGGCATGACTTACCAAGAGATGAAAGCAGGCAACATGGCACCAATCGCGTTCGCATTGTCTTTGCTGTTCACCTACTTGTTCTTGGTAGCTCAGTACGAAAGTTGGACCATTCCTGCTGCGGTAATGATGGCGGTTCCAGTCGCGATTCTCGGCGCAATGGGAACGCTACTGCTGGTAGGACAACCGTTCGATTTGTACGTTCAGATTGGTGTGGTCATCTTGATCGGTATGTCCGCCAAAGTGGCGATTCTTATCGTGGAATTTGCCAAAGTTCTGCGAGAAGAAAAGAGCTTATCCATCATTGATGCTGCCAAAGAAGCTGCTCGAATCCGTTTCCGTGCAGTACAGATGACCGCATTCGCTTTCATCTGGGGGGCATTCCCGTTGGTGATTGCATCGGGTGCCGGTGCGGCATCTCGTCACTCACTGGGCTTTGCAGTATTCGGCGGCATGATTCTCTCTACGTTTGTAGGCACGTTACTGACGCCAGTGTTCTTCGTGATGATGCAATCCCTGCGCGAGAAGTTTAAGCGAAAGAAACCCACTGAACTTGAGGTGAGCGAGCAATAACGCTGATTTCAACTGACTCCACAACACCCCCACGCTGTGTGCGATTGGCCAATGCCTTTCATTGATATACAACCACCGTCGCAGCGTGGGTTCCCCTAACAATAATAGGTTTTAACATGAAAAATCTTTCAAAAATCGTCGTAGCGAGTTCTCTACTGACTTGTGCTGCTGCGCAAGCGGGTGGGTTATACCTTTACGAAACAACAGCATCGGATATTGGTTTGGCATCCGCTGGTATGGCGGCTCGTGCGCAAGATGCCTCAGTAATGGCAGCAAACCCGGCTGGTCTGGCGAATGTTTCTGGTAAATCTTTCTCTGGTAACCTGATTGGCCTTTACGGTGACGCGCAACTAGACACGATGACTGGCGATGCGGGCAACGTGATTGGTTTTGTTCCTATGGCGTCGGCATTTTACAGCCAACAAGTGAACGACAAATGGACGCTGGGTATTGGTCTGTATGGCAACTACGGTCTTGGCCTCGAGTACGAAGGTCTTTTGGGTGATCATTTAGATATTCCTACAGCAACGACGCAAGCCTTGACCATTCAACCTTCCGCTTCTTACCGCATCAATGATCACTGGTCTGTGGGTGCGGCGCTTGGCATTCAGTACGGTATGTATGAAGTGGAAACGAAGGGAGCCTTGAACTTCAATGACGAAGACCAAGATACTCAGCTCAACGGCCGAGTAGGTGTGCTTTATGAAGCAACACCAGGCACGCGTCTTGGTCTGTCTTACTCTTCTGAAACCGAATTTGAATTCGACAATAGTAACTCCATTGCTCCGCAACAACTGATCTTCAGTGCTTACCACGAAGTGAATGATGACCTAGCGGTGATGTGGAACGTGAACTGGCAAGACTGGAGCGAATACACAACCACGCTGAACGTAGAGACACAAGACACTTACCAAATCGCATTGGGTACTCAGTACAAACTGAATGAAAAAATGATGTGGAATGCAGGTTTTGCATTCGATACCAGCATGTATGAAAGCCAATCAAACGGTGACATTACCGTTCCTACTGGCAAGGCGTACCGCATTGGTACAGGCATTGATTACAAATTGGATTCAGAAAACTCAATTGGTTTCGCGTTTGAAGCGATCTTGATGGAATCGTCAGAAACGCCACGCTTCCAAGCGGGCTTTGATGAGCCTGCACTGTACTTCATGAGCATGAGCTACAACTGGAAAAACTAATCATTCCTAATCGCTAAAACGCCTTCCTTACAGGCCATTCTAACCTAACTACCTGCACTGGATGCTGTCACGCCATCTAAGGTAGTTAGGGCGCTTTTGTCACATCCAGTGAGTGATGATTCAAAAAATATCTGCGCAGCTAAGTGCGGGTATTCAACATCTCAAAGGACTAAAAAATGAAAAACAAACTAGCGTTAGTGTGTACGACTTTGTTGGTCAGTACGCTGGCTCATGGTGCCGAGCATCGAGTAAAAGACAATAAAAACAAGTTGGCGGATGACCCAACAAAAGTCATCACGAAATTTGGCGCGTCTTACGCAAACAACTACGATTTTGATGATCAAAACATCTCATTTTCGGGCTCACTTGCGCTTGACCAAGCGCGCAAAATTAACCTGCGTATCAATGATGATGCGAGCGAGTGGCGTATTGGTGGCTCGTGGCTGTTTCCGGTCGGTATCGTGAACTTCAACTTCGGTAAAAATGAATACGTAAACGGCGCGGATCAAACCAACTACAGCGTTGGTACCTTTATGCCGCTAAGTTATTTCGGGATTGAGCCAGCAGGCTTCCAAATTTTCCCAATGGCAGGCTATACGTACAACACTGGTGATGTTCCTGTTTGTGACGGTGCAGAAAGTAGTCTCTGTAGCGAGCCTAACTTTACGGGTACGCCAAGTGCAGAGAATGGCTTCAATATGATGAGCTCTTCAGGCAGTAGCGGTTACGTTGGTGCATTTGCGCTGAAATCGTTTACCAAAGAGCTGACGTTAATCAGCTTCGCAGCAGGCACTTACGGCTCAGAAAACAGTGAAGGAGAGAACTACAAAGGCTTCTTTGGTGGTATCGGCCTTGGTTACCTCGTGAGCAAACGCCACTCTTTTAACGTAATGACGTTTGTCATGGACAACAACACCTATTTGGATGAAGCAGACAAGCGCATCGTATTATCATATCAATATCAATTTGAATAAATAAAAACGCAGCCCAAATAGCTGCGTTTTTACTTTGATAGAATGAACTAGTGAATTGAGTTGTTTTCTTCGATCTTTTTCTGGTACTGGTGTTTTAATATATACATGCGCTTAACATCGCTGTAAGCGCCGTTAATAAAGTATTCTTCTACAAGGTGACCTTCTTCAATAAAGCCGCATTTTTTGTATAAGTGAATAGCGACTTCGTTATCCACTGCGACTAATAAGTAGATTTTACGTAGATTAAGAATTGAGAATGAGTAATCTAACGCACGATTAATCATCTCTGTCGCATAACCTCGGCCTTGATGCTCTGGGGCGATGATTATCTGAAATTCCGCGCTGCGGTGAATGTAGTTAATCTCGATCAGCTCAACTAAGCCAATTACGATGCCGTCTTCATCTTCGACGACAAAACGCCTTTCAGCGTCATCATGTATATGTTTTCGATAAAGTTCTTCGAGCTCGTCATAAGACTCGTAAGGTTCTTCGAACCAGTAGGCCATGATATTTCGGTTGTTATTCAGTTCATGAATAAAGCGCAAATCAGAACGCTCTAATGCACGCATTTTTAGGCCTTTCTTCATCATTTTTCTCCAATGAGGGCGGAGAATACCTCCGCACTTGATGCTAGAAAATATTACCGTATTTCACAAGAATCGCGCATCTTTTTTTGGAAAATATCCTGTGATTTTCAATGTGGAAACTTAGAGTTCACGACAAATATAAATTAATCTTTACGATAAAAAACTCGATTAGGTGCTTTGCCTAATATCGTATTAAATACCGCGCAACGACTTAGTGTCTTAATCTAAACAAACAAGGTATTCAATATGTTTTCAATCGGTGACGTAGTAGTAGCGACTAAAGGTATCGATCTTGGCGAAATGGTTGTTACAGGTTTAAGCAGTGGCGGTTTTTACACACATGTAAAAGCAGGCGAAAAAACACTAACTTACCCAGCTAAAGATCTTAAGAAAGCATAATTAAATTTGCTCATTCTTATTTTTAACTGGCTTAAAGTTCGTACTAGTTATTTTAAGCGGGTTAGAATCGATAAAAGGTAGCGCAATGAGTCGCTACCTTTTTTTATTTTTTCTACCTTTCTTCACCAATATGAAACTCAACGCGATTTCTTCCGGTTTCCTTTGCCTTGTAAAGTGCTAAGTCTGCGCGTTTAACAAGTGGTTCAAATGAGTCGTCGAGACGACAGACTTGAGTTACCCCAATACTCGCGGTGAAGCTCATATCACAACCTGAATGTTGAACGGTCGTCGTTTCTAGTGCATTACGAATTGTTTCTAATGTGTCTAGAGCTTGCTGTGATGAGCGACTTCTTAATACGATGGCAAACTCTTCACCGCCAACTCTGGCAAGTAAGTCACAATCAAGTAGATGACTTTTAATAATATTGACTGCATGGATCAGTGATTTATCGCCTGCGTCATGACCAAATCGGTCATTGAGGCTTTTAAAATTGTCGAGATCTAAAATCGCAACATGGAAGTCAATGCCCTGGGTTCGGTATTCATTTAGGCGGCTTTCGATTTGTCGCATGAACTCTCTGCGGTTTGGAATACCTGTTAGATCATCCGTCGTGGCGAGGTGCTCCATTTTCATAATCTGTATATGAAGAGCAATGTTTAAAGCAATCCAATTAGCGATGCACTGAAGCTGTGCCGCTTGTTCGTTTGTGTAAATGTGCGTTTGATGATGCGCAACATTAAGCGTTCCTAGGCAGACTTTACCGTGCATTAAAGGCGCGTCCATACACGTACCCATACCATTGGATGCGAGCATCACACAATCAATCTCATCAGATTGTGTAACATCATCGCAGATCATCAGTTGTTGTTTTTTGAACACTCGGCCAACAAACGCTTGATGAATGGGCACTAAAAATTCAGCGGGAATCGCTTTACTACCAGAGAAAGAGTAGACCTTTAGATGATCATTGTTTTCATAAAGTGTGATACTCGCACGGTCAGAATTAAATATACGATTTATCCATTCTGCCACCGTATCAAGTACTTGCTGTAGTGTTTCCGATTGAGCTAAAAAGTGAACAAACCCTATCGGCATACATATCGGACTTTCCATGTTTTGCATCGATAAGTCATCAGGGTTAAAAGTTCTTTCAAGTCTCAATAGACATCTCCTTGGCAATGTTGCAAATACCAACAATAAATTACGTGAAGCTATTTTGTAGAAAATGTGCTTCTTGGTAAGAGTATGGTTCAATTATCGCCGTTTGTGTGCGTTTGGTTGCTTAATGTGGGCGTTAACTCACCCTAAATAAGTAAATCTTATACCTATTTATAAGTAAGTCATTACTCAATAAGTGGTGTTTTTAAGATGGAAGTACAGAATGAGCCCTTCTGGAAGAGAAGGGCTAGAAAAGGATACAAATAGGGTCAGGTGAGTGGTGACTTAATTGTCTTTGTACTTTTGTAAAATCAACTGACTTATCTGCGCAACGAGTTGGTCCCTAGCTTGAAGTGAGAGCTCGGTTTCTGTGACATAAATACTAATGTAAACAGGTCGATGATTTTCCTTCCATATAATCGCGTTAATGCCACGCGAACCATGACCTCCCGCACCAGAACGGTCTGCAATAGACCAACCTGTTGGTAATACAGAACGCATTAACGAGTCTGAAACTTTGTTGTCCTGCATCCAGATTTTTAATTGTACACGAGACTCATAAGACAACGTTTCGCCTTCGACCAAAGTTCGAAGAGTGTTTAGTATGGCGTTAGGTGTGGTTGTGTCGCGGCTGTCGCCTGGTGTGGCTTCGTTCAAGCGAGGTTCTATTCTGTCTAGGCGCGTTGCTTTATCTCCAATTGTTCGCAGAAACATTGTTACGGCCTTAGGGCCGCCAATTTCATTTAATACTAAGTTGGCTGCGGTATTATCACTCATTAACATAGCGGCTTCACACGCGTGCTCTATGCGTGTGTTTTGGCCTGCGAGCTTATCCATCACTGGAGACCATACAACGATACTGCGCTCATCGACTTTTGCGGTCGCATTTTTACTTAGCTTACCGCTGTCCATATCACTTAGCATTTTGGCACAAGCTAGGGTTTTGAATGTGCTCATGAGTGGGAAGCGTTCATCGCCACGGTAATCCCAACGCTCGTCTGCTTGGGTATCCCAAACTGACACCCCAATTCTGCTTGAGGTTTGTTGCTCGAGGAGAGAAATGTCCTCATTCAATTGGGACGCGTAACTTAGGGTTGAGCAAACCATTAGCCCAGCCAACAAAAATAACTTTTTCATGGATCGTGTTCTTCAATTTTAGTTTTAGTTCGCACGGTAGCGATGTCACGTAAACTATAACGAGCCAATACTCTAAACACTGTTAAATCTATGTCTATTTTATGTAGGATTCTTTGCAATACGCTTAAACGGTCTCAATATGGGGAGAAGAGTGTTGCTATCAAGGCCTGTAGTTTGGCTTATATATTACGTCGGTGATTCGGTCACAAAAATATCTTAGCGAGAGACACTGGCTCAGAATTTCTTATCATGAGCTAACGAATAGTTTGATCCAGAAATAAAAGGAGCTGAATCATCAGCTCCTTTGTCTATTTGGATAATTACTTACAGTTCAATCTTTTTAACCATGCCCGATTCTGCATGGCCCGGAATGTTGCACGCGAACTCAACCTTGTTGTCAGCGTGGAAGTGCCACAGTAATTGCTTCGCTTTACCTGGTTCTACCGTAACTGCGTTGCCTGAGTCATGCATGTGATCGCCGCTCATCGTCTTCATCATTTCGCGATGTTCTAGCTGCTCTTTAGCCGAACCGATTGTGAACTCGTGGTTGATCTTACCGGTGTTCATCACGACAAATTGCACCACATCGTTTGGTTCAATCTTTACGTCTTTCTTGAACTTGATGGTCATGTCATCACCCAAGATAACGTGTACCACCTTGTCTGGTTTTGCGCCTTTTGCTGGCATACCTACTGCCGACATGCCCGGCATATCCATCATGTTTGAATGGTCCATTTTACTGTGGTCCATCTTCATGCTGCCGTGGTCCATATTTTCATGCTTCATATTGCCATGATCCATGTTCGCGTGGTCCATGTTTGAATGATCCATTTGGGCAAACGCAGTCGTTGTTGTTAGGGCTAGAGCAAGAGTGATTAGTGTCTTTTTCATTTTTATATCCTTGTTTTAATTCATTAATAACTTGGTTGCTTCCCCCCAAACGAATTGATTGAGGGGAAGGTAGGGATTAAGCCTTGTTGCCAGTTTGCGTGCTTGTTTGGCTCGGAGTTGAGTTGTTTGGGCGCAACTCGCGTTGTTTCCACAGCTTGAAGATGGCAGGAAGCACCAACAGCGTCAGTAGCAGTGCTGATGCCATACCACCAATCATTGGCGCAGCGATACGTTGCATTACTTCTGATCCTGTACCTTCGCCGTACATGATCGGAATCAGACCAATAATGACCGTAAGTACCGTCATCATTACTGGACGAACACGCAGGCCTGCACCTTCACGAATGGCATCGGTTAGGTCTTTCGCCTCAAGCTTCTGTTGGCTCTCTTCCGCATCGAGTTTTTTGTAGTGCCATGCTTGGTTGAGGTAGACGAGCATGATGACCCCAATTTCAACCGCGACGCCTGCTAGGGCAATAAAGCCGACCCCAACGGCAATCGAGAAGTTGTAGTTGAGGATATGCATGAGCCATAAACCACCGACCATAGCGAGCGGTAGGGTAAGCATGATGATCATTACTTCGCCGACACGACGGAAGCTGAAGTAAAGCAGCAGCATAATGATGGCGATGGTGATTGGTACCACGACACTCAAGCGGTCTTTCGCACGCTCCATGTATTCGTATTGACCAGACCAAGCCAGCGAGTAACCCGCAGGAAGCTCCAACTGATCGGCCACGACTTGCTGTGCTTCCACGACGTAAGAGCCAAGGTCACGGCCATCGATGTCGACAAACACCCAGCCGTTTGGACGTGCGTTTTCCGTCTTGATCATTGGAGGACCGTCTTCGTAACGAATATCCGCTACATCAGCCAGCGCAATACGAGCGCCATTTGGTGTCACTAACGGTAGGTTTTGCAGTTTAACCACTGAATCACGGTAGTCTTGTGGGTAACGAACGTTGATTGGGTAACGCTCCAAGCCTTCGATGGTTTCACCTACATTCATGCCGCCCACCGCGGTCGAGATCACCTGCTGAACGTCTTTGATGCTCAAGCCGTAACGCGCCGCTGCACGACGTTTAATGTCGATCGTGACATAACGACCACCTGCGACACGTTCTGCGTAAACCGATGCTGTACCTTGTACGCCATTAAGAATTGGCTCCAGCTGGGAACCGATCTTCTCAATCACTTTCAGGTCGGGACCCGCGATTTTAATGCCGATAGGGGTTTTGATGCCCGTTGCCAGCATGTCGATACGCGTTTTGATCGGCATTACCCAAGCATTAGTAAGACCAGGGAACTGAACCAGTTTGTCGAACTCTTTGCGTAGTGACTCGGTTGTTACGCCTTCACGCCATTGGTCGCGTGGCTTCAACTGAATCACGGTTTCGATCATGGTGAGTGGTGCTGGATCGGTTGCGGTCTCAGCTCGGCCAATCTTGCCCCATACGGTTTTCACTTCTGGAACGGTTTTGATCAGCTTGTTGGTCTGTTGTAGAAGCTCGCGCGCCTTACCAATTGAGATACCCGGATAGGTCGTTGGCATGTACATCAAGTCGCCTTCATCCAGCGGAGGGATGAACTCGCTACCCAGTTTACTGGTTGGGTAGTAAGCCGATGCCATTAGACCTAATGCGATAACAATCATGGTCTTAGGGTATTTTAAGCTGGTGTTCAACAGCGGGCGGTACAACGCGACCAAGCCGCGGTTAACCGGGTTTTTGTGTTCCGGTAACACCTTACCGCGAATGAAGTAGCCCATAAGTACAGGCACGAGCGTGATTGCCAAACCTGCTGCCGCTGCCATGGCGTAAGTCTTAGTGAAAGCAAGCGGCGAGAACATCTTGCCTTCTTGGCCTTCTAAGGCGAACACCGGTACGAAGCTAAGTGTAATGATCAGCAACGAGAAGAACAGCGGAGCGCCGACCTCTTCTGCGGCTTTACCTATTACTTGCCAGCGGTTTTTGTCGGTCAGTGGTGTTCGTTCAATGTGCTTGTGAACGTTTTCAATCATCACGATTGCACCATCCACCATGGCACCGATAGCAATCGCAATACCACCCAAAGACATGATGTTGGCGTTGATGCCTTGCCAATGCATTACGATAAACGCACTAAGAATACCGACCGGTAGGCTCAGAGCGATAACCAATGAAGAACGAATGTGGAACAGGAACAACGCACACACAATCGCAACGACGATGAACTCTTCTGCAAGCTTCTTCCAGAGGTTTTCTACCGCTGAATCGATAAGGGTAGAGCGGTCGTAGGTTGCAACAATTTCCACGCCTTCTGGCAGGCTGCGTTGTAGGTCTGCGAGTTTGTCTTTGACTTTCGCAATCACTTCACTGGCGTTTTCACCAAAGCGCATCACGATAACGCCACCGACCGCTTCACCTTCGCCATTCAGCTCTGAGATACCACGGCGCATTTGTGGACCAAGGTTAATGTCTGCGATGTCTCCTAATAGCAACGGCGTGCCTTTCTCAGTGACTTTGAGAGGCAGTGATTTAATGTCTTCAATGCTGGTTAGGTAGCCCGTGGTACGAACCATGTGCTCGGCTTCGGCCACTTCGATAACGGACGCGCCAGTTTCTTGGTTGCCGTTTTGGATTGCCATGTTCACTTGTTGCAGAGTGAGGTTGTAAGCACGCAGCTTGGCAGGGTCAATCTGCACTTGATACTGCTTCACCATACCGCCCACGGTCGCGACTTCAGAAACGCCATCAACGGTTTGCAATTCGTACTTCAAGAACCAGTCTTGCAGGCTGCGAAGATCGGCCAAATCATGCTTGCCGGTTTTGTCTTGTAATACGTAGCTGTAAACCCAGCCCACACCCGTTGCATCAGGACCTAGGGTTGGTTTTGCGTTCGGTGGCAGCTTTGGTGCTACTTGGCTTAAGTACTCCAACACGCGTGAACGTGCCCAGTACATGTCGGTATCATCGTTGAAAATGATATAAACGTAAGAGTCACCAAAGAAGGAGTAGCCACGAACCGTCTCAGCACCCGGCACGGCAAGCATGGCGGTGGTGAGTGGGTAAGTAACTTGATCCTCGACGACTTGAGGAGCTTGACCCGGATAGCTTGTCTTGATGATCACTTGCACATCAGAAAGATCCGGAATCGCATCAACAGGCGTATTCTTTACACTGTAAAGTCCGCCTAATATAAGGGCTAAGGTCGCGACCAACACTAGGAATCGGTTGCTCAGTGACCAACGAATAATTGCATTGATCATAATTAACCCTCGACGGCTGTTGTTGCAGGAACTAGCTGTTTAAGAACGTAGTCAGATCCTTGTTTTTCAACTAGAAACCGAACTTTCTGTCCTTCTTCAAAAACCGATAGATCAACGTCTTCACCCACAGAGAAGTTCATCTCGCCCGCATCCCAGTTCCATTCTGCAACCGGTAGGTGGTTTAAGGTAATCATGCCAAAATCAGCCATCAGCATTGTGATGTCACCAGTCAGCCAAACTTCAGCTGCAATGACGCTGTTGTCTGCCTTATAGTCGATGATTTGGTACTGACCGGACTCTGTCTTTTGCATTTCAAATTCGATAGCCTGACCTTTTTTCAAGTCACCCATCTCAACGCTATCTGCGAAAGTGAAGTTCATTACCATGCCCGGCCAATCCCATTCTGGTACAGGTTGGTGGTTGATGGTCAGCATGCGGTGATCTTTCATCACATCCGTGATCTCACCTTTGGCCCATGCCGTTTCTGCTGCCGCTTCTACACCATTGATGCGAGACAGATCCGCCGACTGGCTTGATTCAGAATCGAGCATGAAGTGAGATGAAGTAACGATCTTGTCGCCCTGTTTAAGTCCTTGTAATACTTCGATTTGTTCGCCAGCTTCACGGCCAACTTCAATTCGAGCAGAACGGTATTTGCCATCACCTTCCGCCAGAACAACGCGAGTCATACCGCCAGAGCGGATAACAGATGATTTAGGAATCGTTAATACTGCGTCGTCAGTGACAGGCTGCAGGGCAATATTGGCGAACATGTTTGGCTTCAATGCGCCATCTGGATTAGGGAATTTAAGGCGCACACGCAACGTACGTGTTTTCGGATCGAGGATTGGGTACACGTAGTCTACGACCCCTTGCCATTCATTGCCCGGAATCGCGTCAAGGGTCATCGTGGCTTGAGAACCCGCTTTCATCCAGTGTGCTTGACGCTCAAAGACTTCTGCATCAACCCAAACATTGTCCAAAGGACCTGCACTGATCACCGCTTGAGCAGGGGACAAATAGCCACCTTCACGCACGTTTAAGCTCGCGATAACGCCATCAGCAGGCGCTTTGATTTCAATGGTTTGCGATGCTTTACCACTACGAGTAATGGATTTGATTTGAGCACGGTCAACCCCAAGCGTTACCAAGCGTTCGGTCGCGCCTTTTACAAGACCTTTGCGGCCTGTGCGGTACGCATTCAGCAATTCTTCTTGTGCTTTAACCAGTTCGGGAGAGTAGAGCGTGAAAAGCACATCGCCTTTCTTCACTTTCTCACCCACGGCATTGATGTAGAGTTTTTCTACCCAACCCGCCACACGAACGTTGGTTTGCCATAACAGACTTTCATCAAAGGCAATATAGCCAACCGTTTCGATGCGTGGTGATAGCTGTTGTAGTGTTGCGTTTGCGGTTTTAACCCCGAGGTTGTTCTCTACTGAAGGGTCAATAGTCACTGTACCCGGTGCGTCTTGTTCACCGGATAGGTCTTCTGCGTAAACCGGAATCAAATCCATGCCCATTGGGGACTTACCCGGCTTGTCGCGTTTGTAGTTCGGATCCATTGGGGCAACCCAGTAAAGCGGATCATTAGAGCTTGCAGCAGACTCGCCACCCATCGCACTCATGTCATGAGTTGAGCCCGTAAGAAAATGATTAGCACCAAACCCTAAAGCACCACCAACAATCAGCGCGATGGTTGCAACTTGTAATGTTTTCATTGTTTTACCTTATTATTTTTTAAATTCAGACAGTTCTGGTTGCTCGACTTGATAGTCGAAACCACCGAGTAGGGTGGCTAAATTGCTGTTTGCGATGTTGAGATCGGTCAGCAGACGTTGTTGCTCCAATTGCAGAGCCAACTCGTCAGTCGTGGCAGAAATCACATCGTTAAACTGCGCTGTGTTGTTTTGATAACCCCGCTCAACGGCTTGAATGCGCGCTTTCGCTTGAGGCAATAAGGTGGATTGATAACGTTCTAAGCGTTGGGTTAAGTTGCCGCGATCAACCAGCAAAGTGTTCACCTTGGCATTCATCTGCGTTAGTAAGGTGTCCTTTTGTGATTGTGCCGCGCCAACTTGGTATTGAGCGGCAGCAAGATTGCGATCTTGGCGGTCACCCGTAAACAGCGGAATGTCCATGGTGAGGTAAGCGCTGACCAAATCTGATGCTGGCTCACCCATCATGTTGTCGGCTTGGCGGTAGGCGTACATTACTTCGACGCCAAATTGTGGGGTGTAGGCTTGCTCAGCAATTTCCACCTGAGTTTTATTGGCAGAGATGCTGACGTCGGCCATCTTAACCATCGGGTGTTGGCTGAGTTGCTGATAATGTTTGGTGGAACCCTGACTCACAGCAAGTTTGCTGTTCAGTGTGTCCCAGTTCAATTGATTGCTCGCGTGCAGAGCCTGTTCGTTTGCTAACCAATCTGACCCCAACCATTCGGAGAGTTGAGAGATAAGACGACGTTGCATTTGTGCATTGGCTTGCAGTTTCTCATCCAACTTGCTGACTTGTAATTGAGCGTTGAGTAGGTCTTGCGCTTCACTCTTACCAATCGAATAGTTGGTTTGAATAAAGCTTTCCATCTCCTTCATCAACTTGCGGTTCTCAAGCATGATTTGCTCCGCGCGTTGCTGGTAACCAAGCTCTAACCACAGTTGAGTCATGCTGTTAGCCACCTCAAGTTCACGAGCGTGAACTTGAAGTCCAAGGCCGTCGGCTTGTTGATTGGCTTTCTTCTGCTGTAAATCAAGCGTAGAGCCACGCTCAAACTGTTGCATTAAACCAACGGAGATGTTGGTCATTGGGTCTTCATCGAATTTGAAGCTGTCGACAGGCAAGCCACCAAAACCCACTTTTAGTTTTGGGTCCATCAAGGTCGCACTCGCGACGCCCGTTTCACGCATGGCAGCAGATTGCGCTGAGTATTGCTTACGATTGCCATCGTTACTCAAAGCGACGTTGATCAGTTGGGCAAGCTTGGTCGTTGAAGCTCGCTCACTTGATGCGGAATTTTGCGCTGCGTGCGTCTCTTTAACTGCGGCGTTAACCAAGGTTGGCGCAGCGACCAGAGCCACCATAAAAATAGGTGCAGCTAAGCGGTATGGTTTGATATCCATAATCTAAATCCAGTGTTCGCCGGATCGATGGAGGTGCGGATTTTATTGCGGGAACAGTAAAGCCTTGTTACCTCATCGTTCAGGCGCATTAAAACAACCTGCGATA
Organism: Vibrio sp. Vb1337; assembly: GCF_033338715.1. Taxonomy (NCBI): domain Bacteria; kingdom Pseudomonadati; phylum Pseudomonadota; class Gammaproteobacteria; order Vibrionales; family Vibrionaceae; genus Vibrio; species Vibrio sp. Vb1337. The sequence continues at coordinate 31,424 of NZ_JAWOTD010000003.1, read as the reverse complement.
CACGTGCAGGGTCGAATGCTAGGACGGATTTAGGCTATAGGAGGTCGGTACAGGTCGCGGCTGACGTGTACGACTGGGGAAGCAACTTCAGGAGTAATAGTTGCGCGATAGACGACGGGCATCGGGCTATTGACAGGATTCGGTAGGGGGACGAAAACTATCGTACACGCGGCAGTACAGCAGGTATGAACCATGCCGGAGCCTCCACCACAGTTCATGCTGGTTTCTCTTGCATCGCCATCTTCGGACATAGAACCGTCAGTCATGGAGACGTCCATCATGCCAGGCATACCGCAGTGTTCGCTGTCACTCATCATAGAAGGATGGTGAGCCATGCCAGTAGACATCATTTGAATATTCATCAACGGCTCACTGTTCGCCACACTAGATACCAATAGCACTAGCGTCGTGAAAAGAGTTAACCAGATTGTATGCAGCGATTTTAAGTGCATACCCTTTCCCATGTGTTTGATGAAAATGATGAAAACCCTTCGATTCTAAAGGTTAACCTAAGGGTAAGGTCAATCATTTATTACTCTTATTATCAAAATAGTCCAACCCTTCAGTTTGCGCACTTTCGAGGGAGTAAAACGTTTGTTAAACACCGAGTGTTGAAAGTTAGCGAAAGAAGCCCTCGCTTTTTATGACACGTGAAAAATGTGGTTTATAAGTTTTACATCACACTAACTTGTCTTACAAATGATTATCCTTATAGAATGCATGGTTTTACTTGTGCAGATTTGGATTTGCTTTGCTGCGGGGGTTGCATGATAGAAATTGTCATCGATGGAAAATATAGAATTGTAGAAGAGGGTCTAACCCTTTTAGAAGCAGCAAAAGTGTGTGGGGTCGAGATCCCATCGCTGTGCGGAATGAACAAAAGTAATGAAAAAGTACCGTGTGACTTGTGTGTGGTTGAAGTCGAAAGCGGCGGTACTAAGCGTGCGTGTGAACTCGAAGTTTACCGCGGCCTTAATGTGGTCACGCAATCAGAACAATTAAGCGAGCACCGCAGAAAAGCACTCAACCGCATCATGACGGACCATTACGCCGATTGTGAAGCGCCATGTAAAACCGCGTGTCCTGCGGGCGTTGATATCCAATCGTACCTTTATCACATCGCACAGAACGATCATCAAAAAGCGATTGAAGTGATTAAGCGTACGCTTCCTATGCCGTTATCGATTGGCCGCGTATGCCCGGCATTTTGTGAGAGCGAATGTCGCCGTTCGTTAGTCGATGAGCCTATTGCAATTCGTCAGCTTAAACGTCATGCCGCGGATGCGGATTTGTCTGCGCATGAAGCCTACGTACCAGAAAAGAAACCAAGCAAAGGTTTGAACATTGCCGTCGTCGGCAGTGGTCCTGGTGGTCTGACAGCTGGCTACTACCTATCGAACGAAGGCTACGACGTTACGGTCTTTGAATCCATGCCAAAAGCGGGTGGTTGGTTGCGTTATGGCATTCCAGAATACCGTTTACCAAAAGACATTCTCGATAAAGAAATCGAACTGATGTGCCGCAATGGCATGCAAGTTCACACCAATCAAAAGCTGGGTGTGGATTTCACGCTTTCTCAATTGAGTGAAGAATACGACGCAGTGTGTTTGGCTGTTGGCGCGTCTCAAGCGGTTGAAATGCATTACACAGGCAGCGACCTTGAAGGTTGCTACTTAGGCGTTGATTACCTTAAAGATTACGTTACTGAGCAAAACTATGTAACGGGTCATAAAGTCGCGGTGATCGGTGGTGGTAACACAGCAATTGACTGTGCTCGTACTGCGCGTCGTGCTGGTGCAGACACCACGTTGATTTATCGTCGTACCCGTGACGAAATGCCGGCAGAAGACTACGAGATTGTCGAAGCGGAACACGAAGGGGTGAAATTCCACTTCTTAACCAACCCGGCAGAAAACCTTGCCGATGAAACCGGACGCGTGAATGCGATTCGTCTAGAACGCATGGCGTTGGGTGAGCCGGATGCATCTGGTCGTCGAAGCCCTAAACCAACCGGCGAGTTCTTCACCGAAGAGTTCGACACCGTGATTGCGGCAGTATCGCAAAAGCCAGATCTGAGCTTCCTCGAAGGCGAAGATTTGTCGATTCCACTTACGCGTTGGAACACCTCCGATGCAGATGAAAAGACCATGCACACCGGCACGGGTAACATCTTCAGTATTGGTGATTTCCGCCGTGGTCCAGCAACGGCAGTTGAAGCGGTGGGTGATGGCCGCGTGGCGGCAAAAGCCATTGATCTGTTTTTGAATGGTGATATGGCGGATATGCCAAAGGCAGCGTTCAACTCGCGTAAAGAGAAGAAGCTCTCTCAAGTCGATCCGCTTCACTTCGAGAACATCCAGAAAGTCGCTCGCTCTATCATGCCTGAGCTGACTCCAGCACAACGCGAGCAAAGCTTCGCTGAAGTGGAGTTGGGTTTTGATAACGAAGAAGCAATGAAAGAAGCAGCACGCTGTTTAGAATGTGGCTGTCAGGCAAATACCGATTGTTCGCTGCGTGATTACTCCACCGAATATGAGGCTGAGCAAAGCTTTGACTTCTCCTTGCAGATTAAATCGCATCAAGATTGGTTAGCTCTTCGTGCGAAAGACTTACGTCATAAGTACGAAGTTGACCGCAGCTCTGAGTTTATTGAGTTTGATGCTAACCGCTGTATTAGCTGTGGTCAGTGCATCCAAGCGTGTCGCGACAAAGCCGTGCACGGTGTACTGAACTTTGTGTGCGATAAACAAGGTCGTCCGGCATTACGTCCTGACGATCGTCCGCACTTTGGAAGTAACAAGAATGGCTTAACCCTAATGGGTGATTCGAACTGCGTGCAATGTGGCGCGTGCGTTCAAGTGTGTCCAACGGGCGCAATGGTCGATAGTCGTGACCGTTCGCAAGGCCGTACTGAAGATCTGAAAGCGGTCGACACCATTTGTACATACTGTGGTGTGGGCTGTAAGTTGACCATGTTCGTGGACGAAGCAACCAATACGATTCGTTACGTGAAAGGCGGTGATTCGCCGGTTAACCAAGGCATGCTGTGTGTGAAAGGGCGCTTTGGTTTTGACTTCATTGGCAGTGAAGAGCGTCTTACCACGCCATTGATCCGTAAAGATGGTTGGTTGCAGCCTGCAAGCTGGGAAGAGGCGATTCAACTGATTGCGAGCAAGTTCTCTGGCATCAAGCAAGATTTTGGCAGCAACGCATTGGCGGGTTTCTCTTCAGCGAAAACCACTAACGAAGACAACTACGCGTTCCAAAAATTTGTCCGTCGTGAACTGGGCACTAACAACGTCGACCATTGTGCGCGTTTGTGCCACGCATCGAGTGTAACCGGTCTTGAAGCGTCACTGGGTAGTGGTGCAATGACCAACGACATCCCAAGTATTAAGCACTCGGATGTGATCTTTATTATTGGTTCGGATACCACATCAGCACACCCGATCATCGCTTCACACATTAAACAAGCAATTCGTCACCACGGCGCTCGTTTGATTGTGGCTGACCCGAAACGTGTCGATATGGCAGAGCATGCTGAGCTGTATATGGCGCACCGTCCGGGTACGGATGTGATGCTCCTAAACGGTGTCATGCAGCAGATCATCAAGAACGGTTGGTACGATCAAGAGTACATCGAAGAACGTGTTGACGGCTTTGATACCTTACTGCAAGAAGTGATGTCGCCAGCTTATAACCTCGATAAAGTGGAGTTGGTTACGGGCGTAAAAGCCGAAGACATTCAAGCAATGGCGCGCATGATCGGTACAGCAGATCGTACGGCTGTTTACTACTCGATGGGTATTACTCAGCATACGACAGGTCATGACAACGTCCGTTCTATCGCTAACCTGCAATTGCTGTGTGGCAACATCGGTATTGAAGGTGGTGGTATCAACCCGTTGCGTGGTCAATCAAACGTGCAAGGCGCGTGTGATATGGGCGCTTTGCCAAACAGTTTCCCGGGCTACCAAAAGGTATACAACCCAATTGTGCGTCAGAAATTCGCGATTGAATGGAATGCACCAAATCTGCCTTCTGAGCAAGGTCTAACCCTGACAGAAATCATTGATGCGGCTTGCCATCGTGACGTTCGGGGTATGTACATCATGGGTGAGAACCCAGTGTTGAGTGACCCGAACCAAGCGCATGTGATTGAAGGTTTAGAAGCACTCGACTTCTTGGTGGTTCAAGACATCTTCCTAACGGAGACTGCACAATACGCGGATGTGGTGCTGCCTTCTTGCTCGTTTGCAGAGAAAGCGGGTCACTTCACCAATACGGAGCGTCGTGTTCAGCGTGTGAATCCGGTCGTAACGGCGCCGGGTGAAGCGAAAGAAGATTGGTGGATTATCCAAGAAATCGCCAATGCCATGGGTAGTGATTGGGATTACCACTGCGTGTCTGATATCACCAATGAAATCGCACGTGTGACACCTCAATACGCGGGTCTTCGTTGGGATGCCATTACGCCAAACGGAGTGCAATGGCCGAGTAACAAGAACAACCCAGCAGGTACTCGCATCATGCACCAAACTCAGTTTACTCGTGGTAAAGGGCAAATGGTGGGCGTACCGTTCCGTTATGCGGCTGAGCTGCCAGATGAAGAGTACCCACTTGTGTTAACGACGGGTCGCGTACTTGAGCAGTTCCACACTGGCACCATGACGCGTAAGACCAAAGGGTTGGATAACCTTGCTGGCCCTCGCGCGATGGTGAGCGTGGAAGACGCAGAAGCACTTGGCATCAGTAATGGTCAGCGTCTGACAGTGTCTACACGTCGTGGCAGCATTGAGATTGATGCCTTTGTGACTAAGCGTATTCAAAAAGGTGTGGTGTTCATTCCATTCCACTTTGTTGAGTCGCCGGTTAACCGTTTAACGACAACGGCTACTGACCCGCATGCGAAGATCCCTGAGTTCAAGGTCGCTGCGGTTAAAGTGGAAGTGAGCGAAAAAGCGCAGCTCACAGAGCCAGCAACGGAAGCGGTTCATTCCATTTAAGCCAATCTGTTTAGATACAGTTCAGCAGCGCACTGGCGAGTTGGGCAATTACATATAAGCTTATGATATGTAATCGCTAAATGAGCTGTGCGTGTGCTGAGAGTCATTCAATGGATTGTGTTGTTTTTACCCGCTTCAATTTGGCTGGTGGCAAGGCAATATCATGATATTTGGTGGGCGGAGAATCTAACCTCGATTCCCGCTCTTCTTTTATTCGCCTACCTAGGTTTTGCTTTGGCACTTTTGGTTTGCCGTCACTGGACGAAAGCCACTGCTGCCACTTTGATTGGTTTCGCTTCTATTGCGTATCTCTTACCCACTCAGATCACGAACAACCAAACCTGCGAAAATCCGCTGACGATCGTCCAATTCAATCTGTTTTACGAAAACCCGGACATCAATCAGTTCATCAATTACTTGCTTAAACACCCTGCGGATTTGGTGGTGATGCAAGAGCTCTCGCCTCAAGTGGGGGAGAAACTTCACCTTCTCGACGATGTTTATCCTTTCTATTACGGCGGCCAGCGCGGCGTTGGTTACCCGTCAAATCAGATGATTTTGAGCCGTTATCCTTTGGAGCCAGTTTCGATTTATCACACCCCAGATGGTCAAGAGGTGATTCGAGCAACATGGCAAGTGGACAACCCTATTACCTTGATGACAGCGCATCCTCCTTCGCCAAGAACTGAGCCGTTATGGCAACGCCGCAATGCCCTGATTCGAACCATAGAAACCCTAACTGATTTGTACCCAACACCGGAAATGATCGTGATAGGGGATTTCAATCTTTCTGCTGCAAGCCCAAGGTTTAATGGGCTGTTTTCTCGTTTCCAAACTCAACCTGTTGCCAGTTGGCCAACATCAGTGAAAGGCTTACCGGTTCCTGCTTTTGCCATGATAGGTATTGATCACCTCTGGCTTAAGTCAGAAAACTCAAATCGGAGAATCTGTTCAAGAGCATCGACAGATCAACCGAATGGCTCTGATCACAGGTTGGTGACGACTCTAATCGGGCAATGAGTTAGTACTTTTTATTGGCAAAGTGTCTAGTTATTTAGAATTAGGTTAAATCGCGGTGTGGCTTGTCATGGAATTGACGGAGTCTGACCTTAAGTTGTTATTTGGGTGAATTCTTTAACCTAAACTCCATCCGCTTCCTATACTGAGAATATAGAGAAAAGCAGAAATTCATAATGATAAGAGGCAACTTGTATGACAAGAACTACCTCAGCAGTGTTAATACTTATTTTAATGAGCGCCTATTTTGCCTATAACCGTTTTTACGTTTATCCGCAAAAGCTAGAAACACAGGCGGAATCGATGCTGATCCAAATGGCCAACCGTGAAGAGTGGCTTGACGTACATGAGATGATGGAACGTGTAGAAGCGCACAAGGCGCATCTGGAGTTGAACGCAGATATCACCTCAACCAGCGGCAAACGTGCATACAGCGAAGGTTACATTACCTATAGCGACCGCAGTCGAAATGTATGCAAACAAGTGGTTTTCAATTTCAAAATCAATTCGCTAAGAAGTTATAGCATTTCAGATCTACATGATTGCTCTCTGGGTGAGTACTACTGATCTCGCTACGATAATTGATGATTCAATAAAAACGCCTCCAAATCCGGAGGTGTTTTTAGTTTTGGAATCTGATGGGTTAATCGAGTGATTTTTTGAAACGTAAAGACGCAACAACTAAACCTATCACCGTAAAGCCCAGTAGCCAGACTGTATCTCGCCATAGCTCCATTAAGTCTGCACCACGCAGCACCACACCACGAATAATGCGCATAAAGTGAGTAGCTGGTAGGGCTTCTGATATCCATTGTGCCGCGACGGGCATTCCTTCATAAGGGAACATAAATCCGGACAGAAGAATCGATGGCAAAAGAATAAACACCGTCATCTGCATGGCCTGAAGCTGTGTTGTCGCAATGGTGGATATCACCAAACCTAAGGTTAAACTCGCGGCGATAAACAGCAGCGTGCCAAACAGTATCTGACTAATGGCGCCGTTTATCGGCACGCCAAATATCCAGTGCCCTAATCCTAAAATGATAAACACCTGTATCAGACCAACAAAGATATACGGAATGATCTTCGCCACCATGAGTTCGATGGAGTGAATTGGCGTAGTAATCAGTAACTCCAAATTGCCGCGTTCCCGTTCACGAACAATGGCTGCACTGGTGAACAAGATCATCGTCATGGTCAGAATCACGCCCAATAAACCGGGGACAATGTTCACCGCCGAGCGCCGACTCGGGTTGTAATACAGCGCAACTTCAAAGGTTTTGGTTGGGGCAGGGCGTATCTCAAAATCAAAATCCGTTAACGGCATGGTTTGCAGTGAGAGAATCGCAGAACTGATCATGGTGTCTGAACCATCCACAATCCACTGCCCAAGCTCTCTGCCTTGCACCATACGTTGGGTTAAGTCGCTAGGCAGAATTAAAGCCGCTCGCACCAAACCGTCTTGAATGGCTTGCTCGGCTTCTGAAGCGGTAGCAAAGGTTTCAACCACATCGACCACTTGCGTTACTTTGACGGACTCAGTGATCACGCGCCCGGCAGTACTGCCACTTTGATCGACGACGCCAACGGGAATGTTGCGAATATCGGTATTTATGGCAAAGCCGAACAGCAGGAGCTGAATCAACGGGATCATCACGACCATGCCAAAGGTAATGCGGTCACGTGAAAGCTGACGGATCTCTTTGATCATTACCGCTTTCATACGGGCAATAGATTTCATCATTGGCGACCTTCTCCCGTAACACTGACAAATACATCTTCCAAGCTAGGACGAGCAATGTTCATCTCGCAGCCATCAAGCTCAGGAAAGGTCTGGGTTAACCATTCGATCGGTTGTTCGATGTGCTGGTGGATCAAAATGCGTAAGCGAATGCCGAGCTGTGCGGCTGAGCGTACCTCTTCGCGCTGAATGACTTTCTCTTTTAGCTCGCGTAAGTTATCCGCTTTGACTTCGACGATGTTAACGCCCATTTGCGCCATGAGTTCTTCTGGCTCACCATCGGCGCGGATTTCCCCAGCTTCCATAATCGCCAGACGATGGCAGCGTTCCGCTTCATCCATGTAGTGTGTTGTGACCAAAATCGTCGTGCCTTGGTCAGAGAGATCAAACAATTGCTCCCAGAAATCGCGTCGGTTCTCTGGGTCAACCGCAGACGTGGGTTCATCAAGAAACAACAGTTCTGGTTTATGCATAGTGGCTGCGGCGAGAGACAAGCGCTGCTTCTGGCCGCCACTCATTCCGCCGACGCGCTGCTTACGTAGTTGGTCGAGACCGTAGGTGGCTAGTTGTTCTTCGATGCGAGCTTTCAGCGCCTTGGTTTCCATACCAAAGATTTGTCCAATAAACTCAAGATTCTCTTGAACCGTCAGGTCATCATAGAGGGAGAATTTTTGTGTCATGTAGCCGATCTTGAGGCGCAGCAGTTCCGATTGTTTTGGGATCTCTAGCCCAAGCACATCCACGTTGCCCTCACTTGGGCTAAGCAAGCCCGTCAACACACGGATGGTTGTCGATTTACCGCAGCCGTTGGGACCAAGAAAACCATAAATACTGCCTTTGGGTACATTGAGCGTGATGTTGTTGATGGCGGTGAAGTCACCAAACTTCTTCACTACATTTTCAGCTTGAATCGCGTATTCGGTCATTGGCTTACTCCACCAAATCCACTTGCGCTGGAATGCCCGAAGGCAAGGATTGTGCTGAGTCTTGTAGGTCGACTTCTGCAAGGTACATCAAACGCGAGCGTTCTTCCTCGGTAAGCGCGAAATAAGGTGTGAATGAAGGTTCAGTTGCAACCCAACGAACGGTGCCGCTATATGGTTGCTCAACGCCATCTACATGCACGTTAACCGTTTTACCCGGCACAAAGTCGACTCGATAGTTAGCAGGAACATAAACACGAGCGTATGGGACGCGGCTGGCTTGTATTACAGCAACCACGCCATTCACCGGAACGCGTTCACCAAGGTTAAACGGTAGGTTATCTAACAAGCCATCTCGCGTGGCCGTGATGGTGAGTTCTGCCAGTTTCTGTTCTTGTAGTGCCACATCGGCTTTTGCTGCCATGAGTGCGGCTTTCGCTTGTTCAATATCTTCAGGACGAGAGCCAGCCGTTAGTTTGCTGAACTCTTCTTGTGAGGAGTCTAGCTCTGCACGGGCAGAATCTCTGGCTGCTAAAGCGGTGTCTTTCTCTGATTGGCTGATGAGTTTCTTACGAACTAACTCCGCTTTACGTTGGTAGTTCTTTTGCGCTTCAACCAATTGAGCTTCCGCTCTGGCAACGCGTGCTTGCGCTGCGGCAATGTCTTCTGGTCGCTCACCATTGGTCAATTTCAAAAGATAGGCGTCAGCCTTGGCTTGTTCGGCTACGGCGTGAGCTAAAACGGCTTCTTGGTTCTTTGTATCGAGCTGAACCAGCACTTCTCCTTCGGTGACTTGGCTGCCTTCCTTGATGGGAAGAGCACGAATTATCTCGCTAGAGGTTGCAGTAAAGGTTACGCGGTCACGTTCTAGTGTGCCAAGGGCTTGCTGTCCGTCATCTTTGGAACAAGCAGTTAAAAGAGTCAGGGCTAGGGTGCCAAGAATGATTCGCTTCATCATGCGACGCTTCCTCTAAGAAGGTGAGCTCGAAATCGTATCAAGCTATAGAAGAGTGTGGGACTGCATTCAGTGTAACGTGAGTCAGTTTTGTCCGGCTAGGAAGTTAATTCCTTCAATATTCATCAATTGATTAATTATTGAAACTGGCCTCACTCTTGAATGCGTCTCTAAGAATATTCTCATTCAAATATAGTGGGTTACCGTGATGTTGGTGGGATTAGGAAAGATAAATTAAAGAATCGAGACAAGGATCAGGTTTACCGTGCGCGCGTAAAGAAACAGCGAGATAAAGCAAAGCCCGATGCTGAACATCGGGCTTCATTGTTTGAGTTTTATGAGCGAGTTTTTAGTTATCTAGACCACGTTGGTTTAATCACCAAGAGGCTGTCTTTCTAAGCCGCCACGATAAGAGTCGAGGGCAACTTTGAGTCGGCGAAGTTTATCGCGTGAGCGTCGCTTATGATTAACGGCTAATGCCATCGAAAGTACGTCAACCAAAGCCAACATCGCGTAGCGAGAAGCGGATGGCTTGTAGATGAAATCCGTCTCTTGGTGTTCAATAGGCAGAACCAAATCGGCTTGCTCAGTCAAAGGTGTGTCTTTCGGAGTAATCACAATGACTTTCACGCCGTACTGCTTGGCTAATTGCGCGGTTTCTATGATGGCAGGGGTATAGCCAGTGGCTGAGATCATCACCAACACATCGTTCGCGTCTGCAGTCGCCGCAATCATGCGCGATAACAAGCCATCGTTGTAAGCCACAACAGGGTAACCCAGACGGAACAAACGATGCTGCATCTCCTGTGCTGCAATGGTTGAGCCACCACCCATACCAATACAGATCACTTGTCTTGCGTTGTGCAGCCAGTTCACAGCAGTGTCGATATCTTCTTCAACAATCAAACTGCGGTTTACATCAAGGGATTGCTTGATCGACTCATAAATGCCTTGGTAGCCACTTTGATCAGGCGGCTCAAGGATGAATCGTTGTCCAACCGTTAAGGTTTGTGCCAGTTTGATCTTCATATCACGTACGTTTTTACAGCCAACAGCTTTAGCAAAACGGGTGATGGTGGCTTCACTCACTTCTGCGCTTTCTGCCAGTTCAGTAATGCTGGCATTGGCGGCAGTTTGAATGTCGTCCATGATCAACTTCGCGACCTTCTTTTCGGCATCGCGCAGCGCACTGAAACGTTCAGTGATTTGAGAGATAATATCGACTTCTAAACTCAAGCTGTGTTCCTATCTTTTGCATGGAGGCGATTGTGCCGCCTCCACTGGTTTGGCATGAAGTATAACGAAAAGCCTCACTAAGCTCATCATCAGAAACGGGTTTTCACCCAATGAGTGACTTGATACTCATCATCACAAACCGCCACGGCACGCCACTTATCAAACGTTAAACATGGGTGGGAGGTTGAGAAGGCAATCATATCACCCACTTGAAGGTCGCTGTTTGCGTCTACTTCGATGAACGCGTGCTGATCCATCACCGCGGTCGTTACCGCACTTTCAATAGAGATTGACTCACCATCGCGGTAAGCACGCTCAGGGATTGGCAATCCAGCATCAAACGCCACGTCACGTTTGCCAAAGCCGGCAACTAACTTGGTTGGCTCAGGGCGAGAAATCACATAAGCCCAAAGCTCTAGTGCTGATTCCAAGTCACCGCCTAAATCACACGCGGCACCTTGGTTGTTTTCAGCACGCTGCATGACTTTGTTTTGTGCATCAAGGTAAATGCCTGTGTCATGAATTGCGTAGCAACCTGGGCGAATGATGGCGTCAAAATCTTCTAGGTTGGCAAAGCATTCAGAAACTACGTCATACCAAGCAGAGCCTGCGCCAGTAACAAGAGGTTTGGACTCAATCAACCTGTCGTTTTGTAGTTGGGCTGTGATTTCTAATGTGGTGTTGAGGAAGTCACGGATGTCCTGCTCAGCATTGTCACCATGAATGACACCTTCGTAAACCTCGATACCTTTTAGCGTGAGGTGAGGTTGCTGGTGGATGAATGTGGCGAGCTCAACCACATCTTGTTGATTACGGCATCCACAGCGACCGCCTTCGACACCAAACTCAATCAGTACATTAAGCGGCAATTGATGTTCAGCGAAGGCACGCTCTAGCGCTTTGACATTTCGGCTTGAATCCACACAGCAATAGAAGTTGACCCCGTGGGTTTCAATCAAGTTGGCGATGATAGTCATGTTTGCGCGCCCAACTAGTTGGTTCGCCATGATGATGTTTTTCGCTCCGCCTAGCGCCGCAATCTCTGCCTGAGCCGGCGTTGCGACGGTAATGCCCCAAGCGCCGTTTTCTAATTGCTGCTGGAAGAAAGCGGGAGTCATGGTGGTTTTACCGTGCGGTGACAACTTCACTTTGTGCTGATTGGCGAAACGCTGCATCCAATCGAGGTTGTTCTTCAATGAAGAAGATTTGATCACCGCAGCGGGCAAGGTGATCTCTTCATGGATCAAACTGTGTAACCCATCGGAATTGCACGCAACAGGTTGAGCCTTTTCTCCGTAACCTGGCGTGGTAACACACTCATTATGATAGTTTTTATCACACTTTTGGCGATTGTCTTTCATGGCGTACCTACTTCTAACATGGTCTAAGTGATTGATATTAAGTGTTTGTTGCTAACTACCATAAATAATATGTTAGAAAGTATCAAACAAATCTGAGTTTTTTGTGTGTTTCTTCACTGTTTAAATTTCAAGAATTATTAAGATGGAATCATGTTAACGACGGACGAAGAGAGTGAAGTATGTTGTTCGATACCATTATCAAAAGCGTAGAGGTATTTGACGGTACGGGTGCAGCACCATTCATTGCTGATGTTGCGATTCGTCAAGATCGTATTGAGCAAGTAGGGCAGCTAGACGAGCTTTCTGCAAAGAAGGTTATCAACGGTCAGGGTCTTGCGTTGGCTCCGGGATTTATTGATGTGCACACGCACGATGACACCAATGTGATTCGTTACCCTGACTGCTTGCCAAAGATCAGCCAAGGCGTGACGACGGTAATCGTAGGAAATTGCGGAATTAGCGCGAGCCCTGCGGTACTCAGTGATACTCCGCCAGACCCAATGAATCTATTGGGCAAGCAGGAAGACTTCAAATACCCAACCTTTGCGGAGTATGCGAAGGCGGTACAAGCGGCGAACCCTGCAGTCAACGTTGCTGCGTTAGTCGGTCACACAACTTTACGTAACAACGTGATGGACGACTTACTGCGCACGGCTACCGATGAAGAAATCGAGCAAATGCGCCAAACACTGGCACAAGCGATGGAAGAGGGCGCATTGGGTTTGAGCTCGGGTCTTGCTTATGCGAGTGCCAAGCAAGCCAACGCGGATGAAGTCATGCGCCTAGCGGAAATTCTCGGTCATCACGGTGGTATCTACACCACACACATGCGCACCGAGTTTGAAGAAATCATCAGTGCAATGGAAGAAGCGTTTGAAACTGGGCAGTACGCCAAAGTGCCAGTGGTGATTTCTCATCTGAAATGTGCAGGTGCAGGCAACTGGGGGCGCACGGTAGAAGTGCTGGATTTGATGGATAAGGTTTCTGAGCATCAAGACGTGTCTTGCGATTGCTACCCATATTCTGCCAGTTCTTCAACGCTGGATTTAAAACAGGTGACGGATGAAATCGACATCTTCATCACTTGGTCTGAAAGTAAACCTGAACACGCTGGCAAGATGCTGAAAGACATTGCTGACGAGATGCAGCTGCCTCTTATGGAAGCAGCAAAAGCGTTGCAACCTGCGGGCGCGGTTTATCACTGCATGGATGAAAACGACGTCAAACGTGTCCTTAAGTATAAGTTGACCATGGTGGGCTCGGATGGATTACCAAATGACCCGCATCCACATCCACGTTTGTGGGGCACATTCCCGAAAGTTTTGGGGCATTACTGTCGTGAAGAACAGCTTTTCCCATTGGCAGAAGCGATTCACAAGATGACGGGGATGTCAGCAACACGCTACCAATTGAAAGATCGTGGGGAAATAAAAACAGGTGCTTACGCAGACTTAGTTTTATTTAACCCAAATACAATTAAAGATACTGCAACGTTCGAAAATCCAATTTCCGTCGCGCAAGGTATTGAATCTGTATTTGTAAATGGCGAGTTATCTTATTTAAAAGATAAAGTCACCGAAAATAGAAATGGCGTATTTATTTATAGAAATAATACCCATCAATAACTTATTAAATAAATTAATTTTTTAGATTAAGCATTATCACTGGAGAATATTATGTCAATTAAACGTTATGGTGTAGAAGGCGGCGTAGGTACTGGCGGTCAACATTTACCATTTGCACGTGCAACAGAAGCGGGCGGCTTCTTATACGTCTCGGGTCAAACACCAATGACTGACGGCGAAGTGGTAGAAGGCGGTATCGTTGACCAGTCTCGCCTAGCGATTCAAAACTGTGTCGATATTATGGAAGAAGCAGGCTACACGCTAGCTGATGTGGTGCACGTAAAAGTGGTACTAACGGATTCTCGTTACTTCCAATCGTTCAATAAAGTGTTCAGAGAGTTCTTTGGTGATCACCCACCTGCGCGTATTTGCATGGTGTGTGATCTCGTGGTGGACGTGAAAGTTGAAGTCGATGTGACTTGCTACCGCGAAGATCGCCGATAGAAATCACACTTTACCTAATTAAATAAAATAGAGTGCCGGAAATAATTACTTTCCTGTTATTATCTTTTTGGCACTCTCACTCCCTACATAAATATAATTTCATAAAGCAGTAGTGCCTAATATATTTAGCAAAAGCTATAAAAATAAAATTAGATAATTTCTGGAATAAAATCTAATACTTGCTGCTGGAATTATATCAATCTGAAAGATGGATTTTGATATGAGAGGTGTTCAATGAACAGTACACTTTTTCTTACCGGCTTCGGTGCGTATGTCTTATTTTTAATTTGGTTGGGATGGTTTGTCTCTCGCAACCAAAAATCAGGTGAAGACTTTCTACTCGGTGGTCGAGGCTTACCTCTGTTCCTCGTATTAGGTACCACGGTAGCAACCATGGTTGGCACGGGCTCAAGTATGGGCGCGGTTGGCTTTGGTTACTCAAACGGTTGGGCTGGTGCGCTTTACGGCATTGGCGGCGCAATTGGTATCTTGTTATTGGCGCTGTGGTTTGCGCCAGTTCGTAAACTCAACTTTATGACTATGAGTGAAGAGCTCGCATACTACGTAGGTGCAAATCGCATCGTGAAGAACGTGGTTGGTCTGCTTATCTTTATCGCTTCTATTGGCTGGTTGGGCGCACACATCCTTGGTGGTGGTATGTACCTCGCGTGGATTGCCGATATTGAGCTGAGCACTGCGAAGATGATTATCGCAGCAGCGTTTACTATTTACGTGGTTATTGGCGGCTACACTGCGGTGGTTTGGACAGACACCATTCAAGCTATCATCTTGTTTGTTGGCTTCATCCTAATGGCGGTACTGTCTGTGCAGCACATTGGCGGCTTGGATAACCTGTATTCAGCCATGGATCCAGAAGCGGTTAGCTTCCTTGCGATTGATAAGCTTGGTTTAATCCCAGCGGTTTCTCTTGCTGTTGTGATTGGTGTGGGTGTACTTGCAACGCCTTCATTCCGCCAACGCATCTACTCAGGCAAAGATGTATCAACCATCCGTCGTTCATTCGTAGCGTCTGGTGTGCTGTACTTGTTCTTCTCTATCATCCCTGCAGTTATTGGTATGGCGGCGCATGCGATTGACCCTGAACTGAACAACGCGAACTTTGCTTTCCCATACATCGCGGCAACAGTATTGCCAGTAGGCGTTGGTCTTATCGTTCTGATTGCAGGTCTATCGGCAACCATGTCGAGTGCAAGTTCCGATGCGATTGCGGGCGTGTCTATCTTGCTGCGTGATGTTTACGTCATGTTCACCGGTCGCGTGCCAAACAAAGAATCCATGTTGAATTATTCTCGCTTGGCTTTGGTTGTAGTGATCGGGTGTGCATTGCTGTTCGCGCTAACCTCTAACGACATCATCGGCTACATCACTAAGATGATCTCGACAGTTATGTCTGGCATGTTCGTGTGCGGTATGTTGGGTCGCTTCTGGAAGCGTTACAACTGGCAAGGTGCATTGGCAACATTGGCAGGTGCGTCTATTGCTTCATTTGCAGTAATGCTTAGCCCAGACCTGACTGCTTTCTGGGGCAACCCAGTGATTCCATCTTGCTTGTTTGCCCTAACCGCTGGTGTGGCAGTAAGCCTAGTGACTCCAGCTAACCAAGTGTCACCAGAAATGGCACGAGCAATCCTTGATGATGAGCGTGCTCTGATGGAAATGGAGCTGTCTGACAAAGGCGTTCTGGAAGAAGACGCTTCTCTACAAAACCGCGCAACGGCGGCAAATCAAAACGCTTAACAGCAAAGGGTTTCTGGCTCGAACAGAAACTCGCTTATAAGCTCCTGACAAACTGGTGGCTCCCCCGAGCCACCATTCTAAATTTATCCAAAGTAGGTGAACGATGACCGATTCATCCCAGACTAAAATTGCTTTCTTTGGCGAATGCATGATTGAACTGAGCGGCGACCCAATTCGCAAAGGCTTTGGTGGCGACACGCTCAATACCGCACTTTACCTCTCTCGACTAACGGCTCAACAACCTGTCCAAGTGTCTTACGCGACCGGTCTTGGGGAGGACGTACTTTCTCAAGAGCTTCTGGAAAACTGGCAACAAGAGGGCATTGTGACTGATCTTGTCGAGATATTCCCAGCTCAGCTTCCGGGGTTGTACATGGTGCAGACCGACCAAGAAGGCGAACGCAGCTTTCTTTATTGGCGTGACAGTGCAGCCGTTAAAAGCTACTTCTCTACCTCTTCGCTCAACAAATTAGAAGCTGCGATTGCGAACCGAGAGCTGGATTACCTCTACCTAAGTGGCATCAGCGTCGCGATTCTAAATGACGATAGCAAAGTAAGGCTTAAAAAGGCGTTAAGTCAGTTCTCACAAGGCGGAGGCAAGGTTATCTTCGATAATAACTTCCGTCCTCAACTTTGGTCTGCACAAGAGGCGAAACATTGGTATAGCCAAATTCTGCCTTTAGTCGACATTGCACTTATCACTGAAGACGATGATGTCTTGGTATGGGGTGAAGAGGAAAGTGCTGAGCAGCGCAGCCTTCGCTTTGGTTGCCAAGAAATAGTGATTAAACGTGGCTGTGAGCCTTGCAAACTGGTTTGGTCGCATGGTGATGACAAGCAAACCGCTTACGTAGTCGCCGAGAAGGTTGTGAAAGTAATCGACACCTGTGCCGCCGGCGATTCATTTGCTGCTGGTTACCTTGCAGGACGATTGACCGGACAAAGCTGTGAGCAGTCTGCCCAACTCGGTCACGCACTAGCAGCAACCGTTATTCAATATCCTGGCGCAATCATTCCAAATGACGCCATGACTCATCTAATTCGATAATTTCCGAGAACGTATTATGTCCCAAGCAATGATTAAGCAACTTCAGCAATTCAAAGTTATTCCAGTTATTCAACTCAACAAGGTTGAGCACGCGATTCCATTGGCGAAAGTGTTAGTAGAAAACGGTCTGCCAGTCGCGGAAGTGACGTTTCGAACAGAAGCCGCTGCCGATGCGATTAAAGCCATGCGTGATGCTTACCCGCAAATGTGCATCGGTGCTGGCACGGTACTGACGCCGGAGCAAATTACTCAAGCGAAAGACGCGGGTGCAGAGTTTATTGTTGCGCCGGGGTTGAACCCCAATACCGTGCGTCGCTGCCAAGAGATCAATATGCCAATCGTTCCGGGTGTGAATAACCCAAGTCAGGTTGAACAAGCTCTTGAGCTGGGTTTGAACTTCCTCAAATTCTTCCCGGCGGAAGCGAGCGGTGGTATCGCGATGGTGAAGTCACTACTTGCACCTTATGTTGATGTGAGCCTGATGCCGACAGGCGGTATCGGTAAGAACAACGTTAATGATTACCTAGCCATCGACCGTGTGGTTTGTTGCGGTGGCACTTGGATGGTGGCACCGAGCTTAATTGAAAACGAACAATGGGACGAAATTGGCAAGCTGGTTCGTGAAGCAGTAGAGCTGGTTGCGTAACTCAAACAGAGCTCGTTTACCCAAGTCACCAGACCCCATTAAATAGCGTGACTTGGGTTGAACAATAATAACAACGACAGGATGGCGCGGATGAACAAAGGTACATTAGCACTACTCATTTCAGGCTTAATCACAATTCCAACGGCAGCGATGGCGATGACCCCCAACACCGATCTTAACCTAATGCCTTACCCACAAAATGTAGAGTTGGGGCAGGGTAAAATCACACTGGATAAATCCTTCAGCATATACATCAAAGGCTACGATTCCCCGCGCGTGCAGTTCAACGCAAAGCGCACTATGGACCGTCTATATCGCCAAACCGGCTTACCGATGTTGAACTGGCATGCTGAGTCGCAAAAAGACGCGACCTTGGTGATTGATATTCGTAATGCGCCCAAGTCAGAGGTGCAAGACATTAACAGTGATGAATCGTACCAACTTGAATCGCGTAATGGTCAGATCATCATTCGCTCCGAACGCCCTTACGGCGCTTTCCATGGTTTGGAAACCTTCTTGCAGTTGGTGACTACGGACGCGACTGGGTACTTTGTGCCTGCGGTGTCGATTCAAGATGAACCTCGCTTTCCTTGGCGTGGCGTTTCTTACGACACTTCTCGTCACTTCATTGAACTCGACGTGATTCTTCGTCAACTCAATGCGATGGCATCAGCAAAAATGAACGTTTTCCATTGGCATATTTGGGATGACCAAGCGATTCGTATCCAGCTCGATAATTACCAAAAGCTATGGCAAGACACCGCAGATGGTGATTATTACACCAAAGATGAAATCCGCTATGTAGTGAATTACGCGCGCAACCTTGGTATTCGAGTTATCCCTGAAATCTCTCTGCCGGGACATGCTTCGGCAGTGGCGCACGCTTACCCTGAATTAATGTCTGGTATGGGGGAACAATCTTATTCGCATCAACGTGGCTGGGGTGTGTTTGAGCCGTTAATGGACCCGACCAATCCCGAACTTTACAAGATGCTGGCGAGCGTGTTTGACGAAGTGGTTGAGCTCTTCCCTGATGAGTACTTCCATATCGGCGGTGATGAACCAAATTACCAACAGTGGAAAGACAACCCGAAGATTCAGCAATTCATCAAAGACAACAATCTGGATGGTGAGCGTGGTCTGCAATCGTATCTGAACACCAAGGTTGAACAGATGCTGGAACAGCGCGGTAAGAAGATGACTGGCTGGGATGAAATCTGGCACAAAGACCTTCCAACCTCGATTGTGATTCAAAGCTGGCAAGGGCACGACAGTATAGGTCGAGCAGCAAAAGGGGGCTACCAAGGCATTCTCTCAACAGGCTATTACCTAGACCAGCCACAACCAACCAGTTACCACTACCGCAATGATCCAATGCCGAAAGGAATCACGGTTGATGACCAACTTCATCAAGGTGAGAAATTCGCGACTTATGATTGGGTGAAACCACGCAACAAAGGTGGTCCACGTACAGGTAATCTAACCATTATTGAAGCGACAGACGGCAGCTACCGTGCGTTTACCGATTACAACGGTAAGTCTCGTGAAGAGGTGTTCATCATCGAGTACGTGCCGGGTGTGAAGTTTAAAGGGCACTTCGATAACTTTATGTCTTACACCGAATTCAACTATGACTTTGCGGATGGCAAGTTGAAAGACACCAGTTACCAATTGATTGGCAATGTTCGTTGGCCTGCGATTGGAGAATTGGTCGCGAGCAGTGACATGCAGGGGAGTGTCATTCCTGAGCCGAATGGCGGCTATCCAGCTGAACTGACCGAGAAAGAACAGCATTTGATCTTAGGCGGAGAAATCACCATTTGGGGTGAGAACCTCGATTCAATGACCATCGAGCAACGCTTATGGCCGAGAAGCTACGCAATTGCTGAGCGCCTATGGTCGAGCCAAGACCTGACCGATGAGCGCAGCATGTACAAGCGCATGAAGGTGATGGATACATGGTCTGAGATTTCGCTTGGTCTGCGTCATCATGCCGATGCCAATATGATGTTGAAACGTCTTGCTAATGGTGCAGATGAAACGCCGCTACAAACATTAGCGAAGTACATCGAGCCGGCTCAATACTACGCTCGTCATTGGGAGAAGTGGATCTCTACGCCAAATGAAGGTGATTTGTACAACCAGTATGAGCGACTAAACCGCTTTGCGGATGCATTGCCAGTAGAAAGCCTAGCAGTGTACGAGATGAAAGATTTGGTCGCAGCTTATGCTCAAAGTGATAAAACCGCGTTGGATGCGTTGGCGATGCATTATCAGAGCGTTAAGTTAGCGGCGCAGCAAGCCAAACCTATTTTCGCTGCAAACGTGGCGTCGGTAGAAACGGTGCCAGTTGCAGAAGCCGCAATCAAAGTTGCCGATTTAGGTTTAACTTTGATTGAGCTCGCCAAGCAGGGCAGTGACATTAGCCAATCTGACACTGAAGCGTATCAACGCACTATCGATGAAAATGCGATTATTTTTGATGAAACGATTGTCGCCATCGTAGTACCAACCGAGCAGTTGCTTCACACTTTAACCGATTGATAACTAAAAGGGATTGCCGTCTGGTAACGCAGGCGGCATCTTATCGGTTAAGCACTCTTTTATCTCCTAAAGGTTTCCCATGATAGTAAATGGTCACTTACATTTTTATGTAGGCACCTATACCGATTCACCAAGCCAAAGTCAGGGCATTGCGTGTGTTTCTCTTGATACTGCTACTGGCGCATTAACGCTCATCAATGAACTTGTTCCAGACGCAGTAAAAACGGTTCGTAACCCTTCTTACCTTGCGCTCAGAGGAGAGGGTTTATATACCTTTAATGAAGTCGATCGTTTGGCAGGTGCAGAGCTGATATTTGCTGAAAAAATAGACAGCTATGGATTGCCAATTGAAGGTGACTACCCTTGCCATATCGACATTAAAGAACAGCTACTCGCTGTTGCAAACTACGGTTCCGGCAATGTAAGTGTTTACCAACTTGATGAACAAGGTAAGCCGTTGAAATCCATTGCAGAATTGTATGTAGAAGGCAATGGGCCGAATATTGACCGTCAGACTTCCCCTCATGCCCATCAAGTCACTTTTCTAAAATACTCCGCTCAATTGGCTGTGGTCGATTTAGGCACAGACAGTGTTCACTTTTATGACTACTACAATGATGGTGAGACAGTTAAGTTTCCACTTTCTCAAAGCATCGCGATGCCTGCTGGCTCAGGGCCTCGTCATTTGATCTTCAATCGTGATGAATCTGTCGCGTACGTTGTTTGCGAATTGTCTGAAACGCTGGTGGTACTTCGCAAGCAAAACGGACAATGGAATCTGACTCAACAAGTTAAACTGTTAGCCGATGAAGAGAACAAAGAAGCGGCGTCTGCTATTCGTCTCTCCGTGGATGAGCGCTTTGTCTATGTCTCATGCCGTGCGCAAAATCTGATCAGTACATTTGATGTAACGAGCAATACTCCAGTTCAAATTGCCGAGTCCGATTGTGGTGGCGCGTTCCCAAGAGATTTTGTTTTATCCCGTGACGGGCAGTGGATGCTCGTTGCCAATCAACATTCACATAATGTCGCTAGCTTCCATAGGAATCCGGAAACTGGCGTTATCACTCCAACCGGATATTCGTGCGACATCGGTGCGCCTGTGTGTTTGGTTGAGAAGCCGTAATTAAGAGAAATAACATGACAATTCATCGTATTAATCCATGTAAACGTTGGTCTGATGTAACGGTGTTCAACGGTATTGCCAACTTTGTTGAGGTGGCAGAAGCAGATACAACTGCAGATATGAAAGGGCAAGTGCAGCAGATCTTCGACCAAGCCGAACAAATGCTAGCCAGTGTTGATAGCGATAAATCGCGCATTCTATCTGTGACGATTTACGTGACGGATTTTGCTAACTTCGATGCGCTTAACGAAGTGTGGGATGCGTGGTTCTCTGAGGGCTGCGCACCAAGCCGCGCTTGCGTCAAAGTCGAATTGGCGAACCCTGAACTATTGGTAGAAATGGCGTTCGTTGCCGCTGCGGGTAAGAAGTTCCAGTAGTTCGATATCACTCTACTCAAACCATCAAGTCCAGCGTTATCCTCAAGCTCAGCGTTATATAGCTCAATAACGCTGGGCTTTGTCCTATTGGGCTAATGCTAAAGACAGGCTAAAGGGCTACACAAAAATCTTGCCTTTCATGTAGAGCACGCCGTCGCCAGATACTCTTACTTGTTCGCCAGTAACTTCACAGTGCAAAATGCCTCCGCGCTGAGAAGCTTGGTAAGCGACCAGTGATGTTTTGCCTAACGCTTCTGCCCAGAACGGTGCTAACCCAGCGTGAATCGAGCCAGTTACGGGGTCTTCGTCACCACCATTTGCAGGCCAAAAGTAACGAGATACAAAGTCTTGTTGATCGCCTTTTGCGGTAACGACCACATCGTAAGGAGCGAGTGTCTTGAGGTGATCTGAACGGTATTGAACCTCAAGTACCTCCTGCTGGTTGCCGACCACCACGAAATACGCTTGAGGGCTAAGCAGTACGCGTTCCACATCGCAACTTAGGCCTTCAATCAATGCCGAGGGAATATCAGAAACGGCTTTTGGAGGACGAGCAGGGAACGTCATCTCGATCTTACCTTGCGCATTCTTCTCTACGGTGAGGGGCCCTACTTCCAGAGTATGAAATTCAATCGTGCCATTAATGCCAAACTCATCAAACAGAACTAACGAAGAGGCCAGTGTTGCGTGTCCACAGAAATCGATTTCAGTAATCGGAGAGAACCAACGAATCTCATATTGGTTTGCGCCAATGGACTTTAGGAAAGCCGTCTCTGATAAGTTGTTTTCTGTCGCGATATTTTGCATCAATTCTGGGGCTAGCCATTCCTCTAACGGTATCACCGCTGCTGAGTTGCCTTTGAATTGCGTATCGGTGAAGGCGTCCACCACGTAGATATCCAATTCCATTTTCCTTCCTTATTCCGTGAGCGATTAATTAGCATAAACCAAGTGCAATTAAGAGAGTAAGAAATTTGTGTTAGAATCTTAAAGTGTCAAAATTATAGATTATTTTGTGTTTTTTGATACTTACTGACAAGGATTCGGACTGCTGGGTATTTAGACTAGTGTTGAATTCATTGAAAGGAAGAAAAACATGAAAGCGATCTACAAGTCAGTTTTGGTATTGAGTGTTTTTGCGGTCGGTTCTGCCCATGCATTTGAACTCGTGAGTAGAGATATTCAAGAAGGCCACCCGATGGCGAAGACATTTGAATACTCTGGTTGGGGATGTGATGGCGGGAATCAATCACCACAATTGATGTGGAAAGAAGCTCCAAAGGGCACAAAAAGTTTTGCGATCACCGTGTATGACCCCGATGCACCAACAGGCAGTGGTTTTTGGCATTGGATAGCGTTTAATATTCCATCCACCGTTAGCGAGCTGCCTCGAGGCATTGATATGAACAAGTTAGGAGGCAAAGAATCTCGTATTGACTACGGCACAACGGGGTTCGGCGGCGCGTGTCCTCCAAAGAATGATGGGATGCATCGTTACCAGTTTACGGTGTGGGCATTGCCAACTGAAGAACTGAATTTGGATGAAAACACGCCACCAGCCATTGTAGGGTTTACTTTGAATAGTGTTGCTTTGGGTAAAGCGACATTAACCACGACTTACACGCGATAATTGAATATAAGGGGAGAGAATGGGTCACCAATATCAGGTTACGCTGTTTCGTGCGGAGCAGCAGCAGAAGCTTCGTAATGTCAGGATTCACTCCCCAAGCATTATTCAGATTGTTAAGGGGAGTAAACATCTTTTCTGGAAAGACGAAGTACTCGACATCCATCATCCAAATATCATGCTTTGTGAAGCAAATGCATCCCTAAATTTTGAAAATCTTCCTCTACAAGGGCGATTTCTTTCTCGAATGTTCAGTTTTCACTGTGTGCCTAGCGATGAAATGTTGGAGCTAAGCATGAGCAACGCATTAGGAAACTATGTACCCGTTGTTGAGACAGATAAAGCATTGCAAGCGACGTTAAATGCTTTGTTTTCGTTTGAGCGGGAAAGCTTAAGTGAAGCGACACAACGCTACTGGATTATGGGCCTATATCAGCAGCTAGCTGAGAGAGGGTTATTGCATCGGTTGTTCTCGAGTTCACATATCTCTTTTAGTCAGAAACTTAGTCGTTACTTATCGCGCTCTCCAGGGGAGGAGCATCCATTAGACATGGTCGCGGGGCACTTTGCTATGAGCCGAGCAACATTGATACGCAAACTGAAACAAGAAGGTACCCAGTATCGTGAAGTATTGGCAGAAGTGCGCTTAAATCACGCACTTTACTTGATGCAAAATGGCTCGTATAACGTTGCTATGCTCGCACAGTTGTGTGGTTATCAGTCAGAGGGGCGTTTTAGCCAACGCTTTAAAAGTAAGTTCGGCCTAACGCCCAGTGAGTATATTAAAACGGTAGTGAGTTAATGTTTTACCGCTTTTGTATTTTTTGTGCTTTTTAGGTTAGCCATAATATTTGGCTTTCATTCGCAATGCTACATTCACCAAAGCAATCAATACAGGCACTTCGATCAGCGGGCCAATGACACCAGCAAAAGCTTGGTCTGAGTTTAGGCCAAACACCGCGATAGAAACCGCAATTGCCAATTCAAAGTTGTTGCCTGTTGCCGTGAAAGCAATTGACGCGTTTTTGTCGTAGTCGATGCCCATTTTCTTACCAACGAAGAAGCTGACAAAGAACATCAACACAAAGTAGATAGCCAGTGGAATTGCTACACGGAATACATCCATTGGCAGTTCAAGAATCATTTCACCTTTCAAGCTGAACATCAGTACGATGGTCGCAAGCAGGGCGATAAGCGTAATTGGTGAAATGCGTGGGATGAATACGTCGTTGTACCATTGTTCACCTTTCGCAGCGACCAGCCATTTGCGGCTTAGGAAGCCCGCTAGGAATGGGATACCAAGGTAAATAAGAACGCTTTCCGCGATGTCCATCATCGAGATATCAACTACGAAACCTTCGTAACCAAAGACTGGTGGCAACACAGTGATAAACAACCATGCCATCACACTGTAAGTTACGATTTGGAAAGCGCTGTTTAATGCAACTAGGGCTGCGCCGTATTCTTTGTTACCACCACCGATATCGTTCCATACCAATACCATCGCGATACAACGAGCAAGACCGATCAGAATGATGCCAACCATGTAACCCGGATGATCACCTAGGAAAGTCAATGCAAGGATGAACATTAAAATAGGGCCGACAATCCAGTTCATGACTAAAGACAGCGTGATCGCTTTTTTATCTTTCGTCACTGTACCTAGCAGGTTGTAGTTCACCTTTGCTAGCGGCGGGTACATCATCAAAATCAAACCAATCGCGAGCGGTACGTTCGTGCTGCCGACTGACATTGACTCATTCCACTCAGCAACTTGAGGGAATGCTGCGCCAATACCTACACCGATTGCCATTGCCACAAAAATCCACACCGTTAGGTAACGGTCCAAGAAGCTCATTTTGTCGCTGGCACTATTTAAAACTTGAGTAGTCATAGTGTTCTCTTATTCGTTTATCGTCGAAAGGCGATAGTGAAAGGTATAGTTTATCTCTGCACGCCTGAGCAGCGTGCAAAGGGAATTAATCAAATAACTTGGAAAATCCTAGATTGAACTGATCAAACGCGTCGCGTTGAATGCGGTAACACACCTTAGGTGGGTTTGGCTCGGCGCTGATAAAGCCAGCTTGCTTTAGAATACGCAAGTGCTCGGAAACAGTAGATTGCGCAAGACCCAGTTCAGAAACCAGATCACTATTCAAACAACCGCCCATGGTATCGAGCGTGTGCAGGATATGCAGAATGCGCAAACGTGCTGGATGCGACAAAGCTTTTGCTTGCGCTGCGAGAGTTTGTTCTTTCTCGAGCTGTTGTTGCGTTGTCTGAAAAACAACTTCGCACGTGTCCTTGCACTTATCACTCATTCGCTGGCCTTAATAGTTAATCGTCGAATTGCGATAAAGTGTACGCCTGCTCTGTGGAAGATTCAACAACTCGATGAAAAAATTAATCGTAAAATAACGATGAATAAAAAATTGAAAAAATATATGTTTTAAAAACAGTGATATAATAAAAAATTAAGTAGGTTACTAAAAGTTAACTAATTGCACTATATTTCTAGGTTACCATAATAAACCACATCCGACGCACAATGGTTACTGCGTCATCTTGTGAACTTATTTAAAGGTAATCCCATGAGCAACGTACTGATCATCAATGCACACGAACCATCACCATATTCAGAAGGTCGTCTAAATGCTTCTCTTGTCGACAAAGCACAGACGCTTCTGCAAGCAAAAGGCCATGAGGTTCGCGTTGTGACAATGCAAGATGAGATCAACGTAGATGAGCAACTCGCACACTTTGAGTGGGCTGATCGCGTGATCATCCAAAGCCCAATCAACTGGATGTCTGTGCCTTGGTCATTCAAAAAATACATGGACGACGTGTTTACTGCGGGTATGGGCGGCGCACTATGTGCATTCGATGGCCGTAGCGCAGAAGAACCAAAGAAAAACTATGGTACAGGCGGCACTCAAACCAACAGCAAATACATGCTGTCACTGACATTCAACGCGCCAGAAGAATCGTTTGATGATGAGAACGAATACCTATTCCAAGGTAAAGGCGTGGACGATTTGATGTTCCACATGCACGCTAACTTCCGCTTCTTTGGTATGTCAGCATTACCTACATTCGCTTGTTATGATGTGATGAAGAACGCAGATATCGAAAACGATTTTGTTCGTTTCGAAGCTCACATTAACGAAAACTTCTAATCCTTTTAGAAAGATAGTGCGAACTGAATGATGAATTGAGATGGACTGCTACATGCGGTCCATTTTTATTTGTTTGCGGCGAGGTGACGTTTTTATTACTCTAAAGCACTAAATGTATATAGCTTACTTTTCGTTACCTAGATTAGGTGCGTATCTTGAGGTGTATTGTGGAAAGCAGAATCAGTGTAGATAGCAAAGGTCGTAAGTCAGTGGTGAACGTATGTGCGGAGCCATGTGCTATCGAGAAAGGGATGCGTCTAATTGGTGGTAAATGGAAAGGTTCTCTGATTTATCATTTGAAAGACGGCCCAGTTCGTTTCAATGACTTAGCACGCATGCTAGGCGGTGCAAGTAAAAAGATGATCGACCAACGCCTGAAAGAGCTAGAAGCGGAAGGTATGGTGGTGCGTAAAGTGATCAGCGACCGCCCAATTGCAGTCAGCTATGAACTAACAGAGTTCGGCCGTACCGCACTTAAGATTCTTGATGATTTGCGAATTTGGTCTGAAAAGCATCAAATTGAGCTTCGTTAAGACCAAAGTAGTTAATCGCAAACGTCACTCTCTTTTGAAAGCTGATTAATAATACATCGCCGTTTATACCCAAGTAACTTAGATGTGCTTCATTAAAATCGTAATTTGTTTCGTAAAACAACGTACTCTTTCGAGTCAGGCATATCGAAGCTACTTGAGCATAATCGTACTTTTTAAGTTTTTGATTTTTAGTTATTATTTTATCATACTTAATAAGTTGTAGAATAAATCACTCACTTCAGTTGAATTTAAAAAAGCACTATTTAATTCCAGTTTCTTTTCAAAATCGGAATATTTATCGAATTCCTCTTTCTCAACTAAACCTATTGGTGAGTTGTCGTTAACGTGGCTTTCATATTTTTTGATGGTATATAATTTAGACTTTTCGTCAAAATATTGAATTATCTTAATGTTAACGTCAGGTCTCTCCGTATTATACGTGATCGTAATTTTTTCATAATCTTTATTAATCGGAGTCGTAAGTCCTGTAGGGTAGATGATTTTAAACCCATTAATGTCATTCTTCTTCGTGCTTTTATAATGTTTTGAGTATGAAAAGTTTTCAATTGCACTTTTAGTGACGATAATTGACTCACCTTTCTTTAAACCGTATTCGGTACATTCATAATCGTCAACAACCGTAGAATTTCTTTTCTTTTCAATCAGGTAGGACATGCTTGCAGATGTCCCTCCGTGTTCCAGTTTTTGTTGGTTTACAGAACAATAGAAATGACCTTTTTCCACCGTCATTGCGTTGATTTGTTCCGGATTTGAAATGGTGGGATGTATATCTTTTGCTGGATCGTTGTCGCTTCCTCCTGAACCGCATCCAACTAATCCGATACAAACGGCCATATAAAGCAAAGAGATTTTATTCATACTGTATTTCTCAATTAAGATGTGTGATTGCAAATAACGATTAATTACATTTTTATAAAGTGAAATGTTTTTTATTTTAATTGAACGGTGTTTTATTGGTAAAAAAATCGTTTGCTTTTATTTTGTCTCTTACGGTATCTATGTTTTCATTTATGGTATGAATTATTAGATTTGCACAATTGTGAGTTGCAATAGGATAATAATCGCTAGCCAACTACTTGTGTAGGTACCGTTATGATTTATATATCCGTTAAGTCTAAGTTTTTAGTCTTAATTTCATGTATTTATCGTGAAAGTGACTTAGAAGTAAATAACTAACGTTGTTTGAGGGGAGCCTGGGCTTCACTGATCTTGTTTTTCATCAAGGCGTTGTATAATGAACAAGGACTCTATTTCCAACTTGTTGATACATATCAGATCTCACGGATCTGATATGCATTCCAAGTTATTCTCACTAAGGCAAGAATCTTAGCTTATTTAAGGATAGAAAGTTTACTTGGGTGTAGAAGATATTAGTAATCCAATGTGCCACGGATAGGGTAGTTATTGTTTGGATCGCGAATCCATGCCAATCCGCGTGATAGCGCGCCAAGCTCAGGGCGAACAAACGGGTTGTTTGAAATATCCACCACGTGTAAGTCGCCGTGTTCATTCACCACAAACAGACCTGGTTCTGCGAAATTATGATCGGTTTCCTGTTCAGATCGAGGAATAGATACATACAAGCCTAGCGTTTTCATTTGTTCTTCGGTCAGGCCGTAAGCGATAGGGAAGCTGATTTCGAGTTTCTCTAGATGCCCCTCTAGCTGTGCTTTTGAATCGCCAGAAACGGCAAGAATATCGACGCCAGCATCAGCGAAAGCCTGTTTGTAACTCTCAAGCTCGTTGAGGTACTTAGTACAAAGAGGGCAGTGTTTACCACGATAAACGAATACTGCTTGCCAAGTCGCATCACCTTGCGGCTGACCCAACGTTACGCTTGAACCATCTAGCAAAGTGGCTTGAAGATGAGGGAAGCTGTCGCCCGCTTTAAGTTTCACTGAAGTTGCCATATTGACTCCCGAATTGGTGGTGTATATCCATGAATGCCCCTTTCTCAACAAAGCGATTGGGGGATGAGACTTCAATGTAGACTCTGTTTTGCGGTGTTTCAACTAGTTAACTTTTAGTAACCTGCAATAAGGTAGTAGAGTGCAAAAGATGAAAAAGCAGAACTTAAGATACAACGAAGTGGGGGTGTAGTATCAGGAGCTAAGTTCTGCTTGAGGTTAGGCTATGACCACTGGAACATATCGTTAAGATAGACCAGAGTCATCACTTCTATTTTATTACTCGATTGAGCTACGCGTTGCTGAAAAAAGTACGCCATCATTGGCTTCTTCATTTCTTCCTCCTTTACGCTGACGAGTAAATTATGCGTATAAAAGGGGAGATAAAAAAGAGAGTGATTTTGTTGACTTTGTTCCTAATAACGTAAATATCTGGGGCTTTAAAGCCGAATTTGGAGGTTAATTGTGGAAAAGGGGAACAGATAATTAGGAAGTTTTCTTATTTTATTGCCGCCAACTTAAGTAAACTATTCCTATCCACAAACTTCACAGCTCTAAGGTTGATTCAGTGTCTGATCTCAATTTGTTTCGCTATTACCAACGATTACTCTCGTTTAGCGTTGGTGATGAAACAAAAACCACGTTACAGGACATTGCCGACATCATGTTCACTTCTTCTCGGCATGCTCGTAGCCTGCTAGCGCAGATGCAGCAGAAGGCGTGGTTGAGCTGGCACCCGAAAGCTGGGCGGAACCAACGATCGACTCTTATTCTGAATATGGAGTTAGACGTTTTAAAAGAGAGCTTGGCTCTTGAACGTATCAAGTTAGGCAAGTATGAAAAAGCACTGGCGATATTAGATGAAGACGAAATGGCATTTGGCCGTTTGTTAAAAACAACGTCTGGTGCTTCTGTTCAAGAAGGACAGCTAAATATTCAATTAACCTATAAGCGAATGTTTGAGCGCGTCGTTCCACATCAACTTCAGCGTAGCAGCGAACGTTTCTTATTAAGGCAAATCTATTGTTGCTTAGTTTCGAGTGATAACAATGGGAAAGTGCAACCAGAACTCGCACATCACTGGCGTTATGACGAAGACACCTACGAATGGACTTTCTACCTTCGTCCAGGTCTGACTTTTCATAATGGTAATTCCATTGATGCAGAAACAGTGGTTAGCTTGTTTGCAAAGTTGAGTTCACTACAGTACTACGAAAAAGAGTTGGCACATGTTGCTAACATTACTGCGCCAACGCCATTGAAAGTTGTTTTTAAGCTTAATCGAGCTGACTTGGGCTTTGCTGGACTTATTTCTGGAGTGAAATACGGCATTCAACCAGTAAGCCAAGTTAACGTAGCGAATAACAAGCTGGTGGTCGGAAGTGGCCCATTCTCTGTTGTCGAGCACAATGAAAGTCGTTTAAAACTGCAAGCATTTAATGGTTACTATGCATGTAGAGTTCTAACGGATTTGGTGACTATCTGGATTGTTAATGACGAGCAGATGGAGAACCCGTCATTGGCAGCAAATACGTTGCAAAGGGATACTTCGCCCGAGGAGGATTTGTGTGGACACTATATGTCGACGCAAAACCGAGAACACTCATCGGCGAGCAAGCGTAGTCGAATAGAAGATGGTTGCTTATTCGCCTTATTTAATCAGCACGCTAAGCACAAACTCTCTTTAGCGCAGCGCCGTTATATTAGTGAGCTAATTCAACCTGAGCACTTGGCCGAAGTGATGCGCCGCGAGAATATTGTATTTGGGAGTATACCCGCTTATAACCTGCTACCAGGTTGGAAGCCAGTGCTCCGTCCGTTCAGTGAGCCGCTTAAGTTACCTAAACACATTACGATAGCAGGATATAACTATACCGCGTTGCGTCGCTGTGCGCGGGCTATTTCTAATCGTTTGGTGAGTGTTGGCAGTAAAGTAGAAATTGTTATGTATTCCTATCGTGAGCTGAACGAGAAAGCTAAGAATGGTGAGCTAAATGAGACGATGGTCGTGACGAACATAAACCTAGATGATAATCGTCATGCCTCAGCGTTCACGAACTTCTTTAGCAACGCTGTGCTATTCCACACTTTGGGAGAGAAGAACGCACAATGGTTAGATGAACAACTACAGAGAGTCAGATCTTTCGTTCCACTTGAGGACTACCTTAATGCATTGGAGCCAATTGCATCGACGTTGATCAGCGAATACTGGATTGCACCCATGTTCCACCATACACAAACTTTGCGTTTCCAAGGTGTTTTAGAAGACGTCGCTCTTACGTAACCGTTCACCAGTAGGAGCTTGATTTAATGGATTACAGACTAAATACGTTGGGGTAAGGCTTGCGAAGTG